>JAFLRQ010000040.1 GCA_022511395.1 Agathobacter sp. | reverse complement strand
CTAAATATAAACAGTAGTTAAATGAAATATCTTCCCCCTCTGATTCCACAATCAAAGTCAATATCTATGACGACTTGTTTATCAACTTCGCAGATATTGCTGAGTTGCTGAATAACTAATGATGTCCCTGCTCTTCTTGCAAAAATAGCATAACCTCAATAAGATTCTCTAAAACTGCATCCGAAAGCTCTGTCATCTCATCATTTGCAGGAAGCAAATCCGGAACCATGAGCGGTCGTAAATTTCCGGCATACGCCGCTCTGATTCCGTTATAAGAGTCTTCGATTGCATATGCGTTTTCGGGGCGCACCCCCAGTTCCTCACAGGCCTTCAGAAATATATCCGGCGCGGGTTTGCTTCTCTCCACCATATCTCCGCCAATGACAACAGAAAAGTAATCCAGCAGACCTGCGTCTCGAAGCTGGGCAATCACCGTCTGCCTTCTTGTGGAAGATGCAAGAGCAATCTTCTTCCCTTTTTGCTTCAGGAACGTTAAGAGCTCGGCTACACCAGGTTTCACAGGAAGTCTGCCGCCGTCATATTTTTCATGATACATGGCAGATGCCTCTTTTGCATATTCGTCATACGGAAAATCAGCTCCGTAAGTCTCCAGCATGATTTCCCTTGTTCTCTGCGCCGTCGTGCCGGCACATGCAAGACAGGATTTCTCTATATTCTCAATTCCGTATTTATCCGCAAGCTCGATCCAGCACTCCATTACGGCTCTCTCGGAATCAAAAATCACCCCGTCCATGTCAAACACCACTGCATCATAAAAATTTACTTTTGTCATTGTCAGATCCTCCCTCGGGCAAAAGGATACTTAATTTTCTGCTAAATGTCAAGCAATGCCGCGGAGGTCATCTCTCTGGTGATATAATACACATCGTTTCCAACATGGAATACTGCATACCCAAGTACATCTGCGCCTATATATGTCCTGATCTCTTTATCCAGAGAAGTCTCGCTTTTGAGCGCAATTGTCGTTTCGTCCGATGTGTCAACTGTATAAACACACCAGGAAAGGTTTACATTTCTGAGATAATCCTCAGCTCCCAGCAGTACCTTCAATGTGCCAAATGTGTGCTCATCGTAGACATACCAGACATAGTCAAACGCATCGTCGCCGCTCAGGGAATTTGAGGCTCTGTAAAGACACAGCGGCGCTGAGCTGTCTGAAAAATCAAACACATCAAATCCTCCCGGTCCCTCTGCAAAGTTGGAGTAACGCACATAAATGCCGTTACCCATGGGAATCAATGTCCTGAATTGGTCAAGGGGATTTCCGTAGCTAACCCCTACCCGGCCTCCCAGATAATCGGCTGTCAGCTCGTTTTCATGGAAGCTTACCTCCAAGCCATGAAACTCCGCAAAAAGGAATCTTGTTTCGATTTTCGTTGTGCCGACGCAGGCCACCGCGCGGTCCTTCTCCCACAGAACCTCCGTGAATATGCTATTTGGATAACTCTCCGCTCCAAGCAGCTTGCTTCCGGTCTCCCCTGTTTCTGCATCAGCTGTGAGGGCCATAAAATACGAAGCCGTTCCTGCTTCATCCAGCGACGCATAGGTTCCCAGCATACGATAAATGCCATCGTGCTTTGCAACAGAGACAATGCTAAGATATTTCCCGTTCTGCGGAACATAGTCCTCCAACACATTTTTTTCCGGTGCATTCATGATTTGTGCAGTATTGATTTTTCCGGCAAATTTCAACTCCGGATCAAAGGTGTAAACAACGGGGTTTTCCCGAGCTGTCGCGGTTTCTCCCGCCACCGTGGCGGCAAGCCAGTCCGCCCCGTAAAACAGCTTCAATATGTTTCCATACAGCGCATTTTTGCTGATAACCTCCCGGCTGTTTCCGTTGATGGCCGTGATTGCGGCGTACTGTACGCGCGTAGGCTCACCCAGAATCGATATGTCGTCATCGCCCCATGCCACAGGCTTACCGTTTTGTATCAGGGAGGGATAATATTCTGCAGGATCCTTCAGCCTCGACCAGCCGCAGGCACACACTCCGTCACCGGTAACCAAGTACAGGGCTGCGCCGGACATCCAGCAGGCAGACAGCCGGCCTCCCTGAATATATTCGTCCTGTAACACAGGGTTTTGAGGAACTGTTATATCATAGATTTTGACGCACGTACTTATTTCCTCGCTCAGAGGGTCGTCGCCGGAGGCGTACTGGGAAATGACCAACAAATTGTTGCTGCAGATAAATATGCCCTCTGCCGCCCCGTCAATTTTACCGGCATTTTGGGTTTGTCCGCCGTCCAGTCGGGAAATATATACCGCGTCTTCCCCGATGTGATAGGAATATTCTCCGGTGGTGCTGACCGCGACACCCGTGTTTTCGACCAGCTCCTTCCTCTCGAGCTGGCCGTCTCCCTGATCGGAAGCAATTCCCGGCACACCGCTTGACGCGCCTTCCTGCCTGTCACTTCTGTGATCATCATGTTTGCTCAGATATGCCAGCAGCTCCCCCAGATTGGCGTAGGTATCGGACGTCTTGAGGGAAAGCGTGGAATTGCCTTCATTCTCCGGATTCCCCGGGTGTCTGTCCGGTTCCACCGGCGGCGCATCCGTCCCCACCGGCGGCACATCCGGATTCCTGCTGCCCCGGAGATAGGATTGGGCAATCACCGCGGACAGGCACAGACAGAGGCACGCCGCAGCCGCACCCCATTTCATCCATACCGTTTTCCTGCCGCTTTTTACTGCAGCTTCACTGCGCTCTAAAATATCGTCATCGATTTGATCAAAGCTGCTGCATAAATCCTTTCTATTCACTGAAATATCCCTCCTTCACAAGATAAGTTTTTAATTTCTTTCGTGTCCGGCTCAGGATTACCGTAACATTGTTTTTCGTAAGACCGTACCGTTTCGCAATTGCGGCAACAGGCTCGATGAAGAAATACCGGCGCACAAATACATTGCCGTCCCGTTCCGGCAGCTTTCGCACAAAGCGCCGGATGCTCTGTCCCAGTTCCTTGGCTTCATATGCGCTTTCCACATCCGATTCACTGGCAAGGCATTCGGCCAGTTCGTCCAGCACATACACCAACTCCCCTCCCCCTCGCTTTTCCGCCGCCCGGGCATGAAAACGGTTGCACGAAAGATTGCGGGTAATCTTCGCCAAAAACATTTGGAGATTGCCGGGTTTTTGGGGAGGTATTGCGTTCCAGGCGTTCAGCCAGGTATCATTCACACACTCCTCCGAGTCCTCCCTGCTATGCAGGATGTTATTTGCTATTGTGAAACAGTAAGCGCCGTACTTACGGTTCGTCTCTGCGATTGCATCCGCGTTTTTCTGCCAGTAGAGCTCTACGATTTGGCTGTCTTCCATGGCAATTCCTCCTTTCGGCATTCTAAAGGTCCCTTCATCTTATAAGACAGGAAATGCTTCAAGTTCTTACATATTTTTTGATAAAAAAGGATCGCGGCCGCTATATGACCCCGATCCCGTGTGCTTCTCTTATATTCAGTATTATTTTCCTCCAAACAGAGTTCCCATAATGCCCCGCTTTATGACCTGCGAGGTCGCGTTAATGAGCTGGCGCTCAATCTGTGACTTACGACGCTCTGCTGCCCGGTCACGCTTTTTCTCAGCGTCTTCCTTTGCCTTCTGGGCTTTCTTTTGCGCGGCCTCCTCCTCTTTCGCCTTCTTCGCTTCGAAGGCCGCCTTCTCCTTCTCAAACGCCTCCCGCTCCGCCGCGAGCTTTGCGGCCTCCTCGTCCGCCTGCCTCTGCTCCTCAATCATCTCATAGGCGGATTCGTTGTCCACGCTCTGATCGTATTTGCTCATGCGGTCAGAATCGAGAGATGCCTTGCGATGCGCCTCGTCGGCGGGAGCCATCAGGCTCTGGGGACAGATAATGGCGGTCTGCTGAACCATGCCGGGCACACCGCTCTCGTCCAAGACAGACACCAGCGCATGTCCCACTCCCAGCTCCATAATGACATCAGCCGTTTTGAAGGCAGGATTCTCACGGAACGACTCCGCCGCCGCCCGGACAGCCTTCTGCTCAGCCGGTGTGTATGCCCGCAGAGCGTGCTGCACGCGGTTCGAGAGCTGCGCAAGCACGGGATCCGGGATATCGCTCGGACTCTGTGTGACAAAGTAAATGCCGACTCCCTTTGAGCGGATCAGCTTTACCACCTGCTCAATCTTCTGCACCAGAGTCTTGGAGGAACCGGAAAACAGCATGTGCGCCTCGTCAAAGAAAAAGACCAGCTTCGGTTTTTCCGGATCGCCCGCCTCCGGCAGCTTCTCAAAAAGCTCCGAGAGCATCCACAGCATAAAGGTGCCGTACAGCGTCGGATTCTGCACCAGACGGACGCAGTTTAGAACATTGACCATTCCTCTGCCATCCTCTGCCGTCCTGATCCAATCCATAATGTCAAGATCGGGCTCTCCGAAAAAGAGCGTGCCGCCCTCATTTTCCAGTGGAAGCAGGGCGCGCAGAATGCCGCCCAGAGACTGCGGGGAAATATTCCCGTAAGTCGTTTTGTACTCGTCCTTATGCTCCCCGACATAGCCCAACAGCGCGCGCAGATCCTTCATGTCCAGAAGCAGCAAGCCTTTGTCGTCCGCAATGCGGAAGATAATGTTTAACACACCCTGCTGCGCCTCCGTGAGACCGAGAATGCGGGACAAGAGCTCCGGCCCCATGTCTGAGATCGTCGTCCGCACGGGATGTCCGAACTCCTGATAAATATCCCAGAAGGTCACCGGATATGCCCTGTACGTAAAAGAGTCCCGAATGCCAAACTTGTCGATGCGCTTCTCCATGCTGTCACTCTTCTCGCCCTCCTGGCAGATCCCGCACACGTCACCCTTTACGTCGCACAGAAACACCGGCACTCCCGCGTCGGAAAAGGATTCCGCCATCACCTTCATGGTGATGGTTTTTCCGGTTCCGCTCGCGCCGGCGATCAGTCCGTGCCGATTTGCCATCTTCAGCGGCATATTCAGCCGCGTCCCGTCACTTGAAAGTCCCAGATAGATACCGTCATTTGTATACATGTCTTTTTATCTCCATATTTTCTCAAACGCTGCAACATAGTAATCCGCAATCAGTCTCGCCCCCGCCTCGTTGGGGTGAACTCCGTCCTCCGACCACGCCGTGGGCTTCTCCCCAATGCAGTGCGCGGCAAAGATGCCGTCCAGCGGAACAAAGACATCAGCAAACTCCCGCGCCAGTTTGCGCGTGATCTGAATCTTCGGATCCAAATCCACGCGGAAAAATTCCTTGTCATAAACGGGGAGCAGATACTGCTCCAGCATCATGATTTTTGCGCTCGTCTTTGTCCTAATCTCCGTCAGGATGTGGCGGTAGCACTCCTCAAAATACTCGTTCGGCATCCAATTCCGATCCTCTGCGTAATGCCAGGTATCGTTTACGCCCACCAGAATGGATACAAGGTCGGGCTGAAGATCAATGCAGTCCGCCTGCCATCTCTCGCGCAGATGCTGCGCCTCGTTTCCGCTGATGCCGAGGTTGATAAACTCAAACTCCGTGCCCGGATGCCGGTTTTTAATCGCCTCCGCCGCGTAGCGGGGATAACCCCAGCCCAGATCATGCATATTGTTCCAATCTCTCCCGGCGTCGGTGATACTGTCTCCCTGAAATAAAACTTTCATCTCTTATGTCCTCGCAAGATCACTCCAATGATGAATTCATTATATCACAAAGCTCTCGTTTCGTATATGGCAAATCCTCTTTTTTCCAAAGCAAATTCAATGACCCCCGGGTGTCTGGTCAAGCCGGCCGCGCTCAAGCACAATATCCGCATACGCAAGCTGAAACAGCACCGCCGCCAGCGGCAGGAGCGCAACCCAGATCGACTGCCTCGGAAAAAACCTGCAGACCAGAGTCAACAACATGCCGCCGCACAGAAACCCGAGCAGCATCTGCGCGTGCGACCAGCCGCGCTTAACCGCCTCCGTGTCATGCTTGCACAAAAGCTTTGCCAGCGCAACCCCCACCTGTCTCACATGGTTAGTGCAAAAGGTTGTCGCCATCGGGATTCCCTCCGCCTGACGAAAGGTATTGTACTGCATCGACGCAATGAAGTTGATTGTCACCTGCACAATCTGATGCGGAAGCTCCAGCGGAATAAATCCGATGATAAACAGAACCAGCATCTCAAACGCCACCAGACAGGTATCCCATCGAAACAGCCCGAGCTTTTTTACCGCGGACGGGAGCGCCTCGGAGACAAACGCCCCCAGGCAGTACGCCGCAATCGGGATCAGATAATACAGTCCGTCCGAAAGCTTTCCGTTTCCCAGCGCAATCCCCATCATGACAATATTGGCAGTCTGCGCATTGCAGAATACTCCGCCCCGCACGTTAAACGTGTAGGCTCCCATCATCCCGGCGCCGGTCATCAGCAAAATAAATATGTTTTTGTGTTCACAGACAAGATATTTTTTCATACAATCAAAGGTTTCCTCTCAGCGCCTCAACCTGCTCTGCAGCCAGCCTCCAAGATTGGTGAGGCACATCAGAACAGTCACCAGAAATAGTCCGGGAATAAGGATGATCCACCATGCCCCCGTCAGCATTGCGTTTTCCGCCAGCGAGAGCATGCTCCCCCACGACACCGTCTCTAACGGCAGCCCCATTCCCATAAAGCTCAGCGTCGATTCCATTACAATCGCCGAGCGCACATTCATCACCACCATGAACAAAATGGAGGAGATAAAATTTGGCGCAAGATGTCTGTGCAGAATGTGAAAAAAACCGCCTCCCATAAGCTTTGCCGCCACCACATACCCGCTGTCGCGAAGCTGCCGCACCTCCGTGCGCACCACCTTTGCAATCCCGCACCAGGTTGTGATGCCGATTGCCACGGAGACAGACCAGATCCCGTTTTTTCCCAGAGCCGCCTGCACAAAAATAACCACCAAAAGGGACGGAACACTCAAAAAAATTTCGTCCAGCCGCATCAAAAGTGCGTCCAGCCACGCCGGAGCCACGCCGCTCAAGGATCCGTACACCACGGCAATCAGCGTGGACAAAAGCGTCGCAAGAAACCCGATCAACAGCGAAATCCGTCCGCCATACCAGATGCAGGAGAAAATATCCCGTCCCAGCGTGTCGGTTCCAAAGAGAAACTCCGTGCTCGGTCCTTGCGTGGAATTTGCCAGATCCAGATAAGACGGATCTCTTGTCATGATAAGCTCTGCAAAGAGGCATCCCAGCAAAATGACGGCCAGCAAAAAAAGTGAGAGGTACGGCATGGCTTTGCGCGCCTTTTTTCCGGAGGAAACAGCGGCCTGCCCGTCTCGGATTCCAACGACTGAAAACAGTTCCTTCTCCGTCATATCCTTGCCACCTCCGATGTCTCAAGCTCCTCGCCGCCCCTGACACGCGGGTCCATGCGCTCGCTCACAATCTGCCCGATCATGCTGCAGAAAATCACCGTCACCCCGGTCAGCAGACACAGCACCATCAACATATTGTAATCCGCATAGCGGGCGCTCTCGTAGGCGAGGGTTCCAATCCCCGGATAGGCGAACACCGTCTCCACAACATAGGTCCCGCCCAGCACATGCGGCACCGATACCGCCATGAGACTGATGTAGGAGGGCAGGCTGTTTCTCAGGCAGTGCCGGAACAAAATCTGTCCTCTGGTCAGACCCTTTGCCCTCGCCAAAAGGACATAGTCCGCCCGCACCTCCTCCAAAAGGCGGTTGCGGATCATGTATGCATAATACCACAGATGTCCTGACAATACCACCACCATCGGAAGAATTAAATGCAGGGCGCGGTCAGCCGGATCGTGCGCGCTGCCGACCGAATACGCGCCGCTTCCGGGCAGCCAGTGCAGAGTGACGCAGAAAATCAGAATCAGCACAAGGGAAAGCCAGAATTCCGGTATACAGCTCACCAGCGTTCCCAGCTTACAGAAGATGCGGTCAATCCAGCGGCCCTCGAACCATACGCAGAGAAGCCCCAGCCCCATCGCCCCGGCAAAGGTCAGCACAAACCCAAGACCGCCCAGAAGCATTGTGTTTCCGATTCGCAGGCGGATTACCTCCGTCACATTCTGCCGGTATTTATAAGAAATCCCGAAATCTCCCCGAAGGGCATGTGCCGCCCAGCGGGCATACTGAACGTGAATCGGGTCGTTCAGCCCCAGTTTGCCCCGCGCAAGCTCTTTTTCCTCCCGGCTCATCTTCTCCACGCGCTCGCCGTAATAGGATTGCAGAGGGTCCGCGGGTGTCAGGCGGGCGAGAATAAATACCGCGACGGAAAGGATCCATACACTGAGGAGAAAGACCAGCGTTTTCTTTAAATAATAGACCATTTTACGTGTTTTTCTTCTCATGTCAAGCCCTCAAGCTTTCTCCTATGCTCCAAAGCCGGATCCGGAATCGGAATTGCAGACAATAGCTCCTTAGTGTAGGGATGTGTGGGATTCCGAAACAAGTCCTCCGTGGCGGCGAGCTCCACCAGCTTTCCGCGGTACATCACGCCCACGCGGTCGCAGAGATGCTCCACCAGTGCCAGATCGTGCGCGATAAACAAAAACGAAAATCCGTGCTCATCCCTGAGATGCCGGAACAGATTAATGATCTGAGCCTGAATCGACACATCCAGCGAGGCCACCGGCTCATCCGCCACGAGCAGCTTCGGCTCCATTGTGAGCGCCCGGGCAATTGCCACGCGCTGCCGCTGACCGCCGGAGAGCTCCGACGGATATTTGTCCAGATATCGCTCGTCCATACCCACATAGCTGAGCTGAAACGCCGCCTCCGCCAGCAGGCTTCCCCTCGGCGGCTTGATCCGGTGAACCGCCATCGGCTCCGCAATGATATCCGCCACTTTCATGCGCGGATTGAGGCTGGACGCGGAGTCCTGAAAAATGAGCTGGCGCTCCGCTTCCAGACGCCGTCGGTTCGCCCGGCGCTGCGCCCGGTCACAGATGTCGATTCCATCATACAGGATCCGTCCGGAGGTCGGCTTTACCAGATTCATTACGCTGCGTGCAACCGTGGATTTCCCGGAGCCGGACTCCCCGACCAGCCCAAAGATCTCTCCGCGTCGAATCTGAAAAGAGAGATCATCGACGGCCGTAATCCTTGTTTTCTTTGTGACGTGAAACAGCACGGACAACTGCTGCACCTCTACCACATTCTCAGTCATGGCATACCTCCGACCGGACGCAGAATCTGCGGTGCCCGCGAATCCAACAGCCATGTCGCCGCATAGTGCGTATCGCTGACCCGAAACATCGGCGGCTCCTTCTCATAATCAATTGCCAAAGCGTACCTGTTGCGGCAGGCAAACGCATCTCCCGCAGGAGGATCGATCAGCGTCGGCGGCATTCCCGGAATGACATGCAGGCTCTTTTTTCCTTTTGCGTAAGCGGGAAGCGCCTGCAGAAGCCCCCATGTGTAGGGATGCCTGCTGTCATAAAATATTTCCTCCGCCGTTCCGATTTCCACAATCTTTCCGGCATACATCACGGCGACGCGGTCCGCCGCCCGTGCAACCACGCCCAGATCGTGGGATACCAGAATCACAGCGGTATTTTGTCTGCGCCGGATGTCGTCCAAAAGATCGAGGATCTGCGCCTGAATGGTCACGTCCAGCGCCGTGGTCGGCTCGTCTGCCAGAATGATTTTCGGCTCTCCCGCCAGCGCCATCGCCAGAACACACCTCTGCAGCATGCCCCCGGAGAACTGATGGGGATACAGCCCGAAGCGCTCCCCGGGATGTTCAATGCCCACCAGCTCCATCAGCTCGAGCACCCGGTTATGAACCGCCGCTTTGCGCAGTCCCCGGTTATGAATGCGGACTGCCTCCGCAATCTGCGCCCCCACCGTCATTGCAGGGTTCAGCGCGCTCATCGGATTCTGAAGAATGATGGAAAAGAGACTGCCCCGCAGGCGGGCCATCTCGCGCTCCGGGCAGGCAGTGATATCCGTCCCTGCGGCGCAGATGCTCCCGCTTTTTATCTGTGCTTTCTCCGGAAGAAGCTTCATGACGGAGCGGCACAGCATGCTCTTTCCGCATCCGGACTCCCCCACAATCGCCAGAATCTCTCCCTCGTGCAGTGTCAGGCTCACGTCGCGCACAGCCTCCACGGTTCCCAACTCCGTCTCAATATGTACCGTTAAATTTTTAACCTTCAGCAGCTCTGACATATTCCATCTCTTTTCAGTCCATCGTCCACTCACAGACATTCCAGAAAATACCCACCCCGTGGTGTCCTAACACCGTATCCTCCGCGATTCCGTGTATCGCGGGATCCGCCACATAAATTGCATCCAGATAGCAGAAAAACGTATACGCGGGCTGATCCGCCAGCGCCTTCTGAAATTTCGCGTATGCCTCCCGGCGCTCTCCTTCATCCTCTGTCTGCCTCGCCTCGGTCAGATACTGATCCACCAGCGCATTGGAATAGCCGGAGTAGTTTGCGCCCTTGTCCGTGCCAAACACCTTATAGGTGTGATCGTCCGCGTCGAAGGGCGAGCCCCAGCCAATGATGCAGCACTCCTGTCCGCCCCAGTCAATACCTCCTGCCGGCACATCCGCCCGCACATCCAGCCCCATCTGCTGTAATTGCTGTGCCGCCGCCTGCGCCATATCCACGCGCACCTGGTCTCCGGCTGTGGCGCAGATTGTAAACCGGATGCGCTCGCCGTCCCTGCACCAGTAGCCCTGCGCATCCTTCGCGCAGCCTGCGCTCTGCAGCACTTCTTCCGCCTTCTGCGGACTGTAATCGTAGTGCTCCACATCCTCACAGTTGTAGATATTGCGCTGCAGCGGACTGTAGGCGACATCCCCCCGTCCCAGCAGCACCGCATCCAATATCACCTGGCGGTCAATGGCATAGCTGACCGCCGGAATCAGATCGGCATTTTTCTGCCAGAACGGATTTCGAAAATTATAGAGAATTCCGCGGTAATCGGAGGTGGTCATCTCATACACCAAATAGTCCTCTTTTTCTTCAAACACCGCAGCGTCCTTTGGGGTCACCTGCGCCAGATCCAGCTCGCCGGACAACAGCTGCATTGCCCTCGCACTGTCATTTGTTACAATCTTAAAAATGATCGTCTCAATGTTTGCCGGCCCGGCAAAATAATCCTCATTTCTCTTCATGACAATGGACTGTCCCACATCCCAGCTCTCCAGCCTGTAGGGACCGGTGCCGACCGGCTTGCGGAAGAAGTCCGACTCCTGCCAGTCCTCTCCCTCCAGCAAATGCTTTGGCATAACCGCCATCGTCATATACTCCAGAAATGCCGTGTTGACCGCCGCCAGCCGGAAGGATACCGTGTGGTCATCCACCACCGTAACTGCCTCCACATCCTCATAATTCGGTGCGTTCTCCGACCCGTTCTCCGGGTTCATGATCGCCTCAAAGGTGAATTTGACATCCTCTGCGGTAAACGGCTCGCCGTCATGCCACAGGACATTCTCCGCCAGAAAAAACGTGTAGGTTAATGTCGCCTCGTCATACTCCCAGCGCTGGGCAAGTCTCGGAATAATCCGATTCTCCCCGTCATGGTCCGTCAGCCCGTCAAAGAGCAGGGCGCTGATCTCACAGTGCTCATCCATCGCGGGACAGATCCGGGTGTAATCCCCGCTGCCAAAAATCAAGGTTGAGCCGTCTTTTTTGTCAGGCACACTCCCGCAGGAGATGAGGGATGTGCACAGTACCGGCAGCAAAAGCGCCGCAATCCGTTTTCTTAATTTACGCATCTTGTCTCCTGTCTGCATAGTAATAGAAGGCATACGAAATCCCTTCAGGGAGTCCGTATACCTTCCTCAGTATACATCACTTTCCTTGTTCGCGTTGATTTTTGCTCCCGGTTCTCCGGAACCGTCCGCCCGGCTTCCTGCCGGACTCTAAAATCATAATCTGTTATAACACAGACTAAGGGCGGTGTCAACATGCCGACTTATATCACGGCAGCTCTTGGCATCATAACGCAATGGTCATTTCAGCCATGTCTTCGGCTTTGTTCGGAAGCAGGTTTGGTATTCCCTTTTCATCGTTTCAATGTCCTGTTCTGTAATTTCATCAGGAGAAAAACGATTCTTATGGCAAAGCCGCAACAAATTCAGATAGGATAGCTGTGGCATTTCCTGTTCCATGCGTTTCAAAATGTGGTATTTACTTGAGCAGCTGTTTCCGGTATAAAAATAATAGTCTGAAAGAGCCGTTGTCAGCACGGATTGGGTCATGATTCGTATCGTCGGATTCTCTATCATTTTTACATACTCTTTATACCACTCTGTATCTTTCAAAGTTTCAAGATGCCGGGCATTCAGACGTTCGGACATTTCCACATCACTGCGCGCAGGACGCTCAATTGTCCGGATGATATCCTCTCCATATACAGTAATCCCGCTGTCCAATATACGGAATATTTCAATAGGGCGCTGCATTAAATCCTTGTTATCGGCAGATAGCTCGAAATCATATTCATAGGGGCGCACCAAATGCCGCTGCTGAAAAACAACCCTTGCTATAGGAACATCCCTTTCCGTTACGCTCTCAATCCGACTGATAAGTTCAAATATCTGTTTTTTCTCAGACAAGTAATCTTCTTCGTCAGAAACAATATGTACTAAATCTATGTCACTGCCTGCATTCCCTGTGTAGGTGTCATCTGAAAGAGAACCGACCAATATCAGTGATTTAATAAAATCCAACTTTTTCGCCTCACTGACATACAGACTGAGTATTTCCTTTGCTCTTTCCTTAGACTTATTCATTTAATGTCATGATCTCCTTTCGTTTTACTCATGCGTTTATTTCCATATATTCCCTTACCTTCTCCAGCACGCTGGAGAGCATCCTGCCGATGCTCAGGTCGTCCACCCCGACAATCACATTGTCACAGTGATTCATGGGAATCAGTATCCGTCTGGCTCTGCTCTGTCCGACCGCAGTCGCCATGGCGGGAGTGATTTCCCCGTACAGCGAATCGGCAATCACGATCCCGATCGGGCCGACAATAAGATCCGCATTCCGGCAACCCACAACAACTGCGTTTTCTCCGGTTGCCGCATGATCCGCGCCTGCCTTCAACATCACAGATGTCGCCGCGCTGTTGGTTCCAACCGCCGTAATCTCTATCTGCGGAAACTGCTTTTTGACTGCCGCAACCACCTGTTTTCCTATGCCGCCTCCCTGCGCATCAACTACCAATAATCGCATAAACTCCCTCCGTCGTGCATCTTTCATTTCTAAGGTCTCAGAATTACTTCTTTCTCACCGGAACCCAAAGCTCAATATATCTGTTTTCTTCCTCCGGTTTCCGATACCAATGGGTCACCACGAGCTCCGGCCTGTCTGCCAGTATATAATCTGATGACGGCAGCCACTCCGAAGCAATCCGTTTGCGAAGCTCCACGTGCTTTTGCGTGGGAAATTTGCACCGTTCTGTTTCAAATACGGCATATGTACCGGCCGGGATCACAATATCCTCGAAACGGGCCGCTTCCTCACCAAGCACAATATCTTCCGCCAAATGTGTATGATACCACTCTACCAGCTGCTCTGCAATATAGAAATCATAGCCGTCGTCGTCCACGTGATCGACCACATTATAATCAGTGGTCTGGGAACCATCCGCAGTCATATACCGAAGCAGCATCTGATTGACTCTGGTATGCATATAAAAATCTTTCGTCTGATCCGCATACTCCTTTGTTATATGCGGCACTCCCGTAAACCGCCGTTTATACCCGGTAAGTACCATTTCCTGTTTTTCCACTATCTTGTATTCCATCACACATCCTCCTTCTAACGATAATTTTAGAGACAGTCGTGAAAAAGAGTTTAGCTTTGCCCCTTCTCTGCGCGCCTGAGAGGGTGTAATCCCATGGAAACGGGTAAATGCTCTGGCAAAGCTGTCGGGATTGTCATAACCATACTTCAATGCCACATCTATGACTTTTGCATGGTTTCCGGCCAATTCTCCGCCCGCCAGAGTCAGTCTGCGGTTGCGGATATACTCTCCCAGCGTGTATCCGCATAGGAGTCCAAACACCCGCTGAAAATGATAGCTGGTGGAATAGCTCTGTCTGGCAATTTCGTCGTAATCCAGTTCTTCCGTGATATGCTCTTCCACGTAATCAATTGCCCGCTGCAATCCCATTACCCAATCCATGGCATGTCCCCTTATCTGTACTGTCTGTCTAAAAGATATCAGATATCTGAATGCGTTTCCCGACATTTTGTGGGAAGATCTGTGGTCTTTTTCTATCCCCCTAAAGTGATATCCTGCTCCTGATACCATTCCAATGCATCTGTAAACTGCTTTTCCTGAAAATCCGGCCATAATTCTTTCACAATGTAAAAATCGGCGTAAACGGTTTGAATGGGCAGAAATCCGGACAAACGGCACATCCCGCCCCAGCGGATCACCAGATCAACCCTCGGTATTTCACTGGACGCCCAGCCGTTTTTCATATCCCATTCCCACCCATAATTTACCAGAAAATTGATCCTCATTGTTCCGTCACTGTAGTCAGACTCACGCTTACGCTCCGCATACGGAAGCAGCTCAGCCGGAA
Organism: Agathobacter sp.; assembly: GCA_022511395.1. Taxonomy (GTDB): domain Bacteria; phylum Bacillota; class Clostridia; order Lachnospirales; family Lachnospiraceae; genus Roseburia. The sequence continues at coordinate 1,715 of JAFLRQ010000040.1, read as the reverse complement.
AACAGGGGGAGCCTGTATTGCCGATGACATACAGCTCTGCATTTTCCCCCTCCAGCATCTCAACAGCCTTGACACAGGCCTTTGAAAACGCAGCGACCTGCTCCTTGGGGCGCTTACAGTTATCTACCGTGAACCCATAATAGGTCAATTCCCGGATACCGTGGTTTCTCGCCGCCCGCAGCAGCTTTAGCCCCGGCTCCAACCCATATGCATAGCCCTCTTCCTTTTCTAATCCATTTCCCTTTGCCCAGCGCCTGTTGCCGTCCGGGATAATACCGATATGTTTTGGAATACGTTTCATAGAATTCTCCTGACCTTTTGGAATAATATGGTCAGATTATGAAAATTTATACATGAAACATTTACTACAGATTCCGCGATGTGCTATAATGCGCTTGACAAAAGCGGCAAACATGCGCCGGCCGGCGTGAGGAGGAGGCTATGATTTTTACAAATAATAGCATATTGGAAATCGCTATGCAACAATCCGCGCCGGATGCGAACTGCATGGCAGAAGATTAGCTCCGGCATAGCAACAGCGGGTTGCTTGCCGAAGCTGCAGGCTCCAAGTATAATGAAGTAAAACAACGCACAGGAGGGCTACGGTTATGGAAATAAAGGACATATTAAAAAATTTGCGCGAGAAAAATTCCCTTACACAGGAGCAATTGGCGGAGCGCGTATGCGTCACCCGGCAGGCAGTCAGCCGTTGGGAAACCGGCGAAACGCAGCCGAACACAGACACGCTGAAGCTGTTGTCACGCGAGTTTGATGTGTCTATCAACACTTTGCTTGGCTCCCCAAGGCAGCTCATTTGCCAGTGCTGCGGAATGCCATTGAGCGAAGACGACCTGATCAGCAAAGAAACTGACGGCAGCTACAACGAGGATTATTGTAAATGGTGCTATGCAGACGGCAAATTTGTCTATCAAACGAAGGAAGCTCTGATTGATTTTCTTGTCAGCCATACGCCGAATCCCGATCATTTGGGAGACGAAGAACGCCGCGCACAATTTGAGTCATACCTGTCACAATTAAAGCATTGGAAGTAAGTGCCTATTCGCCGGGCGGTGTTATGATATCCCATACGGGATAGTTCTCAACATTGTAATACCTCTCATTTAACTCCTGCGTCAATGCGGCATCCACAACAAAGCCCTTTTCCCGCTCCTCATATACCCGAGTATCGTAATATTCAGTTCCGTCCTTCTCATATACCGCAATAACAATGACATCCAACGCGCCCTCTTTCAGGCTGCTCGTATAGTCCATAAAATAAATTTTCTTAAATCTTCCCATGGGGACATTCCCCTCCCTCACATCCGGAAAGACAAAAGAGGCCTCAGACAGCTTGACGGACTTCTCTTCAAAGGGCATGTAGCTGTCCTCCTCTTCCTCTAATTGGAAGAAATAAAGCCTGTAGTCCTCGTCGTCTCCCTCTGGAACCGTGTACGCCAATGTCCCCACCCCCAGGTTTCCCATATTACCGGTCATTAATTCTTTTAGCTCCGGGGTCATTTCTGAGGACTCCGCATCTATTTCCCCTGTTTTCCCGGTCATCCCGGAAACAGGCATATTGTCCTCCTGCCAACTACTGCATCCGCACAAACTGATGGATAAAAGCAACACAAGACCAAACACATATTTTTTCATGATTTTCCTCCTTACATCAGAACTTGAATTGTCCTTATATCTGTATAGTAGGAAAAAAAGAA
>JAFLRQ010000004.1:44215-46037 GCA_022511395.1 Agathobacter sp. | reverse complement strand
TTCATTTCCTTTGCGTTCCTTGACATAGTCAAATGCCACGACATCATCCTCAGCCGTCACTTTCCCTGCCAGACTCTCCAACGCGGTGGGCTCAATCCAGTCATCCGCATCAATAAACCAGACCCTTTCTCCGACTGCCTGCTTTAATCCCAGGTTCCTCGCCGCGGAAACCCCTTGATTTGTTTGGCTTTGGATAATCCTAAACCGGCAGTCCCCCTCTACGCTTCCTCTGCACAGAGACACTGTCCGGTCAGATGACCCGTCGTCAATCAACAATACCTCAAAATCGTGAAACGTCTGTTCCTTGATGCTCTGCAAACAGCGCTCTATATAGGATTCCGCATTGTACATCGGAACGATTAGACTGAACTGTATATTCTCCGGCCCTTCCTCATCCTTCCTCATCAAAAGCTCTCCTCATATTTTTTCCCGAGAAACTTCGCCTTGAGAAACGCGCTCCCTTTTTTAACCCAGGCTGCCTTTTCTGTGAAGATGTAACCAAGCTCCCTGATCTCATTTCTTCCAATCCGTCCGGTCCTTATCATCTGCTCAAGCCAGACATTAAACAAAATCTCACTGACCCTGCCGAAAAAACGCGCCTGAAACTCGGACAGAGAAGAGCTGTCCACCCGTTTTTCCAACTCAAAGAGGATATCAAACAGCCATCTGCAATAACCGTCCAGATAGTCTCTCCTCATAATAAACATGTTGAACATATAGCCGCCGGTCTGTCTGAGCACCTTGTCATAGGTATTCAGATATTCCGGATACTTTTCTTTGACAATCTCCCTCGTGATGTCCAGATGTTCTGCGTAATGCGTATGCGCATAGTGGGAGTACAGACTTTCAATGTAATACCGCCGTTTCTTCGGCACAAAGACAGAATAGCTGCTCAGCAGCGGTTCCAGCTCCCGGTAACAAAGGATCCGTTTTCGAGCGCCGAAATACCTTCTGTAGTGCACAAGCCCCAGGAACCGGACATCCAGATTTTTCCATGCCCAGTACAGCCCGGTCAATTCGCAAAACCCGTAATTTTTTCCGGATATATGATCGCCCTCATTATCCTTCACATATCCCAAATCCAGCGGACGTCCCTGATCGTCCAGCTTCCCCTCAGCACCTACATGAACCGGAAGATACATGGGATCATCGGGCATTGGATAGGCTTTATGTGCTGCCACAATAATTGTTACAGGCAAATTGTTTGCTTCCATGCTTACATTGCTCCATCCCTCTTAAACACAGCGGGGATTGTTTTTCCTAAAATCTTAAAATCCAGCGCCAGATCCCAGTTTGTGATGTAATATCGGTCCAATTCGACCACCTTCTCAAATTCCGTGATATTACTCCGGCCGCTGACCTGCCACATTCCGGTGATGCCGGGTTTGATAGCGAGACGGGCGCGATGATGCAGATCGTATTTCTCCCACTCGTCCTCCGTGGGCGGACGGGTTCCGACGAGGCTCATCTCGCCCTTTAGCACATTCCAAAACTGCGGAAACTCGTCAATCGACCAATCCCGCATCCAGTTGCCGATTCCCTTTTTCACCGTGCCGTCCGGGAGCTTTTTGCAGCCGATGATCCGCGGGTCATACTCCATCTTAAACATCATGCCGTCATCTACACGGTTGTCCTCCATCAGCTCTGACTTTCGCTCTTCCGCATCCCGATACATGCTGCGGAATTTATAGAGCTTAAAGCGTTTTCCGTTCATCCCCACACGCGTCTGAACAAAGAACACCGGACCCGGAGATTGCGTGCAGATGGCAGGTGCCAAAAATATAAACAGGATGCCGGTGATTGCACATCCAACCAAGCCCCC
>JAFLRQ010000004.1:29401-44115 GCA_022511395.1 Agathobacter sp. | reverse complement strand
GCTATGAATTCTTTCCGATAGCTGCGCTTTAAAACATTTTTCAGCGTGCTCAGTGCCAAAAGAACCACAACGTCCACAAAACAGAGCACAATCGCCAGATTCGAGTATATTAAGTTGGAAAACATGTGCATGCTTCTGTGTCGGATCACATATGCCAGAAAAAAGGATACCTGAAGGGAGACAATATCCAAAATCATAAAATCCATATGCTTGGTCCAACTGTTCCTGTTCTTGCGATACAAAATATAATCCTCATTTAATATAGTTTAAAAAAGGAGATGTACCGCTACATCCGCACATCTCCTTTTTGACATAGCTTCTCAGATACACTCTAATCATACTATATCATATCATATTATGCAAATAGAAACATTTAGCAGACACCCTGTGCCAGCATCGCATTCACAACCTTCTCAAATCCGGCAATATTGGCGCCCGCCACATAATCGCCCTCCTTGCCGTAACGCTTTGCCGCGTCGTCGATGTTGTGATAAATATTTACCATAATCTGCTGCAGCTTTGCGTCAACCTCCTCAAAGGTCCAGCTCAAGCGCTCAGAGTTCTGGGACATTTCCAGCGCGGAAGTTGCCACGCCGCCCGCGTTGGCAGCCTTGCCGCCGACGAACCACACGCCGTTCTGCTGCAGATACTTGGTCGCATCAAGCGTGGTGGGCATGTTTGCGCCCTCGCACACTGCCTTGCAGCCGTTCGCCACAAGCTGCTTTGCATCGTCAATCAAAAGCTCATTCTGCGTTGCGCAGGGCAGCGCAATGTCGCACTTGATCTGCCATACTCCGCGGCCCTCGTGATACTCCGCACTCTTTCTCGCGGCTGCGTACTCGGTAAGGCGCGCACGCTTCACTTCCTTGACTTCCTTCAAAAGCTCTACATCAATTCCTTCCGGATCGTAGATCCACCCGGTGGAATCAGAGCAGGTCACCGCCTTTGCACCCATCTGATGAGCCTTCTGGATCGCATAAATCGCTACGTTTCCGGCACCGGAAACACATACCGTCTTGCCCTCCATGGACTCGCCGTGGCATTTCATCAGCTCCTGGGTAAGATAGAGAAGACCGTATCCGGTTGCCTCCGTGCGGGCAAGTGAACCGCCATAGGTCAGACCCTTTCCGGTGAGGACTCCCTCAAAGCTGCCGCGGATCTTCTTGAACTGTCCAAACATATAGCCGATCTCTCTTGCGCCGGTTCCGATATCTCCCGCCGGCACATCCACATCCGCGCCGATATACTTGCAGAGCTCTGTCATAAAGCTCTGGCAGAATGCCATGATCTCGCGGTCAGACTTGCCCTTCGGATCAAAGTCAGAGCCGCCTTTGCCGCCGCCGATCGGCAGGCTGGTCAGAGAGTTTTTGAAAATCTGCTCAAACCCTAAGAACTTGATAATTCCAAGATTCACGGAAGGATGCAGGCGAAGGCCTCCCTTGTACGGTCCAATCGCGTTATTGAACTGCACGCGGTAGCCGCGGTTTACCTGAACCTGTCCCTTGTCGTCCACCCACGGAACGCGGAACATAAACTGGCGATCCGGCTCGGTAATGCGCTCTAAGATCGCTTCTTTGCGATATAATTCCTCATTTGCGTCGATGACCGGACGCAGAGAGTCCAACACTTCTTCCGCTGCCTGCAAAAATTCCGGCTCAGCGGCGTTCTTTTTCTTTAATGCCTCAAGGACTTCATCAACATATCCCATCTCTGATTCTCCTTTTCTAAATTAGGGTTAATACTTGCAACAGCTTTATTTTAATAGAAAATGCAGGATTATACAACAAAAATTTCGTTTCTGATCAAATTTTGTTATATTTCACAAAAAAGATCAACCAAAACGCATTTTCAAAGTCGGAGTCTTTCATTTTATCTCATTTTGTCGGATCTTGCCCCAGTCCACAAACTCCGACTCCTCATCCGCGTCATAATAGCGGATCTGAAAGTAGTCCACCAGCTTCGCCAACGCGTAAACCAGAACCTCCGTCTCTTTCTCCGACATCTCGGACGCAAGATTTTTGATCATCTGGCGATGAAACTGCTCGTGATGATAGTAGGCAGCTCTCCCTCGATCCGTGAGATGCACCTTTACAACACGCTTGTCCTCACTGCTGCGCTCACGCAGCACATATCCTTTCTCGCAGAGCGCATCCATTGCTTTGGTGAGAGTTCCGGTGGTGACAGACATCAGCTTTGCCACAGTCGTCATACTCTTTGGCTCCTCGATTCCGACAGCCTCTATGATGTGCATGTCATTTGCCGTAATATCCCGGAATTCTTCTGTAATCAGGCTCTTTTCCTCGACCTCTAAGATATCCTTGAACAGTCTGACAAGCAGCTCATTGAGGGTTTCATTCAATTTGTCACCCACTGTCATCTGCATCGCTCTACCTCTTTCTACCACTCAAGTGCACAGGCCCCCCAGGTAAGTCCCGCTCCAAATCCGGCGAGAACGATCTTATCCCCGGCCTGAATCCTGCCCTCCTCAAGGAGCTGATCCAGCAGCGTCGGCACACTGGCGGCAGAAATGTTCCCGCATTTCTCCATGTTCGTCGGAAATTTGTCCATAGACTGTCCCAGACGCTTCGCCACAGCCTCGATAATGCGCTTGTTCGCCTGATGCAGCACGAACAGCTTCACCTCGTCCACTGACATGTGCGCCTCCTCCAGCACCTTCGTGATTGCCCCGGGCACAGTGCGCACGGCGAATTTGTACACCGCCTGGCCGTTCATCTCGGTAAACGAATAAGTCTGAGGTCCCAGCGGGCGGAAAAGATTGTTGACAGGACGGTTGTTGCACTTTAACACCATCCCCTCAAAACCGTTGGAGCCCTGCGTCATCGCTTTGAGCTGTTCTCCCTCTGCGGACAGCACTGCCGCCCCTGCACCGTCTCCAAAGAGGACACAGGTGCTGCGGTCCGTCCAGTCCATCATCTTGGACAGCGTCTCCGCGCCCAGAATCACCGCCTTCTTGTAGCGTCCTGTGCGAAAATATCCGTCCGCAGTTCCCAGCGCGAAAAGAAAACCGGAACAGCCTGCGCCGATATCGAACGCAGTGGCATTCTTGGCGCCGATCGCAGCCTGCACCTCGCAGGACAAGGTCGGATAGATGTAGTCGGATGACACGGTGGCTGCAATAATCAGGTCAATTTCCTCACCGGACACCTTTGCCGCCGCAAGCGCACGCTTTACGGCCTCGACAGACAGAGAGGTCGTCGTCTCATCAACTGCAATATGCCGATTCACAATTCCGGTGCGTTCACGAATCCACTCGTCCGAGGTATCCATATATTCAGCCAGATCATCATTGCTTACCACTTTTTTCGGAAGCGCACTTCCTATACCTAATATTTTCATGGGTCCTCCTTAGAAAATCCGGAATCTCTCGTAGCGCTCCCCGGCAAGCTGCTCGCCGCTCTTGCCATTCTGCGCCTTTAAAAACTTTTTCATATTGCCCTTCATGTACCGAGCGATGGAGACAAGCGCGTCCTCATCCGCTCCCCCATACTCGGGGATAATGTCGTCAATAACACGGAGCTCCTTTAAGTCCTGAGCAGTGATCTTCATGACGGATGCCGCCTCCTTCGCACGCTTTCCGTCTTTCCACAGGATGGAGGCAAAGCCCTCCGGAGAAAGGATCGAGTAGGTTGCATTCTCCATCATCCACACTTCGTTGCCCACGGCCAATGCCAGCGCGCCGCCGCTTCCTCCCTCGCCGATCATCAGGCAGAGAATCGGCACGCGGATCGCGGACATCTCGTAAAGATTTCTCGCAATCGCCTCTCCCTGACCGTTCTCCTCCGCCTCCTTACCCGGGTACGCACCGGAGGTGTTCACAAAGGTAATAATCGGACGGCCGAATTTCTCCGCCTGTTTCATCAGGCGGATCGCCTTGCGGTAGCCTTCCGGGGAGGGCATGCCGTAATTCCTCTTTGCGCACTCCTTTAAATCCTTTCCCTTGTGAACGCCAATCACCGTCACCGGCTGTCCGTCCAGATAGGCAATTCCGCCCACAATGGCAGGATCATCCCGAAACGCCCGATCTCCGTGCAGTTCGGTAAAGTCGTCAAAAATTGCATCGATATAATCGACGGACGCCAGCCGTTTCATCTGGCGCGCTGCCGTCACTTTGTCCCACGCATCCAACAGCTTTGCCTTGGCATTGCGCTCCTTCATAAGCTCAGTGGGTTCATAGCTGTCATCTGCGCGCAGCGGATCAAAATTTGCATAGCCCGCTCTCTTTTTGTGCATTTTCAAAATCTGATGCAGATACAGTTTCAGATTCTCGCGCTCCACAATCGCGTCCACAAAGCCGTGCTCCAGCTGGAATTCCGCTTTCTGAAATCCCTCCGGCAGCTTCTCGCCGATCGTCTGCTCAATCACGCGGGGGCCCGCAAAACCGATGAGAGCCTTCGGCTCCGCCAAAATAATATCCCCAAGCATGGCAAAGCTCGCCGTGACTCCGCCGGTCGTCGGGTCCGTGAGCACCGGCACATAGAGAAGCCCCGCGTCCGAATGACGCTTCACAGCTCCGCTGGTCTTCGCCATCTGCATCAGGGACACAATACCCTCCTGCATTCTCGCCCCGCCGGAACAGCAGAAAAGAATGACCGGAAGTTTTTCCTCTGTAGCGCGCTCCATTGCAAGCGTAATTTTTTCGCCGACAACATGGCCCATGCTCCCCATCAAAAAGCGGGAATCAATCACGCCGAGCACCGTCTCCTCGCCGTAGACCGTGCATTTCCCGACAACAATGCCCTCTTTCAGTCCTGTCTTCTCCTGTGTCGCCGCCACCTTATCCTCGTACTCCGGGAAATTAAGCGGATTCCCGGTCATCTGATCCTCATCCCAAGGAGTAAAGCTGCCGGAATCCGCCACCATCCGAATGCGGTTCTTCGCACGGACGCGGAAATAATAGCCGCACTCGTAGCAGACATATTTTTTCTTTACAACAAGATCCCTGTTGAGTTCTCTTTTACAGGCCGGGCACTCAATCACCTCAACTGCCTCCGCCGGTTTCGCTGCCGCAGGATTTTCCGCTCCAGCCGGCGGGTTCTCCGCTGTCTGTTCCGTCTCAGCCGCAGCCGCGGCTGTTCTCTCTTCACCTTTTTTGTTGACGATATTATATTTTTTTAACATACTCAACTCTTTCTTACTCCTCACTATCCGATGGCAAACGTCAGCTCCGCAGAGCACGCCAGCCTGCCATCCACACGCGCAACGGCTTTCCCGATTCCGATCGGCCCCTTCACCTTGATAATCTCTGTCTCCAGTATCAGGGTATCTCCGGGAAGAACTTTCTGTTTGAATTTCGCCTGACTGATCCCGGCAAAATATGCAGTCTTCCCTTTCCATTCCGGCTGTGACAAAATCGCCACCGCCCCGGTCTGCGCCAGAGCCTCGATGATCAGCACTCCCGGCATGACCGGATTCCCCGGAAAATGTCCTGCAAAATAGGGTTCATTGAAGGTCACATTTTTCTTTGCCACTGCCCGCACACCGGGCTCTAATTCCTCGACGGTATCTATCAGGAGAAACGGCTGCCTGTGGGGCAGAATCTCCATGATCTCCTGTGTGGTCAGTCTCGTTGTGTTTTCCGGCATTTTCCGCTCCCCCTAGTCTGTATATTTTTTCAGGAGAATGCTGGCATTGTGGCCGCCAAACCCCAGAGAATTCGAGAGCGCGTAGGGCACCTCCTCCTCATAGGATTCCTTGCAGTAGTTCAGATCCAGCTCCTCGTCTGGAGTCTCAAGGCCGACCGTCCGATGGATGAAGCCCTCCTCGATCTCCTTTACGCAGGCAATGCACTCCACCGCGCCGGCCGCTCCCAGCAGATGTCCGATCATGGACTTGGTCGAGTTGATTTTCAGATTTTTCGCGTTCTCGCCAAACGCAAGCTTGATTGCCCTCGTCTCGAAGAGATCATTGTGGTGGGTTGCTGTTCCGTGAGCGTTGATGTACGTCACATCCGCCGGTGCTACGCCGGCATCCTCCATTGCGTTTGTCATCGCCCGCGCCGCGCCCGCGCCATCCTCCTGGGGAGAGGTAATGTGGAACGCATCCGAAGTACAGCCGTAGCCCACGACCTCCGCATAGATTTTTGCGCCCCGCGCCTTCGCGTGCTCCAGCTCCTCGAGGATCACAATGCCCGCGCCCTCGCCCATCACAAAGCCGCTGCGGTTCTTGTCAAACGGAAGGGAGCATTTTTCCGGATCGTTCACGGAGGAGAGCGCCGTCAGCGCAGTGAAGCCCGCAATCGAAAGCGGACATACCGCCCCCTCCGATCCTCCGGCGAACATGACATCCGTCTCTCCGTGCTGGATACTGCGGAACGCCTCACCGATATTGTTCGTACCGGAGGCGCACGCCGTGACGACATTGATGGATTTCCCCTTCAATCCGTACTGAATGGCCACGTTGCCCGCCGCCATGTTGGAAATCATGAGCGGTACAAAGAGCGGATTGACACGCCCCGGTCCCTTCTCCGTCAGCTTGGCATACTCACGCTCCATCGCCTGCATACTGCCCACACCGGAGCCGATGGCCGTCCCCACGCGATAAGGATCCTCCTTCTCCATCTCAAGTCCGGCATCCTTTATTGCCTCTCCCGCAGCAGCCACCGCGTACTGTGAAAACAGCTCCATGCGCTTTGCGGTCTTCGGATCCATAAACTCCTTTGCGTCAAAGTTCTTGACCTCCGCCACCATGCGGCATTTATATTCACCGGCGTCAAACCTTGTGATCTCGCCAAAACCAATGGTTCCCGCCTTCACGTTTTTCCAGAATTCATCCACGTTCAGCCCGATGGGGGTGATTGCCCCCATACCGGTCACAACAACTCTTCTACTCATCTCAAACCTCCTATATACGCTTAGGTCATCCCGCCATCCACGGCCAACACCTGTCCCGTGATGTAATCCGCATTACCGGATGCCAGAAATACGACGGCTTTGGCGATATCCTCCGGTTTTCCCGTCCTTCCAAGTGGGATCTGTGCCAAAAGTCCCTCCTTCACGCTGTCGGGAAGCACGCCCGTCATATCCGTCTCCACGTAGCCCGGGGCCACCGCGTTCACATTGATCCCGCGGCTGGCAAGCTCCTTTGCAACCGCCTTTGTCAGGCCGATGATCCCCGCTTTGCTGGCGGAGTAGTTCGCCTGTCCGGCGTTGCCCATGATTCCGGACACGGAGGAAATATTGATGATTTTTCCGGACCGCTGCTTTAACAGATAGCGGGACAAATGGCGGATGGTATTGTAGCAGCCCTTCAAGTTTGTATCGATGACCGCGTCAAAATCCTCCTCGCTCATCTTCATGACAAGGCCGTCCTTTGTGATTCCCGCGTTGTTCACGAGGATATCGATGTGTCCCAGCCTTTTCACCAGCTCCTCCACCATCTCGCCGCAGGCGGCGTAGTCCGCCACGCTGCACTGACAGATTTCTCCATGCCCACCGGCCTCTGTGATGGCGGCGAGGGTCTCTTCCGCTGCACCCTTAGAGCCGTTGTAATTGATAATTACATAGGCGCCGTTCGCCGCAAGCTCCCTGGCAATCGCCCTGCCAATTCCCCTTCCCGCGCCGGTCACCAGCGCATTCTTACCGGTCAACATACTTCTTAAAATCCTCCATTGTATCAATGTTGCAGCTGATCACATCGCTGTTAATTTTTTTCATGAACCCAGACAGGGAACGCCCCGGCCCGATCTCCACAAACTCGTCAGCGCCGTCTGCAATCAGGCGCTCGATCGTCTGCTGCCAGCGCACGGACGAGGACACCTGGCGCACAAGATACCCCTTCACGTCTTTCGCCTCTCTCACGTAATCTGCAGTTACATTCGTGAGATAGGGAACCCGGATCGGGCGGATCTCCACATCCTCCAATGCCTCACCCAATTTCTCGCCCGCGTCTGCAAGGAGCGCCGAGTGAAACGGTCCGCTGACCTTCAGCGGGACCACGCGCTTGGCTCCCGCCTCCTTGCACGCAGCCCCCGCACTCTCCACTGCGGATGCCTCTCCGGTGATCACAATCTGTCCCGGACAGTTGTAGTTTGCCACAGACACCACCTTGCCGCTCTCCCCGGCTGTTTTTTCGCAGATTTCCGCAATCATTTCTGCGTCCAGCCCTAAGATTGCAGACATGGCGCCGCCCACAGGATACGCCTCCTGCATATAGATTCCACGCTTGCGCACCACAGAAAAAGCGTCCCGCATGTCCATAGCCCCCGATGCAATCAAGGCGCCGTACTCACCCAGACTCAGGCCTGCGGTGACATCCGGCTCAATTCCCCGCTCCTTTAAGGCCGTGTAAACCGCCGCCTCGGTAGTCAGCATACAGATCTGTGTGTACTCCGTAATGTTCAGCTTCTCGTTCTCCTCAAAACAGAGAGCCGCCACATCCAGTCCTGTCACTTCATTCGCAAGCTCATACACCGCCCTGCACTCCGGCATGGCATCGTAAAATTCTTTGCCCATGCCCACGTACTGGGAGCCCTGTCCCGGAAACATAAATACTCGTTTCATCCTCATTCTCCTTAAATCATTGCCATCACCAGACCGGTTCTAGATATGCATCAACTTTGCGGCGGTATCCATCACATCGGCGATAATCTCCGCGCAGGACTCCTGCTTTTTGACGAGGGCCGCCGACTGTCCTGCCATGACGCTTCCGTTGACCACATCGCCCTCCACTACAGCCTTGCGGAGCGCCCCGAGTGTGAGGTTTTCCAGTTCCTCCAGCGTCGCGCCCTCCTGCTCCATCTTCAGATATTCCCGGGTCATCTTGTTGCGCAGCACCCGGATTGGGTGTCCGGTTGAGCGCCCCGTCACCTCCGAGTCGATATCCTTCGCCTTCACCACGCGCTCTTTGTAGTTCTCATGGACAATGGACTCATTGGCGACAACAAAGCGGGTACCCATCTGGACCGCCTCCGCGCCCAGCATAAATGCCGCTGCAAATCCTCTTCCGTCTGCAATGCCTCCCGCCGCAATCACCGGAATCTCCACGGCATCTGCCACCAGAGGAACCAGCGTCATGGTTGTGGCCGCACCGATGTGGCCGCCGGACTCCGTTCCCTCCGCCACGACTGCATCCGCGCCTCCGCGCTCCATGAGCTTGGCAAGCGCCACACTGGCAACCACCGGGATGACCTTGATGCCTGCCTTTTTCCACATCTCCATATATTGAGCCGGATTGCCTGCCCCGGTGGTAACTACCTTTACCTGCTCCTCCGCCAGCACCTGCGCAATGGCATCCGCCTCGGGATTCATCAGCATGAGGTTCACTCCAAACGGCTTGTCGGTCTCGCGCTTCGCCGCCTGAATCTGTTCCCGAACCCATGAGGCCGGCGCACCGCCCGCGCCAATGATACCCAGACCTCCGGCGTTGGACACCGCGCTGGCGAGCTCATGAGTCGCCACCCATGCCATACCTCCCTGAATAATCGGATACTCGATTCCAAGGAGCTCTGTCACTCGTGTCCTCATATTTTAGTCCTCTACGCCCTTGTCCTTCAGATAATCCATCACATCCTGAACGGTCAGAAGATTGGTCAGATCCTCGGAAGGAATCTCTACGCCGTACTCCTCCTCCAGCGCCATCACAAGCTCGAACAGGTCTAAGGAATCCGCCTCAAGGTCCTCCTTGAACTTCGAATCCGCACTGATGGAATTTACATCGATGCTCAACTGCTCTGCAATAATCTCTTTCATCTTCTCTAACATGGTGGTATCTCCTTTTTCCTTTTAATATTGTTTTTAAAATAGTTTGATTGTCAAACTATCTTTTCACAGAATATCGCTCATCGTTTTACTTGTCAAGATCTTCCATATAGGAAAAAAGTCACAGATCCATACGCCAAAAAAGAGAGCCTGGATTAGCGAAAAATCCAGACTCTCTTCCTGTCACTCTGTAACAATAAATTTGCTCCTCTGCAGCGTCGCAAAATAGGTCACTACCCGATCCAGCATCCGCTCCTTTTCTTCGGGAAACTCCTGCTCCATAATCTGAGCAATTTCGTAAATGGTATGTTTCCCGTCGATATTCTGCCAGACCACGGAGCCATATTTGTCCAGCGCGATATGGCTGATGCGCGGTTTCTTGAAAAATTTCTGCGCAATCGAATGGTAAAATCCTTTGTTTTCCATATCAATCTCCACCATCCCATCCTCGCGCACACGCCACGGCCGGTTTGGTGAATGCTTCGGAACAATGTCCATATAGTTGCGGGCAATCTTGTTTTGACGCGCCATTGATTACTCCTTTTTCGCCGCATACTTTTTCAGGCTGAAAAAGATCATACTCGCAACCAGCAGCACAAAGAACACACATCCGCCAATATTGCCGAGGCTGAATCCAAGATTCAGATTCAGTCCGAACACGGCGAAAATTGCCAGCAGAATTCCGACCAGACCCTCGCCTGCAATCAAACCGGAGGAGTAAAGAATACCGTTGTTGATCCCCTCCTTCTTTTCCTTCTCGTCCTGTCCCTTGCGCTTCTCCATCCACAGACGAACCAGACCGCCGATCATGATCGGCACCGAAAGGTGGATCGGAAGGTACAGACCGATTGCAAAGGGCAGCACCGGGATTCCTATGATCTCGATAAAAATTGCAATAAACACACCGATGAATACAAGGCCCCACGGAAGATTGCCTCCCATCACGCCCTCAACCACCATTTTCATCAGAGTCGCCTGCGGAGCCGGGAGCTGAACGGAATCGCCAAAGCCCCACGCCGCGTTCAGCAGATACAGCACACCGCCAATTGCCAGTCCGGAGAAAACGGCTCCGATCAGCTCGCCAATCTGCTGCCTAATCGGGGTCGCGCCGACAATATAGCCGGTCTTAAGATCCTGCGAGGTATCTCCCGCCATAGCCGCAACAATACAGATGACCGTGCCGATACAGATGGCTCCAGCCATTCCGGCAAAACCGGTGCTGCCGGTCGCCTTTAAACACACTGTCGCAATCAAAAGCGTCGCAATCGCCATACCGGAAACCGGATTATTGGAAGACCCAACCAGTCCGACCATGCGGGCGGAAACCGTTGCAAAGAAAAAGCCAAATACTACAATAATGACAGCCGATAACAGGGAAACCGGGATCGACGGAATCAGCCAGAGCAGAACCGCCACAACCGCAATTCCAATCAGCGCGTAGGACAGCGGCAGATCACGGCTTGTCCTCTCCTTGCCGCCGCTATGCCCGAAGCCTTTGATCGCCTTGGAAAAGGTCGAGATAATCAGCGGCAGGGACTTGATCAGGCTCAGAATACCGCCCGCTGCAACCGCGCCCGCTCCAATGTAACGCACGAAGCTGCCCCACAGCGTCCATGTATCCAATGTATTAAACGCCTCTGTCGCCGGGTACATGACACTGTCACCGCCCAGCAGCACCAGCATCGGCATAATGACAAACCAGCCAAGGACTGCGCCTCCCATCATGTAAGAGGAAACGCGTGCACCGCAGATATAGCCGACACCGGCAAGGGCCGGAAGGACATCCGCTCCAAAACCGGATCCCTTGTATGCGGAGATGGACCAGTCCACCTCACTCGGGAACAGGCATAAGCCGTCCGCAATAAATTTGTACACTGCCGCAATTCCAAGGCCTGAAAATACCAGCTTGGATTTGCTGCCGCCCTCTTCTCCCGCCAGAAGAACCTCCGCGCAGGCAGTTCCCTCCGGGAACGGAAGCACGCCGTGTTCCTCCACAATCAGCGCCGTGCGCAGCGGAATCATAAACAGCACGCCCAGAACACCTCCGCAGATCGCAATAATTGCAATCACAAAGAAGGACGGCATTGCCACAGAATCATCCTCTGCCGCCCACATAAACAGCGCAGGCAGCGTAAAGATCGCACCCGCCGCCAGCGACTCTCCGGCGGAACCGATCGTCTGGACCATGTTGTTTTCCAGTATGGAATCCTTTTTCATGATGACACGTATGATTCCCATGGAAATCACCGCCGCGGGTATGGATGCCGACACGGTCATTCCCACGCGCAGTCCCAGATAGGCGTTTGCCGCGCCGAACACAACGGCAAGGATAATGCCCAGAATCACCGACGTCACGGTAAATTCAGGCACAATCTTGTCCGAAGGTATAAAGGGTTTGAAAGGTTGCTTGGTTTCTTTCATTTGCTACTCCTCCTCAAATTTTTGTGATGACCCGTCAGACACCTACTTTAAAAATACAAAGCTCTTCAGTTCAAACAGATTCCGGCCGCGGAACATCTCTCCCATCCAGCCCTCATAATCCGTCGTCACTTTAAAATACAGGGCATGTCTCCCCGTGACGATCTTCGTCACCGCAGAGACCACGCCGTCGTCATGCCCAATCCTGCAGCTTCCGATTTCCTTCCCGTCCTCGCTATCCAGCAGAATATGCAGCTCACAGTCGCATCCGCACCCTTTAATCCATGCGGCAAATTCCATTGTCCGGCTGCCGAAATCCTCACCGAAGTCGAAGTACTTATACCCGATCACACAGCCGTCCTGTATATTGGTAATGACGCGCTCAAACACATTTTTCTCTGTGATCAGGGCACCGCCCTTTAAGACGCAGGCGATATCTGCGGGGACCGTCTCATAGGGGGAGAGGCTTTCCTGAAAACCGAGGGAAGTCATCTCTACCGGCGGGATTGTGCCGTCAGGCAGAATGGTGATCTTCTCCACACAGCCCCTTCTGGACATAATGGTTCCGTTGGTCATCCTATGATAAAAAATATACCACTGTCCGCCGATATTTGCAATAGATCCGTGATTGTTTCCTCCGGGATAGTCCACCCCATTGTCCACAATATAGCCCCTGTATGTATACGGACCGGTCGGATTGTCGGCGGTCGCGTAGGCAAGACGGCTCCCCCGTTTCGGCGAATAAATCATATAGTAAGTATCCCCGACCTTGCGCGGGGAACACGCCTCGAAAAACAGTTTGTCCGGCTCATCGAAACCGCCCTGTTCGGTAATTTCACAGGGAATAAAATGCTCCACGCAGGTTCCGTCAAGTACTTCATACATATTGCCGCTGTTGATCTCGGCCAGAAACGACCGCTGAAAGCCGCAGTAAATGTATGTCCTCCCGTCATCGTCCACCAGAACGCCCGGATCAATGAACCACCCGTTGCAGCAGATCTCGTCGGGAATTGTGTACTGATAGGGCGCAACCAGCTTAAACGGTCCCTCCGGCCGGTCACTGACCGCCACACAGCCCTTGGCGTTCACGATGTACGCATACAGATAGTATTTTCCGTCCTTCTCCACCACATCCGGTGCAAACAGCTTCGTGTTTTCCTTGTTCCAGTCAATGTCCGATTCATGATCCCGGTCTGCCCTCGTGTGGAAAATATCTCCGTGGCAGGTCCAGTGATTTAAGTCATTGACCGGAGCGCTCCAGCATTTCAGCACATAGTCGCAGAACTCCTGGGAGCCTGCCCTGTCATGGGAGCCGTAGATATAGACTCTGTCCCCGAACACGCGGGGCTCCCCGTCAGGAATATATTCCCAGTTGGGTAAATAAGGGTTTGGCATAAGCTTGTCCTCCTGTTGTCAGATTTTTTACAGTATACCACGGACAGCGCCGAAAAAAAAGAGTTTACAAAGGGTACAGTATTGAAACTGCCCCAAAAAGCTGGTATAATTGCAACAAAAACACTTTCAGGAGGTACTCTTTATGAATCACAGACTTCGCAGGGGAATTGCAGGCATTCTGAGCCTCGTTCTCCTCATTTGCGGTTTATCTTTCGAACCGCACTCAGCGACTGTTGCTGAAGCAGCAGAAGCGGATCCGGTTATCCTGAGGGACGCCATGACAAGCGAGATGGGAGATGACTTTATCGTCGGCACCGCCATTAACGGAGGTATCCTGTCCGACAATCAGGCAATGCAGCTGGTCACCACTCATTTCAACGCGATCACACTGGAAAACGAACTGAAGCCTGAATCCATGCTTGGCGGTTGGTGGGTGACGCGTCCCCAGACAGAGACTGTGACCTTGAACGGCAAGCAGCTGGTCGTTCCCAAGTTGAATTATTCCGGCCCGGAAGCCATTCTGAATTATATTTACGACTGGAACCAGAAGCACCCGGATCGATTCATTAAGGTGAGAGGCCATGTGCTGGTGTGGCACAACCAGACGCCGGAGTGGTTCTTCCATGAGGACTATGATGCCGGCAAGCCCTATGTAGACGCTGCAACCATGACGCTCCGCCTGGAGTGGTACATCAAGAGTGTCGCGGAGCACTTCACGGGAAAGGACAGCAAATACAAGGATATGTTTTACGGCTGGGATGTAGTGAACGAGGCCGTCAGCGACGGTCCGGGCAGTGACGGGACAGGCACCTATCGCAAAGACACCGATAACCCAAGCTCCAGCTGGTGGAAAATTTACAAGAGCAACAAATTTATTACCGACGCCTTTGTCTTTGCCAACAAATATATGCCGAAGTCCGTCGAACTGTACTACAACGACTACAATGAATTTATGTGGATCAAGCCGGACGGCATCGTAAAGCTTTTGAAGGCCGTGAAGGACACACCGGGCGCCAGAATTGACGGCATGGGCATGCAGGGGCACTATTCCACGGACGACAACTGGCCGAATGTGAATGACTTTAAGAAGGCTGTTCGCGCATACTGTGCAGTGGTGGATCATGTGCAGCTCACAGAGTTCGACATGGCACTCTCGGACAGTGATGCCCAAAAATCGGAGGAAGC
>JAFLRQ010000004.1:0-29301 GCA_022511395.1 Agathobacter sp. | reverse complement strand
TCACAGAGTTCGACATGGCACTCTCGGACAGTGATGCCCAAAAATCGGAGGAAGCAAAGAATGAACGGGTCGCAGCCCGCTATAAAGCGTTCTATGACGCGATCCGCGAGCTGGATAAGGAGGGCTGCAAGGTCACTGGTTTTACCGTATGGGGAATCACGGACAAGCATTCATGGCTCCAGAGCGCTAACAGCGCAGGCGGAGGCACCGATGGATCAAAGAAACAGTACCCTCTGCTGTTTGACAGCAATTACCGCCCAAAGAAAGCGTTTTATGTTCTGGCGGAAACAACCGCAGCCACCAGCTATCAGGCAGATCTTACGGCAGAGGACGGCAGCACGGCAGTCCTTTCCGGTGAGCTTGTCTCCAAGGCGAAGCAGGCGGCAGGCGGGAAAGATGTGCCTATGCTCCTGACGGTAAAGGATTCCGGCGGCAGCGTCAAATACACATTAAAAGCAAACACTAAGGACCTTGCTCCCGGCAGCTCTTTAAAACTGTATAAGACAGGCACCGGGGCGAATGGGTATGTGATGGTCAATGCCAAGACCTACACGGTAAGCGCCGCGGGGGATATCTCTGTCTCCGTGGGCCAGAATGCAGCCTATGTGCTTGTAACCACGGAAGATGCGAAGCAAATCAACACACAGATTAAGAAAACCATAACTCCGAAGGTATCTTCCGTCACCCTGAACAAGGGAAAAACCACTGTCTTTACGCTGGGGAGCGACGCAAACACGGAGAGCATTAAGTCCATTGCCTACACCTCCAATAAGCCAGCCGTGGCCACAGTGAGCAAGAAGGGAAAAATTACGGCAAAGAAGGCCGGCACCACAACCATTCGTGCAGAGGTTAAGCTAAAGAACGGAAAGACCAAAATCGTCAAGATGAAGGTCACGGTGTCGTAGCTGCAATTTACTTACAGCTCCATCACCATCTGCATGCATCCATACATTCCCGCGTCGTTGCCCAGCCGGGCCAGCGCAAATCGCGTCCCGCGGCATGCATGGAAGGCATTCTCGATGAAATGCTTCTGAATCGCTTCTATGAGAATTGTCCCGGCGGCGGAAACTCCGCCGCCGATGACAATGACCTCCGGGTTCACAACACACGCCATATTGGACAGCGCGGCTCCCAGAATTCCTCCAAGCTCATCCACAAGCCCGGCCGCCACCTCATCGCCCTTTTTCGCCTCGTCGAAAATATCCTTTGCGGTAAGCTCCGAAAAAGCCCTAAGACCTGTAGGTTCGCTGCTCTTTGCCAGCTTGCGCTTTGCCAGTCGAACGATACCGGTTGCAGAGGTGTACTGCTCCAGACATCCGTACCTCCCACAGTTGCAGGCCTCCGTCTCATCATTGCGCACCGTGATATGGCCGATCTCTCCGCCGGCACCGCCGTGTCCGGTCACCACTTTTCCGTCCGAAATGATCCCGCCTCCAACACCGGTTCCCAGCGTCACCATAATCACATCCCGGCTGCCCTTCGCGCCGCCCTGCCACATCTCGCCAAGTGCCGCCACATTCGCGTCATTTCCCGCTTTTACGGGCAATCCCGTCAGATCCCCAAGCTGCTTTTGCACATTCACAATGCCCCATCCGAGGTTCACGCAGCCATGCACCGTGCCGTCGCCCGTGACCGGTCCCGGCACTCCAATGCCGATGCCCTGCACCTGCCCCCTGCTGATGCCCTCCTGCGCCAGCTTGTTGTCGATGGCCTTTGCAATATCCGGGAGGATGTTGGCTCCGTTCTGCTCCCGATTCGTCGGCACCTCCCAGCGATCCAGCAGCTTGCCGTCTGTCCCGAAAAAACCGATCTTGATTGTCGTTCCTCCCACATCAACTCCAAATCCGTATTCTTTCATCCGTTTCCCCCTGATCTTAGTTATTTCCGCCCGCTCCGTTATCCGGGTTTCCATCGACCTGCAGATCGTCCCAATTTTGCCCGTCGTTCGGAGACTGCCCATCGTCCGGCATTCCATTTCCGGGCGTTCCGCCGTTCTCCGGCTCTTCCTGCCCCTGCTGGCCACCCGGATTCTGCCCGTCCTCCGGCGTTCCGTTTCCTGATCCTCCGCCGTTCTCCGGCTCTTCCTGCCCCTGCTGCTCTCCCGGTGGCTCCTGATTGTTCGGATTCTGCTCTCCCGGCCGGTGCTGCTGAGCCTCCTCACGGCGCTCCTCCTGCTCCCTCTGCTCCTGCTCCTGCCGGTCAACGAATTCGTCTGACAGTCGGGCATAAGGAAGAAATTCTGTCGGCGGAAGCCCCTCGTGAATCGCGCTCATATAATTGTACCATATGTATCCGGGATAAGTGTTTCCTCTCAGATCGTCAATCCTTTTCGGGTAGTCACACCCCACCCATACACTGGTCGTATAGTAGCGGGTGTAACCCACAAACCAGCCGTCCTTGTAATCATTGGTGGTTCCGGTCTTGCCCGCACAGGGCCTGTCCTCCAGACACATCTTCTTTCCGGTTCCCTCCCGTATCGCAGAGGAAAGCACATCCGTCATCATGCGGGCCGCGTTCTTCTCGTAGATTACCACCTCTGTTTTCTGGGAGGCGTAGACCACATTTTTATCTGCGTCAATGATCTCCCTGATACAGGTCGGCTGACGGTACATGCCATCGTTCTCCAGCGTCGCATATGCGGCTGCCATCTCGAGCGCAGACGCCCCCTTCGTGAATCCGCCAAGTGCCGTCGCCTGTATATAATCCCGGTTGTCAATCCCGGTGAAATTCATCTTTTTCAGGTAAGAAAGCCCCACGGCCGGGCTGATTTCACGGTATAGCTGCCATGCCACCGTATTGAGCGACTGCTCCACCGCGTAGCGCAGTTCCACCTCTCCCGCATAGTAACCGCTTGCATTTGCCGGACCGCCCTCAATTTCACTGTCATCGACGATGGTGTCCGGCTCATATCCGCGCTCAAAGGACGGAGTATAGACAATCAGCGGTTTTATGGAGCTCCCCGGCTGCCTGTGGCTCTGGTAGGCCCGGTTTAACGTGTAGGGTCCCAGATCCTGATCCCTTCCGCCAATGATTGCCACCACATATCCGGTTTCATTGTCGATACAGACTGCCGAGCCCTGCATCTCGTACGCACCATTTTCGTATGTATCCGTAAAATCCGCGAGCACATCATCCAGCGCCCTTTGCAGCTGATTCTGCTTCTCCATGTCAATGGATGTGTAAATCTGATAACCGCCTGCGTACAGCCGCTTCTGGCAGGCTGCGTACATCGCGTCAAACTGCTCATCATACGCAATCTCCTGCTCCTCGGAGCTGAAGTAATTTTGAAAGATAAATCCCTCCTGCTCCATCAGCGCTCGCGTCGCACAGTAGTAAGTGTACGTGTCCACATAGTTGTTGAAGGTCGAGCCGGAGCTTTTTTGCGGACGGTTCAGCACAATCTCGGTTTTGACCGCCTCGTAATATGTCTCCTGCGTGATTTTCCCATCCCCCAGCATATTTTTTAAAATGCGGTTCCGCCGTTCGATGGTGTGCTGGTAGTTTGTCACAGGATCGTAATAGGAGGGGCTGTTGGGGATCGCGCACAAAAAAGCGACCTGCGAGAGCGTCAGCTCGGACGGTTCACAGTTGAAATACCCGATGCTCGCTGCCTCAATTCCATAGTAACCATTGGAAAAATAGATATTGTTCAGATAGAACTCCAAGATTTTTTCCTTGCTGTAACGGCGTTCAAGCTCCATGGCAAGAAACATTTGCTTCACCTTATACTGCCAGCTTCCATCCGGATTCAAATACATCAGCTTTGCCAGCTGCATCGTGATCGTGCTGGCTCCCTGCGAAGTCCGGGTGTTATTGAGCTTTGCCTTCACCAAGGCGGTTGCCGCACGAACCACCGCCTTGAAATCCACTCCGTCATGACTGTAAAATTTCTTGTCTTCGACGCTGATCATGGCAGCGACAAAATCCTTTGGTATGTCCTCATACGCCAGATACTGGGCATTTTTCTCACCTTTTCGCTCGGATATCAGGTTTCCGAACGCATCGTAGATCTCGCTGGACTGGGAGGGAACAAACATGCTCTCGCTCGTCGTCGCCACCATGGTCGCCGCCTCATGCTTTAACTGCTGCACCGTCTGCGCGTAGCCGCCAAAAAAATAATAGGCAACGCCGGCCGCCACCAACAGTATCATGAAAACCTGGCACTTGACCAGAAACCAGAAAAAACGGTGCTTTTTTTTCTTTTTTTTCTTCTTGACTTTCTCGGTCGTGTCGCTTGCCATTTCATCTCCCGCCATTTGTGCATGCCAAAACATGCACTGATATATGGGATATTTTATCGCT
Organism: Agathobacter sp.; assembly: GCA_022511395.1. GTDB lineage: Bacteria > Bacillota > Clostridia > Lachnospirales > Lachnospiraceae > Roseburia. The sequence goes on along the minus strand of JAFLRQ010000004.1, from coordinate 24,999 downwards.
TTTTCGCTTTAGATGCAAATAATCTTTTTATAAATTCCCCCGTGCTACTGCTCCATCTGCTTTCCCAAAAAACCTGCCGCAGACAGTGCCAGCGCCTTCAGCACATCAAGCCCCGCCGATTTCTCCTTCTGCCCCATCATGATCACGGAGCCCTGGCAGTCCCCATTGCACGTAATCGTGGAGAGCACCGCCTCCTTGTGGTCACTCTTCCAGTCCTTGGTGACGATCGGAAGCTCGGAGTGCACATCCTCGACCGTAAATGTACCGCGTTTTTCCATCAGCTCCTCCACATTTCGGCTCAGGTGCTCGCCCTCAAGCTCTTTTCTGCCGCTCCCGGCTGCCGCAATGATATAATCCCGATCCGTGATGCATACAAGCGCGCCCACCGCCTGCGCCAACGACTCCGCATAGCTGGCGGCGAACTCGCCCAATTCCCCCACCGGCGAATATTTTTTGAGCATAATCTCCCCCTCGCGGCTTGTAAATATTTCCAGAGGGTCTCCCTCTCTGATCCGCAATGTACGACGGATCTCTTTCGGAACAACAATTCTGCCCAAATCATCAATTCTTCTCACAATACCTGTTGCTTTCATATATAAAATACCTCCACTTCCAGATATATTTTCAAAAATATTCCTTTGCGTTGGTAGTATCTGCAACTCAAACAATATTATTCGCAAAAAATTTTTAAACAGCTTTTGCGATTGCTTCCGCCAGCGCCTCCAGCGCGGGCAGATCCTTCTCCTTCAACGTGGAGGTAATTGTGACACACGGCTCCACCAAGGTCACGTTTTTCATGGTCTCTAAAATTCCGCGCATCGTTTTTGCCGCGCTGGGCGCCCAGGAGCCGTTCTCCATGATACCGACCGTGCGGTTCTGGTATGCTTTTGACTGCAGATGGTTCAAAAAGTCCTGCATACACGGGAACACGCCGCCGTCGTAGCTGGCCGCCGCCACCACCATACGGTCATAGCGGAATGCATCCTCAATCACTTCCGCCATATCCTCTCTGGCCAGATCGCTGACCACCACTTTCTCCACACCGCGCGCCCGCAGCAGCTCCCCGAGCTTCTCCGCCGCCTTGGCTGTATTTCCGTGAATGGAAGCGTACGCCACAAGCACGCCGCTGTTCTCCGGCCTATAGCTGCTCCACGTATCATAAAGCCCAATATAATAACTTAAATCCTCATTTAATATCGGCCCATGTAGTGGACAAATAGTGTTGATATCGAGAGAGTTCAATTTCTTGAGCAGCGCCTGCACCGGAGCCCCATACTTGCCCACAATATTGAAGTAATATCTCCGCGCTTCGCAGGCCCAGCCTTCGTCATCCTCTGCCCCCATCGCGCCGAACTTGCCAAACCCATCCGCCGAGAACAGAATTTTTTCACTGTTTTCATAGGTCACCATCACCTCCGGCCAGTGCACCATGGGCGCCATGTAAAAGCTGAGCGTGTGGGAACCGAGAGAAAGGGTATCTCCCTCCTTGACTGTCAGGGTCTTCACATCCGGCTCCGTCTCAAAGAACTGAGGCAGCATCGCAAAGGTCTTCGCGTTGCCAACCAGCGTAACATCCGGATAGAGTTCAATCATCCGCCCAATGCTTCCCGCGTGATCCGGCTCAAGATGCGAGATTACAAGATAGTCCGGCTTGCGCCCGGCCAGCGCATCCACCAGTTTCTTCTCCCACTCTCCTGCCCCTCTCGAATCCACGGTATCCATGACAGCTGTCTTCTCATCCAGAATCAGATAGGAATTGTAAGAGACGCCCTCCGGAACCACATACTGGCTCTCAAACAGATCAATTGTCGTGTCATCCACTCCAATATACTTTACTGCGTCCGAAATTTTAACTTCCATAATGCCTCCATTGGAAAATAAATTTTGTTTTAACTTTCTATTTTTTCTTCAATTTCCTCGCACAGTTCGTCCAGACTCCGTCCATCCGTCCGGATGGTGAAATCTGCGGCCGCCTCATAGAGCGCACGCCGTTTCTCCATGAGTCCGGCGATATACTCCACATCCATGTGTCCGTTTAAAATGGGGCGGTCCGTGCTGTTCTTCACCCGCTCATACACTGTCTCCGGCGTCGCGGACAGAAATACGATCTTGCCGCTCTTTTTCATATACTCGATGTTCTCCGGCCTCACGACCACTCCGCCGCCGCAGGAAATCACCGAAGGTCCGGCCTCACCCAAATCTAAAATCAGACGGCTCTCAATCTCGCGGAACCGATCCTCGCCGAACCGCTCAAAGATCTCGTTGATCGATATGCCCTGTTCCTCTACAATCCGCTCGTCCATCTCCACCAGCGGGAGGCCAAGCTTCTGATGCAGCGCGCGGGCAACCGTGCTTTTCCCCGCGCCCATAAACCCGATCAGAAAAATATTATAGGAAATACTCATGAGAAAAACCTCTCTTTCACCTCATCCACCGGCATATCCTGCCCCGTGTAAAGCTTAAACGCGGCAACTCCCTGCCAAAGGAGCATTCCCTTGCCCCCCACACAGATACACCCGGCCTCTGCGGCCTCGCGGAGAAGTCTTGTTTCCTCCGGGTTGTACACCGCATCACACACCACAAGCCCCGGACGAAAAGCGCTCAGATCCTTCACCACGCTCTGGTCATCCATCGGCTTCATTCCCACGATCGTCGCGTTGGCAAAAATATCCGCAGACCGAATCTCTTCCGTCATCCGGTCAACATCGTCAATGTCATAGACCTGAACCGCAATCTGGGGGACTGCCGCCCGGATTTTCTCCGCTGTAGCCAGCGTCCGCTCAAAAAAAGCGTCCTTTTTATTAAATATTGTCAGTTCCCGCACGCCGTCCAGCGCACTCTGCACCTGCATGGCAGTGGCAGCCCCGCCGCCTCCGGCGATGACCATCTTCTTCCCGGCCACCTCGACACCGTGATCCTTTAAGTTGTTGACAAAGCCCTCCCCGTCCGTCATGTGGCCGATGAGGCGCCCGTCCTCGTTCACAATCGTGTTCACCGCGCCGATGATCTGCGCCGCCGGCGAGAGCTCGTCCATATATTTTGCAGCTTCCGCCTTGTCCGGCATCGTCACATTGCAGCCCCGCATGCGAAAGAGGCGCATTGCGCTGATTGCTTCCTTCACCTCGTGCTCCTTAATGTCAATCGCCACATAGACATAGTCCAGTCCCAGACGCTTGAAGCTGTAGTTGTACATTGCGGGGGAGCCGGAATGCCCCACCGGAGACCCAAACAGCGCCAGCAGGCCGGTGTGTCCCGAAATTCTCTCTTCCATAATCCGTCCATAGCTCCTTCCTGCCGCACCGGAACATGCGGCATATTTTCTTATGCGATGTCACGCTGGGCGACAAATTTACCCGGCGCCCAGTATATCACAAAAAACGCAGCAGCTCAAGTGGGCGGTCGATCAATGTCTCGGCCCCGTGCTCCAGCAGACAGATGCGGTCGCGAAATCCCCAGGTCACGCTGACACAGGGAAGTCCGGCATTCGCCGCCGTCACAAGATCCACCTCGGAATCGCCCACATAGATTGCGTTTTCCTTCGCACACCCGAGCTCCTTTAGCGCCTGCTCCACCATGTCCGGTGCAGGCTTGCGGGAAATTCCCGCCTGCTCGCCGACCGTCACGGACACATAATCAGCGAAAAACCTGCGGTTTAACTCCTTGACTGCAAAATCCGCCTTGTTGGAGACGATCGCCACCGGCACATTGCGCGCATGAAGCTCCATGAGGAGATGTATAATATTGTCATAGGGCTCGGTGTGGTCCATACAGTGCTTCCCGTAATATTCCTTGAAAAATGAGAGCATTTCCTCAAACTCCGGATGCTCCTCCCCCTGCGGCACCGCCCTGATCAGGAGATTGCGTATTCCGTTTCCCACATACTCGCGCACCTGCTCGATGGTGCAGGGCGGAAGCTCCCTCGATGCAAGCACCGCATTCACCGTCTCCTTCAAATCTTCCAAGGTGTCCAGCAGAGTTCCGTCAAGATCAAATATTACGGCGCGTTGCTCATATTCTTCAATCAGGATATAATTTTCTTCAAACTGTTTCCGGCTCATGATATAAGCATCTTCCATCTGTCCGGTGCTGCTCACCAGATAATCTCCCTCCCGGCCGAGCAGATAGGGATCCTCCCTGTCGTTAAAAAACAGCTTGACCTTGCGTTCCAGCTGCCTTGCATATACCGGAAGGCTCTTCTTTGGAATGCATACCCGCGCATAGCGCGAAAGCAGATTCACCCGTCCGGACTTGCGCTTTTTGACCGTAGGGCGGTATTCCGTCGCTCCCAGATAAAACTTCCACTCCTCATAGTATCGGTAGTTTTCCTGAAATTCATCCTCCGAACAGCGGTACACAGCTCCGTTCGAGCCGATGGTCAGGATGGTATTCTCCTGCACCACAAGCTCCATGTCGCCCCGGATCGAGCGGATCGTGATCGGCGTCCCCTCCGGCGCAAGCTCCGTCGCGCGCACATACCCCCAGGGAACGGGCTTTGTGAGATAGCGCTGCAATCCCGCTTCATCCATCCGGCACTCCTGTGCATAAATCATATCCGTGTTGTCCAGATAGTCCGTCATCCTCTTTTCCAGCACTGCCTTGATGCCGGACTGGGTCGGCTGCTCGTTCTGCCCCTTGTAATCCGGTTCCATCCGCGGCAAATAGCGGTGTTCCTCGCAAAAACGCAGATATTCTTCCTTCATCAATTCCATTTGAATCAGGCCGCCCGCCTTGAAAAAGTGGCCGCCGCCGCTCCCGATTCCGCGGCACAGCTCCTCGACGAGCTCGCTCGCCTTGACTTCCCTGATACAGCTTCGAACGGACAGCTTGATGCCGTCCGGCTGCTCATTGAACACGACACAGATATCTACGGCATCCACCTCGAGCACAAGGTCGCTGATGATGCCCAGCACATTCGGGTCACATGCTCCCGCCTTCACAATAGCCGCGCGGTACTCATCGAGATAATCACTGCTTAAAAGCGCCGAGCCTGCCACCCCCAGCTCCTCCAGTGACAAATTCATGTTGCGGTATTTGGTCATGAGGGAAGCATCAAACTTGGCATCATCCCGCAGGTCCTTGTCCAGCGGATGCACAATCTCCGTAAAGCTGTTTGTGTCGGTATAAAGTCCATAATACAGCGCTGTCGCCAGCTCCCGGTCATTGTCCACATCGTAGTTTTCCTCCTTTAGGAGCCGCCAGAGCAAAGTAGCACACGCACCCAGATTGCTCTGCACCTCCGAGAGCTTTGGCAGCTTGGTGCTCACACGGTGATGATCAATCACCGCCACATGCTTTGCCGGAAACGGCTCCACATTGCCGCCGGTATACTGGCAGTCCACAGTTATAAGAAGCTCCGGCGTATCGATCCGCTCAACATGCGAGATCGGAATTTCCAGATCCTTCACCATTGTAACCAGATTGCTCTTGCGGATATGGCGCACACCCCCATAGACCAGAGCAGGATGTTTTCCCATGCTCGTCAGATAGCGGTACACCGCAAAGCCGCTTGCCAGCGAATCCGCATCCGGGTTGTCATGACATTGGATCACAATGTCATCGTATGCCAATAAATCTTTCAGCCTCACACTCACATGCCTCCATCTCGAATTTATATTGTACAAACATTAGCCAAAAACTATACAGCACAAGAATCCCGGCCTAAAACCGGGATTCCCTCGAATTATTTTCTTCTTTTGCAACCGTTCCCACTAAACGGAAAGATTCTCACCGATCAGGCCGATGTGGGTTCCCGCCGCAAGTCCTGCGTCCTTATGTCCAATCAGCCACTTGTTCTTTGCCGTGATCAGCGCGTCTTCGCCCTTTGCATGCGAAATCTTCAGCTCGGTGTTCGTTCCCTTCGGCAGTACTACAGAAACCAGAAAGCCGTTGTCCCCGCAGTTGCACGGCGCATAGTGCAGAGTCGTTGCATACAGCTCTACCGCGCATCCGGCCGGCACGCGAAAAGCCTCCATCTTCGCCGTCTCATATGTGAAATCCTCAGTGATATCCTGCTGGCAGCCGAGAATCAGAATGGCATCCGTCGCCGCAATGTTGATCTCCGAGCTTCTGTGATACTCCACCGCGTTTAAGTCATGATTGTTGCCGATGCAGTAGCCGACCTGAACAGGCAGCTCGCCATACACCTTGTCGCGCAGCACATCCGCCACCGGAAGCTTCTCCAGCGCCTCCACAGACGGCTCATACACCACATCCTGCGGGATCGGAACCTTTTTCAGCTCCGCCACCAGCTCCGTAAAATCAACGTCCTTTACCACTCTGCCATACTTCTGAAATCTCTTGTCCTCTACCTCATAAACAGTCATCATTAATACTCTACCTCCGTTTTCTCACCATTTTTCATTACTTTATAAAGGTCAACCTTGTTTCCGGTCAGCTGCTCACTGATCGCATCCGGCTGCTGGCCACCAATCGAAACGCTGTACTCTCCCGGCAGGATCACACAGCCGCCCTCCTCGGTGATGGTTGCAAAATCTCTCGGCTGGAGACAAATCTCAACCTTTTTTGTCTCACCCGGAGCAAGCGCTACGTTCGCGACGCCCTTCAGCTGATATCCGGGAGCGCCTGCTGCCGCATCCATATGTTTGATATATGCCTGCACACCCTCGTGAATCGGGTAGGTTCCCTCGTTCGTCACCTCAGCCGTCACCGTAACCGAATCCGTCACCCCGCACTCACTGCAGCTGACAGCAGTATTCTTGTAGGATACCTTCGAATAGGACAGTCCGTAACCGAAGGGATAAAGAATATTGGAGTCCGCGTAGCGGTATGTGCGGTTTTTCATGCTGTAATCCTTGAAATCCGGCAGCTTATCCGCATCCCTGTAAAACGTAAGCGGGAGCTTGCCGCACGGGGAATGATCGCCGAACAACACCTCTGCGACTGCTTTTCCGCCGCGCGCGCCCGGATACCAGGTATCCAGAATCGCCTCAATGTTCTCATGGGCCCAGGAGAGATCAATTGCGCTGCCCGCGGAGAGCAGTAATACGATTGGCTTCCCTACCTCAGCAACACGCTCAAGCAGATCCTGCTGCAGGCCCGGAAGACGCAGCCCCAGCTTGTCGCCGCTGGCATACTCATTTCCGGCGTCTCCTTCCTCACCCTCAACCGTAGCATCCAATCCGAGGCACATCACCACGACATCCGCCTGCTCTGCCGCAATGACAGCTTCCTCAAATCGATCCTTCTTCTCCGCAAGGAACTCGACCTTGTCCCTAAACAGGTGGCAGCCCTCCGCATACAGAACGCGGATATCGCTTCCCACATACCTCTGAATTCCCTCAAGCGGCGTGATATACTCGGAAGAGGTTCCTGTATAATTGCCGATCAGCGCATCTCTCGAGTTCGCATTCGGTCCAATGACTGCAATGGTCTTGATCTTGCTCTTGTCCAGCGGCAGGAACCCGTTGCGGTTTTTGAGCAGCACCATGCTCCTTCTCGCCGCATCCACCGCCAAGTCTATATGCTCCCTGCACTCTACCTTCTCGTAAGATAAATTCTCATACGGCGACGGGTAATCCTTCATCATTCCGAGTCTTATGCGCACCTCCATCAGGCGTTCAACCGCCGCAGTAATCGCCTCCTCGGTGACAAGTCCCTCGTCATAAGCCTCCTTCAAATGTAAGAACGCGGTTCCGCAGTTCAAGTCACAGCCGTTGTTCACAGCCATCGCCGCCGACTCCTGCACCGTCTTGGTGACATTGTGATGCGTGTGGAAATCCATAATTGCCCAGCAATCGGAAACAACATGTCCCTCAAATCCCCACTCATCTCTCAAAATATCCTTCAGCAGAGTTTTGCTGCCGCACGCCGGCTCACCGTTCACGCGATTGTAAGCCCCCATGACAGCCTCCACCTTAGCGTCCTTCACACAGCGCTTGAACGCGTACAGATAAGTATCATACATATCGTACTTGGACGCCACCGCATCAAACTCATGGCGCACCGCCTCCGGTCCGCTGTGCACTGCAAAATGCTTCGCACATGCCGCAGACTTCAAATGCTCCGGATCATCGCCCTGCAGGCCCTTGATATACTCCACCCCGAGTGTGGCCGTCAGATAGGGATCCTCACCGAAGGTTTCCTGACCTCTGCCCCATCTCGGATCGCGGAAGATGTTCACATTCGGAGCCCAGAAGGTCAGACCCTTGTAGATTCCGTGGTCACCTCTCTTGGAAAACTCGTTAAACTTTGCCCGCCCCTCGGTAGAAACTACATCCCCAATCTCATGCAAAAGCTCCGGGTCAAACGTCGCACCGAGACCGATCGACTGCGGAAACACGGTCGCCACTCCGGCCCTCGCCACTCCGTGCAGCGCCTCATTCCACCAGTTGTATGCCGGAATGCCCAGCCGCTCGATCGCAGGGGAGGAGTACATCATCTGGCTCATCTTTTCCTCCAGCGTCATCTTTGCCACCAGCTCTTTTGCATAGTTTCTTGTTTTCTCACTCATTGCCCAGCTTCTCCTTAAATTAAATCTTGATTATATTTTTGTTCTATCCTTGATAAATACCCTTATCAAGATCATTCTCGCCGGAACTATTCCGCATCATACGTCAGCCACGCGAAATCTGCGTGCCCGCCATCCTCCGAGGCGTTCGAGGAAGCGTACATGCCAATGGTACACCCCACAAAGCCTCCTGCTTCCTCCGTCGTGTAGGCGAGCAGGTCAACTCCCTGTGCAGCCATCTTGGTCTGATCCTTGCACTTAATCCAGATATCCGCCTTCTGGTTCTCCGCGCGCATGACAATCTCCACAAGTCCGTCCGCTTCGATTGCCGTCTCCGCAATCACACGATCCTCCTCGTGAATATGGGCGGTCACAGAGAATACGCGCCCGCTGCTGCCCTTCTTAATCTCCATGCGCAGATGGTTCGCATGGTTCTGATAGTAGACCAGTCCCGCGCTCTCTTCCTTCTCCGGCACAAAATCCACTCCCGTGCTCACCACAAAGCAGTAATCCTTCTGTCTGAGTCCCAGATAGGAGCTGTTGACCTTGTCCTGAATCTGCTCCTTCCTCGCAAACAACCGCAGGAAACCTTCCCGTGCGCTCAGCGAATACTGCGTCTCATTTCTGGTGTGGATGCCCAAAAGACGGTCATCCAGCTTCTTGCCGTAAAAATGCAGCTGATCGTGGTGCGACATCTCCTCAGTGTAGCGGCACTGCTCAAACGGCAGCTCCAGCTCATCCTCCAGATGTCCGATCCCGGCGCTGATCACCGGCCAGCCGTTCTCCCAGACCACCTTTGCAAGGAAAGATTCCCGCCCCATGCTGCTGTGCTTTTCACAGGGCCGCGACGCCAGCATGATACAGTACCAATTGCCTTTTCCGTCATCCACAAGATCGCCGTGTCCCGCATAGATCACCGGGTAATCCGCGCCGAGGTTCCGATGGGTAAAAATCGGATTTCTCGGGCATCCCTCAAACCACTGGAAGAGTTTTTTGCTCCGCGCCACGCTGATACTGTGCTCCGGACCTGTGCCTCCCTCCGCGTGAAGCAGATAGTAGTAATCGCCGATCTTGTACAGATGCGGACCCTCCGGCCAAATCACATCCTTTACGGCGCCCTTCCAGATCGCCATGCTCTCTCCGACCAGCTTCATCTGCTTTAAGTCGAGCTCCTGCACCCAGATCTCCCAGTCGCCGTTGTAGCGCACACCCTCGGGATTCGGCCTCGTCCCCACATAGTAGCACTTGCCGTCCGTGTCAAAGAAAAGGCTCGGGTCGATTCCGGCCGCCTCCCCTCCCAGAAGATAGCGCTCGGACCAGGGGCCTTCCGGTTTCTCTGCCGTCACGATAAAATTGCCCCCGTCGCTCACGTTTGTCGTTATCATATAAAACAGACCGTCATGATAGCGGATTGTCGGCGCAAAAATTCCCCGGGAGATCTCGCTTCCCGCCAGAGGCAGCTGCTCCTCCCTGTCGAGAATGTTGCCGATCTGCTCCCAGTGTGCCAGATCTCTGCTGTGGAAAATCGGCACGCCCGGAAAATATGCAAAACTGGAATTAACAAGGTAATAGTCCTCTCCGACCCTGCAGATCGAAGGATCAGGATAAAATCCACACAATACCGGATTCTTTGCTTTAACCATTCTGGTTCCTCCTAAATTCATGTAAAATCATTCCACATATCCAAAGCCAAGGATCGTGCACTGTTTCCGATGCTCCGGATCCTCCGCCTCAATATGGACGTGATGCTCCCCGCTCTCAGGCTCGTCAATAATAACCAGCGGATTGCAGTGAATCCACCCGTTCTCGAAGGGATCTGCCGTCCGAACAAACTTTCCGTCAACCGAGATGTGCGCCTTTGCCGCGCTCGGATCTCCGGAATCCTTGAAAACGAGCAGCAACGCCTTGCAGGTGATATCCATGTCAAAGCAGTTATCCACCCCATCCGCTCCGACATACTGCCAATTGTACGGGAACTCCGGCACCGGCTCAAGCTCCGTATCCATCTCCACGCACTGCAGCGCCTGATCCGTCTCAGTAAATCCGCCCGGCGTGATTTTCGCCTTGCTGTAAAGATCCTTCCTGTCCATGAGCTTGACCTGCTCGAACGTGCTGCCGATGACCGCACTCTGCGCAATCAACTTGTCCGTGCTCTGCTCCGGCGAGGCGTCCGCCGCATGCTCCGCCAGATCAAAGAGATTGGCGAGGCAGTCCGCCATAATGGTGTGCCCTGCATTGGTCGGATGGAAAAGATCATAAAAGAACTGGCTCTTTGTAAGTACCTTCCCCTCCTCCTTCTTCTTGTAAAACTGAGGGGTTACCGCATCCTTGATGCTGACCATCGGCAGATTGTAATGCCTGCCGACCGGACTTAAGCGCTCCTGCAGATTGCCGTCGTCCGCAAACACCGCAAACAGCAGAATCACAGCCGGCTTGTTCGGAAGATTTAACGCCTTCCGCACTAAGCTCTCATAGCATACGCCGTTTGTCTCGTCGCCGTAATCATTGACCGCGAATTCCACAACGACGACATCCGGCTCCACCGTATGGTCTCTCAAAACATCCCGGTCAAACCGGATCATGCCGAGCTCGGACGGTGTGCCGCCGACACCCGCCTTGATCAGCCTGACATTGCCGCCTGCGGCAAATTTCTTCTCGAAAAGCCTGCATGATTTCATTGCATAGCTCTCCTTGTGAATCGGCGTCGCGCCGGCTCCCTGCGTGATCGAACCGCCGATGTACGCGAGGGTGACATCCTCTCCCGCCTTCGCCTTCTCGATTGCCCTTCTAAGTCTGGTGCAGTCTCCCTGCAGGAGCAGAGAGTTTTTGATCATGGCGTTGTAGGCTTCCGAATAGAACTCGATCTTCTCCTCGTCCTCTACCTCCGGCGCGGTGTATCCGTCGTTTAGGTAAAAGCGGACATTGAGCTTTGCCGACAATTCCGGCTTATCCATGACAACGCGGATCTGTCCCGGAACATTGTCGTCCTCCGTCCATGTATGATCCGCCAGATAAATCCTGTGCTCTGCGCCGTCCCCCCTCATCCTCTGAATCAGATTGGATCCGCCGCCATAAGTATCCTTCTTCCCGTACATCTGGAAAATAAATTCCGCTTCATCCGCCGGATCTTCCATCTCCAGCGACACTCCAAGGCTGTGAACCAGCTTCTTGAAGCCCTCCACGTCTTTTAACAATTCCAGCATGGACTCGTCGGTGATCCCCCCGACCATCCGCGCACTGGAGATCATGCGCCCATTGTCCTGATACAGGAACTGAACGCCCCTTCCGTCCTCTGTCTTATTGCCGCCAAAGATATCCTTATTACGGATAATGTAGAATGACGGCCTTTGCTTCTCCGCATCCTTCGGTGCTGCCGGACCGCTCATGTTTCATCCCTCCTCAACTCAATTCAAATCCTCTCAGACTCCCGTTGCCGCTGCCGTTTAAGGTCAGATAGATCGGCCACACGCCGTCCGGGATCTCGATATCAGCCTCATAGCGTTTCCATATATTGGAGGACTCAATCGGAATTTCCGCGACCACATCTCCGTCCCATGCCAGACGCACCTCAAACTTGCCGTAGATATAGCCTCTGGTCCAAATTGCAATCCTCTTGATTCCCTCACACTTAAAATATTTGAACCCGGCGGTTGCGGTATTCTGAATATTACCGATATATCCGAGCTCCTCGTCGCCGTCCCTGCCGTCCTGCATGATCTTGGGGAATGCCCCTCCCCCGGCATATATGGACGGTTTGTCGGTAAACAGGTGGCAGGCAATATACCCCGGATGCTCTCCCCTGCCCTCAAGCGGGCCGCCGTTCAATCCGCAGGACGTGATCTCCGCCTGCTGAAACAGCCCGTCCGCACCGCGCTTCAGCGCCTCCGCGCAGCCCTGTCTGCTGTACCAGGTGCCGTTCGTCTGACGGTGATAGAATATGTACCATTGATCTTTGATCTGAACGATACTGCCGTGATTGTTGCCGCCGTATGCCATAATCCGCTCTTTGGGCTTGTATGAGTCAATGTGCAGGTCGCAGTTGCTCACAAGCACGCCCGCGTACTTAAACCCTTCCGTCGGCTTATCGCTGACCGCATAGCACAGCTCATGCATCACCTCTGAGGAGTAGATGAAGAAATAACGGCCGTCAACCTTTCGGATGGACGGGGCCTCAAAAAAAGCATGTCCCTCAAACTCCGTTCCCCCGCTGTACTCACTCCCCGGCACAACAATGACCGGAGCCTCCCTGATGGTCAGCATGTCTTTTTCCAGAACCGTGGCCATCGCTCCGCTCCTGGACTTGTCCCCTCTTCCGCAAAAGCCGGTGTACAGATAAGTGGTATCTCCCTCTGTGATGACGCCCGGATCAAACTGCGGCTCGTCACCGGGCTTATCCCCGAGACGGACTCCGTCCGGATAATGCACATAGCCGTAGAACTGATAATGTCCTGCCGGCGTATCGCACACTGCCACCGACACAACGGAAACCTTATCCAGCACGTAATAGAGATAGTATCTGCCGTCCGGTCCTACCGTCACATCCGGCGCATAGAGACACATCGAACCGTCGCCGTTGAACGGATCCGAGGTCTTCTCATAGATCACTCCCTCATAGCGCCAGTTCCACAGTTCGTCCACCGGAGCGGACCAGCACACATAATCCCCCAGACAGAACACATGGCCGTTGTACAGGTCATGGGAACCGTACACATACACCCGGTCGCCAAAAACATATGGCTCCCCATCCGGAATGTACTCCCACGAGGGAAGGTACGGATTCACAGCCTCTTTTCTTGCCTGATAAATGTTACTCATAATCCCCCTCCTCCACAATAAGAATAGATGTAATTCAGTTTACATGATATATTGTCATTTTTCCAATCAAAAATTGCTGTTTATTCCCTGTATTAGAATTATTTTCTGCCGGCTTTACGAAATCGGCCACATGCCATATAATGATATAGGGCACAAGGTTTGACCCTAGTGACCCGTTGGTATCAAAAATCTCCACAGGAGGTGACAACATGCCCGGATTTGCGACTCATTATCTGTTTGGCGCGGATGCAATCCGCCAACTGAACTGTCCCAGACTCTGCAGCATTCTCAGGCAGAATCCCAGCGCCTACGCACTCGGGCTGCAGGGGCCGGACCTCTTTTTTTACTATCTGCCCTCATATTTGCTGCACAGACACAATATCGGTTCCCTCGCCCACTCTGAGAAAACCGGCGAGTTCTTTGCCCATCTGCTGGAAAGCCGGGGCCTCTTCCCCGGGAAAGAGACGGATCTTGCGATTGCAGACGCCTATATCATGGGCTTTCTCGGACATTACACGCTCGATTGCACCATTCACCCCTATGTGTATGCGTTCACCGGCTACACGCCCAAGAATCCGCCGAAAAATACCAGTTATTTCGGAAAACACGCCTATTTCGAGACCGAGATTGACAACACGCTGCTCTTCCGCAAAAAGCATTTGCGCCCGTCGGAATTCCGACAAGCCGCCACCATCCGGCTGTCATTCCGGCAGCGCACGGTAATCACCCGCATGCTCGTCTACGCGTACCGCAACACCTATCCCGGCATTGTGGTATCCGAGATTCTTTTCGGCAACGCCCCGCAGTGGATGACACTTGGCACACGGCTGTTCCGCGACCCGTCCGGCAAAAAGAAGGTTCTCGCGCGTCTGCTTGAGCGCCTGATGCTCGGCCGCGCCTTTATCTCCCCGCTGCTGCCGAGCGACCGGATCCGTTTCTTCACCGATCCTTTAAACCATCGGCACAAGGCATGGCGGCACCCCTGGACTGAGCAAAGCTCAACCGCCTCCTTCGACGAGCTCTACCGCGCCGCCGGTCGGCGTTACCTGTCCCGCCTGCTGGCCTACGACCAACTGAGACAAAGTGGTTTTTCGGAAAACCTGCGCAGATCCTTTCTCGATGAGTATGGCAGCCTTTCGTTTCTGAGCGGGCTGCCATGTGAAATCAAATATTAGAAAACAGGTAGATTGTCTCCGAGCGATAGGTTTTTCCCGCCTCCGTCAGCGGAGAAACAAAATTTGGCTCGTTGACTGAGTTGGGGAAAAACTGCGTTTCCAGACAGAGCGCCGCATTCCTCTGGTAGGCCGTTCCGCCCTTGCCCTTCTGTCCGCCGATTCCGTTCGCCGTGTAAAGCTGCATGCCGATGCAGTCCGTGATAACCTCCATCTGAATGCCTGTCTTCGGGCTGCACACCCTTGCAGCCTTCTCCAGACCGTCCCCGGTGCGATCCAGCACAAAGTTGTGGTCGTAGCCGTTTCCGTATGTAAGCTGGATATGATCCGCCCGAATGTCCCTTCCGATCGCTTTCGCCTCGCGGAAATCAAACGGTGTTCCTTCCACCGGCGCAATCTCCCCGGTGGGAATCGCCTTCTTGTCCTTCACCGGCGTGTAGTGGGACGCATTGATCTGCAGGGTACAGTCCAAAATATCCCCCGATGCCTGGCCGCTCAAATTAAAATACGAATGGTTCGTGAGATTAAAGACCGTCTTTTTGTCCGCCGACGCCTCGTAACGGATTGCGAGCCCGTTATCCTCCGTCACCTCGTAGGTCACAGTCATGGTCGCGTTGCCCGGATATCCCTGCTCCAAATCCGCATCCTCGATTGTGAGTACAATCCGGTTGTCCTCACAGCTCTTCACCTCCCAGAAACGGGCGGAGGTGCCTTTTGAACCGCTGTGCAGATTATTCTCGAAGTCGTTGTGCTCCAGCGAATAGGTCACCCCGTCAATCTCAAGACTCGCATTTGCGATGCGGTTGCCGTTGCGGCCGATGGTTGCGCCCAGATACCCCTTGCCGTGCTCGTAGGACGCCGCATCCTCAAAGCCCAGCACCACATCCACCGGCGAACCGCTCTTGTCACTGACATACAAGGACACAAGCGTCGCGCCGAAATCCGTGACCTCCGCACGCATTCCCTTGCTGTTTGCAATCGTATACAGCGCGGCCTCTCTGCCCGCCGAAGTCCTGCCAAATGATCGTTTCTCCATGTTTCCCCTCCTCCTTTTGGATGTCCTCTCAAATACTTTCATTATTTTACTTCTTTTGGGTTAATAAGTAAAGGAGAAATGCCGATAAAAACAAAAAGGATCAATAGACACCCAACACAAATCACGGAGGAATGTGTTATGGCATTAAAAATATCAAGCGGGCTGACGCTGAACACGGATTTTTTCATGAGAAACTTCTATAAAGAGAACCGCAGCGCGATCAAGAGCAGCGACAGGAACAATTTTTCCAAGATTGAGCTCTCCTTTGAGGACAGCCGCGCGCTCTCCCGGGCCGCCCGCAGACTGATGCAAAACGACTACGGTACTTCTGAGGACGAGGATGAAGATGTTGATGAGACCACGCGCTCATCCATCGAGGCGTTTGTGAAGGTATACAACAATGCTCTGGCGACCGGCAAAGAGACCACAGACCGCGACACCGAGCACTATCTGCGCCAGCTTAAAACCCTGACCAAAAGAAACGCGGACGATCTGGCGGAAATCGGCATCACGATGGAGAAAGACGGATCTCTCTCCATCAACGATGATCTGCTTAAGATGGCGGACACCTCCAAAGTGCGCAAGGTCTTCTCCGACGAGAATGATTTCACCAAAACCGTGTGGAACATTGCCAAAAAGCTAAACGTCTCCGTGCAAAACGATATTTACGGGCAGGTAACCGGCAACGGACTCCGCATCAACATCACCATGTAAGCGGGCTCCGACTCATCTGACAAACAATCTCCCCCTGAACTCAAACCTTTACGGTCTCAATTCAGGGGGAGACTTTTTCCGCCAACTCATAAATGTTTTATCTTGATTTAATTTTCTCCCTTCGCCAGCATATTCTCGACCCAGTCACAAATTCGCGCTCTGGCATCCCCTTGGATTCCCTCGCGCTGTCTCATCTGCATGCGTGCCACATTCTCCTCATTCCAGAGACGGCCAACTGCATGGGCGAGTGACAGTCGGGGATGCTTCACGCCGATGCTCATTCCGTTTTTCCTGAAAAAACGCATATTATAGGTTTCGCAGCCGGGAATCGGGCGCATCTGGATATAGGGCACATTTGCGACCGCCGCCTCCGTGGATGAGAGTCCGCCCGGCTTGGAAATAAAAATATCACAGGCCCGCATATACAGTGCCATCTGTCTGGTCTTCCGCAGGAGAAGCATCCCGTTCTCCTTTGGCTCTTTGTCCCACTTTCCCCAGATAAACCGTTTGACATAACGCCGCTCCAGCTTCCGATAAAGCCGCTCGTTATTCCCGCACACGACAATCAGCGTACCGTCAATCTTCTTTTTCCGCAGATGCATCCGCAGACAGCGGATATTTTTGCTCAGATCTCCCGCGCCGATACTCCCCCCGGTGATCAGAATATATTTTTTGCCAGCGTCTGTCTTGAGCCCTAAGCGCTCCCTCGCCTCCGTCTTGGAGACAGCCTCATCAAACGCCCTTGCAACCGGAATTCCGAACGGCAGAATTTTTTCCTTTGGGATTTTACGCTTTGTGAAATCGCGCACCTGACGCTCCCCCGGCACCACATAGTAGTCGCAGTCCGTTTCCTCCGTAAAGGGAATGCACACATAGTCCGTCGCGACAAACACCGAGAGCGGAAGCGGGTATTTTTGCTTTTTCAGATAGGTGATCAGCTCCGCCGGATAGAGATGCGGCATGAAAATCACATCCACCTTGTGTTCCTCCAAATACTCCTGAAGGTGCTTCGCCACAGAAATATTCGCATAGTACACAGGAGACTTGCCGGGCACGTGTCTGACAATCTTTCCCAGCGTATACACCAAGCCAAACAGCTTCGGCGAGCGCTGCACCATCTTGACGTAGAGATTTGCGATCTCCTCCGCCAGCCTGTGGCTGACCAGCTCATAAGGATCCAGCATCGTCGCGGTATGCCCCCGCGCCTCCAATTCCTCTTTGATCGCAGCTCCGGCCGAGTTGTGTCCCCCACCGGTACTGCAGGATAAAATCAGTGCATCCATAACAGCCTCACATCACACTTTTGACGTTCCTCGTTGCTTAAATGCAGACGAATGCACACCAGTATTGAAATAAATAAGATCCCGAGCTTCAGCTCCAGACTCTGCCCCCACACAAACGACATTCCCGCCGCACACACATAAGCGCCGACGGTCCGGTAAAAATGAGGCGAAATGCGGATGACAAGCGAGAACAGGACAAAGAAAAAGGCCAGAAGGAGCGCAGGGGAGAAATCCGGCGCATAGCCAAGCAGAACTCCAAAGGTTGCCGCAATCCCCTTGCCGCCGCGGAACCGGTGATACAGCGAAAAAATATGCCCCAGCACCGGAGCCAGCAGCACAAAGGCCATCCCCAGCACGCGGATCGCCTCCGGGCGGCATCCCCACACCAATTCAGCGGGTTTCCACAGAATCCCGCCCAAAAACGTGTTCTCCATATGTCTGCAGAGGAATACAGGGAGAAAACCCTTTCCCATATCACAGATGAGCGTAAGCATCCCGCAGGCAAACCCGCCCTCCATAAACGCGTTTGCCGTCCCCGGGTTCCAGTCCTTCGTATCCTTTAAAATATCCTTCTTCCTGATCAGCCATCCAAATAAAGGCGCAAACAAAATACTGCCCAGCAGATATCCCGCCAGCATGAACACCATATAATATGTCATAACGTAAACTCTTCCCTTGATAAATTTATCTCCATTATATCCCAATTCCGACGGTTATGACAAGTGATATATGGTATCATATATATTTTTTCTTTCGGAAATAAATGATTTCCGACACAAAAATGAGCGCCGCCACCCCCACAATTACCCAGTATCCATAGGGACTGTACAACTCCGGCATATACTTAAAATTCATGCCGTACCAGCCGGTAATCAGAGTCAGCGGCAGGAAAATCGTCGTGACCGCGGTCAGCGCCTGCATCGACTTATTTTTCTCCAGATCCGTCTGCTGCTGATACAGTTCCCGGATCTGCACCAGATATTCCCGCAGCATCTGCGAGTAGTCATACAGGCGGTCCGCCCGCTTTCCCATGTCATTCAATAAAGTCACCGCCCGCTCCCCGAAAAAGCCGTGCTCATTTGCAGCAAGCATATCGCAGAGCTCCGCGAACTGCTGGTAAAAAAAATTCCGCATCAGGAGCTTCTTCCGGTAGCGCAGTATATCGGTCGTCGGCTCGATGCGCTCTAAGTCGCTCCCCCGCTTGCCCTCGCTGATCAGCCACTCCTCCATCGCATAGCAGGTGACCTCAATCTCCTGCAGGCACTCCATGTCACGCAGGATAACCGACTCCAAAAATTTGCAAAAGAGCAGCTCCGGCACATCACCCAGCTCGTACTCCACGCGCTTGACCAGCTCGGCAACTGCCTTTGCATCCCTGTCATTCGCCACCAGAACCAGCCGCTCCGTCGTGAGAAAAAAAGGCAGCGCGATCAGGCTGCGATTCCCGGCGATTTCCGATGCCAGAGTAATCTCCCCAATCACGCCTTCCGGCAGCATATACAGCCTCGTCAAATGCAGTCCCCTCGTCTCCAGCAGGCGGCAAATTTCCGCCTCACCGCGCCGGCCCTTCAACTCCTCACGAATTTTTTCCGGCGAATACAACACAATACTGCCCAGCTCTTCCATCATGCCCTCCTAAAATCCTATCATGCCCCAATTTTAGAAAAGCATTCCAATAATCACAGCCTCACCGTAAACCGAATCCGGTTCCCGCCTATGTTCGATGCCGTAATCTCCCCTCTGTGGCGCTCGGCGACCGCCTTTGCAATGGAAAGCCCCACTCCGAAGCCGTCACCGTTCGTCCGCGCTTTGTCCGCACGGTAAAAGCGGTCAAACAGGCGGTGCAGCTCAAGCTCTCCGACCGCCGCATAGCTGTTTTCCACAACGACCGTCGGGCGGCGGCCCGCTTTCAGACTGACAAAAATCTCCCCGCCCGCGTCGCAGTATTTGACCGCATTGTCCATCAGTGTTGCAAGCAGGCGGCAGATCGCGGCCTCATCGCCCTCATACTCAACACCGGGCGCAATATCCGAGGACAGGCAAAGCCCCCTGTGACCGGCAACGCTTTCAAAGAAAGCAACACTCTCTGCCGCCGCTTCGCTGAGGGAAAACAACCGCTTCTCCGTCCGGGAACCGTCCTCATCCATTCTGGCGAGCGTGACCAGCTGCTCGACCAGCGTACCCATATGCCGGCTCTCGCTGCGAATATCGTCCAGCCACTCATTTTTCCCAAGCTCCGACTCGGCTATATCGACATTGGTGAGAATCAGCGTGAGCGGCGTCTTCAGCTCGTGGTTTGCATCGGTGACAAACTGCTTTTGGCGCTCATAGCTCTCTGCCACCGGCCTGACCGCCCGGCGCGAGATCAGCACAATCAGTCCCAGCACAATCAGTCCCCCTGCAAAGAACACCATAAGGGAGGTATAGAAAAGACTGCCCATCGCATTTCTGGAATTGCTGCCATCCACAAAGACAACCGTCACTCCGCTCTCGCGGGTTGTCACCTTGTACCGGTAATGATCAATCCAGCCCCGCGTCCTGCCGGAGCTCCACGCCTTTTTCGCGTATTCCTCCGCCTCCGCTTTCGTCGTGCTTGCAATCGCCGCCAAGTCTGTGCTGACCACCCCGCCGTCCCGATCCAGCCTGACCAGAAAAAAGCGCGTGGAAAAGGGGGTCTCCCGATTGATTTCGAGCTTTTGCTTCGGTTTTTTGCCGGGGGGCGGATTGCCCCATTCCGGAAATCTTCCGTTATTCTCCGAGATGATATCCGTCAGGTGATCCAGCCCGGCGTTTGTCTGCACTGTATTGATCACATAAATAATTCCCAAAAGGGTCAAAAAGACACCCAGAATGGAGACCGAGCAGATCCGGATAAATTTTTTTCGCAGTTTCCATATCATGACTTTGCCTCCAACAGATAGCCCGCCCCGCGGACAAAGCGAATGTCATACGGCATATCCATCGCGGACAGCTTTTTTCGTATATTGGATATATGCACCCACACCACGCTGATCTCCGCATCGCTGTTATAGTTCCAGATGTGAGACATCATCTGTTCCACTGTCACCAGAATTTTCGGGCGTTCCATCAGCATCTCCATGATCTGAAACTCCTTTCCGCTCAGCGCCAGCGCGCGTTCCTGATACAGAAGCTCATAGGTGGAACGGTTGAGGGTGAGTTCCTCAAAGACCAGCAGATCCGGCGTGTAGTTCTCCCTGCGCCTCAACATTGCCCGCACGCGGGCGAGCAGCTCCTGCGTGTCAAAGGGTTTCGGCAGATAGTCGTCCGCTCCCGCGTCCAAGCCCTCCACCCTCTGACCAACCTCGGTCTTTGCCGTGAGAAAAAGCGCAGGCACGGAAATCCCCTTTGACCGCAGCTTCTTTAAAACCTGTATCCCATCCAGCCCGGGCATCATGATATCCAAAACCAGACCGTCATATTCCTCCGTCTCGGCATAATCAAGCGCATCCGTCCCATTTGAGACCGCGTCCACCACATATTTATTGCTCTCAAAAATGTGTTTTAACGATTTGAGCAGCTTCATGTCGTCCTCTGCTATCAGCAAGCGCATACCACTTCTCCTTTATTATGCATCAATTCCGTCCATTCTGCAAAGGCTCCCGCATCCGGCCGCCGGGTCCAAATCCAAACGAACCGCCTCCGCCGACATTGTAGATCAGACTGTCCAAGGTAATGGTCTCGGAATAGGTTCCGGCTGTGATCGTGTAGGATTCGCCCACACGCAGGTCCCCACAGCTGATCACGACAGTGGAATAGCTCTTTGCCGGCTCAAAGCCTGCAAGCACGTTTCCGCTCTGATCTGTAATTTGGATTGTTCCCGCGGACTGATTTCCCACATTCAGCATAATGGAGCCCTGCGTGGAATCGGTGCCAAAGTTCTGCGCCATTCCGCTGGCGCCCGCCGCGATAACAATGCCCCCGCTGATCGTTCCGTTACGATCATAATCAATTGCACTGTTTGCGTTGTCGATGGATCCCGACACATAGATCTCTCCTCCGCTGATCTCAATCGAGCCGTTGGAATCCAGTCCGTCTCCGCCTGCGTCAACCTCCACATATCCGCCGGAAATCTTGATATAGCAGTCAGCAGAGTCCGTCCCTCCGGCAGCGGCTGCCATTGTCTCCACTCCGCCGGA
Organism: Agathobacter sp.; assembly: GCA_022511395.1. Classification (GTDB taxonomy): domain Bacteria; phylum Bacillota; class Clostridia; order Lachnospirales; family Lachnospiraceae; genus Roseburia. The sequence continues at coordinate 3,355 of JAFLRQ010000004.1, read as the reverse complement.
GCTCCCGCTGTCAGAAACTCCTCCGCCAAAGCCGCCACGGTCTCCTCCGAAGCCGCCTCGATCTCCGCCAAAGCCGCCTCGGCCTCCTCCGCCAAAGCCGCCTCCGGGTCCAAAGCGATCCCCGCCGCCAAAGCCGCCTCCGGGTCCGCCGAAGCCGCTTCCGTCCGCACCTCCGGCGGCGTTAATGCCATCGTCACTCGCCTTCACCCGGATGGTTCCGCCGGAGATTTCAACCGCGAGACCCTCCAGCCCTTCATAGCTTTTCGTCACATTGATCTCGCCGCCCGTGACCGACAGGGTTTCATCCGCATGAAACGCGTCGTCCCCCGCTTCAACCGTGAATGTCCCGCCTTCAATCGTCATATACGCATTTGAGTGAAAGGCATCCACACCGGAATTGACCGTGTAAGTTCCGCCCTCAACCTGAATGCTGTCATTTCCGGTCAGCCCGTGATGTGCTGCCGTGATCACATAGGTTCCGCTCTTTAGCTTCAAATCATCCTTCGACACCACCCCATGCCCCGCAGCCGCCGTGATGGTAAGTGTTCCCTCTCCCTTTAAAAAGAGATCGTCCTTGGAAAAAATTACGGAATCAATATTATTGTCGTCAATTGCCTCATAAGCGCCGCCGTTCGCCAGATAATTCTCCGAACCCGCCGCTGTCACCACATCAACATTTTTCGCCGTCCGAACATAGATGGCTGCACAGTTGCTGCTGGTAATGTCCGCCCCGTTTAAGAGAATGGTCACGTCATCCTCCTCCTTGTCCGCATCGACAATGATCATGCCGTCATCCAGCTTGCCGGAAACAATATAAGTCCCCTCATCCTTGATTGTGATTACGGAGCCCGATATGGAGACCGCATTTGACGCACAGGACGCCGAATCGCCCTTCAGCACAATTTCCGTGCTCCTGCCGCTCACCTGCAGCTTCCCCGCACTTTGTCCCTTGGTGTCCTGTCCCTGCACATCCTGATCCTGTGTGTCAAGCCCCTGTGTACCCTGCCCCTGCGCGCTGCAGCCGCTGAGTACAATGACGGCTGCCATGATTAACGCCGCGATTTTTTTGCTTTTCATATGCCGCCTCCTTATTATAATTCCGCACAGACAGTTTCCTGTCTGGATACCGAGATCTCCAGATTTCCGTTTCTGCAGCGCAGCTTGTCAATCATTTCCTTTTCCTTTCCGGCATCCTTCAGTCTCAGATCATAGGTCAGCCGAAAGAGGCTCCCCAGATTCGTCGTCTTCACGGCGGTCAGCTCGCAGGAATCCGTGTACTCCCTCAGAATGTCCTCAAAGACCTCCGTGTAATCCAAGTCCTCCGGGATGGTAATCCGCAAAGTGCGGTAGAGCAGCGTCCTCTTGTGCGCGCCGAAATCCAGCCTCGTGTAAAGCATGTTGCATCCGCACAGAATAACCGCAAACATAAACGCATAGAGGATATAGCCCATCCCTGCAATCAGACCGGCTCCCATCGCAAGGAACAGCACCCCGATCTCCTTCGCCGTGCCGGGCGCCGAGCGGAACCGCACCAGGCTGAAGGCGCCGGCCACGGCAACACCGGTTCCCACATTGCCGTTGACCATCATAATCACAACGCACACCACCGCCGGAAGCAGCGCGAGCGTGACCACAAAGCTTTTTGTGTACTTAGCACGGTACATATAGGACCCTGCGATCAGAATGCCGATCACCAGGGACGCGCCCACGCACAGCACAAACTCCCACACCGTAATCACCGCAGTCATGTCCGTATCAAACAGACCTCTGAACAAATTATCCAACATATTGCAACTCTCCTCTCTCTGCACAAATGATTTCCTGATATGCCGTTCCGTATTTTGAAAACGATGACTGAAAAATATGATGCCGGTTCAAAAGCTCCGTCATCCAGAGCGGAATCCCCCCGGCAGTTTTTAGCTCCATCAGCACAATGCCGGGCGGCAGAATCCGCTGGCCCCCCACCGGCTCACACAGAGACAGCCGCTCCGTTCTCGCCAAAATATTCTCGTCAAAGGTCAGCCGGAAATCCGTCCCGTCAACCGCGCGGTACGCCTCCCGCTCGTAGGACAAAAACACCGCCGGATGCAGATCCCTATAATACTGCCGGAAATACTCGATCTCCCTCTCAATCTGCGTCCGCACAAGCGGCTCCCTGCCGCCCGCCAGCCACTGCATCGCCTCCGATTCCGGCATGGCGATACGCCGCTTGTACACCACTGACCTGTACTTCTTTTTCAGCTCCACAAACACCTCATCGCCCGCCTCCAACTGCCGGTAGCTGCGAACCCGCAGCTTTTCCTTATACACCGGTTTCTCGTTGGAACGCCGGACAAGACGGAACGTGTCCGTATCATAATAGAGATTGCGTATGGTGGAGCGTCCGTATTGGTCGAACTTCATATGCTCGGCAATCTCTCCAAGCAGCGCCCGCTTCTGCGCCGCCGTGATCCGATATTTGATTTCGTGCCGTTCAAAAACATCCGTATAGCCCATGGATGAACTCCTTTCTCTCACTCAGCATCTGTACTGTCTAAAGGAATCCTACCAGTCTCCGCTAAAGACAGCCTAAAGAAAAAGAAAAAAATTAAGAAAAGAACTTCCTACCGTCGGTAAAAAGTCCCTCTTTCCATTTCTAATATATTTTTTCTATGGGCTCCCTGATCTGATAGGTGTCGATAAAGTCCTGCAGGTCCTTCTTGTCGCGGACAAACATGATTTCCTCTATTTTCCCCGTTTGCAGATTTTTAAAACCCGCAACCTGCTCGCCGTTGCAAATGCTGCATTTTAAGACGGGCTTTTGGGATGCAGGATCATAGGTCTTGAGTTGGATTGTTTTCTTTTTAAACATTTTGGGTACCTCTCCGTTCATCTGTCACAAAATGCTTTACCGTCGATTCCGGATGCTCCAGTTCCGTTCTGAAAAATTCAGGGTACATAGTTATGTCCTCATTTACAGATACCCACTTTAGATGCTCTCTGCTCTCATCCTCTGTAAAGCTTTCACTGATCGGAACAAAGCCATCCGGCACCTTCATATAGAAAAAGAAAGACACTTCATAAATAAGCTTGCCCAGATTGGTCGGCGCATCTCCGTAAAAATAATTCTCATGGACAAACCCAAGACGATCTATCTCCATCTCAACCCCGGTCTCTTCCAATACTTCACGGATAACCGCTTCCTCGGCAGTCTCTCCGAACTGAATACGTCCTCCGACAGAATACAGATAGTCGGACCGATCATTCCCCACCATGAGAATTTTACCGTTTTTCATGATAATTGCCCCAACACGGATGTTGATAAGTCCGTTGTCGCAGGCCACGGTCATATCACTGCCCATACGTATCATTCCCC
>JAFLRQ010000039.1 GCA_022511395.1 Agathobacter sp. | reverse complement strand
GAATCCTAAACTGTAGGTGGTCTAGGTCAGACTGCTGCAACTAGGCAGCGTATGCTAAATTGTCTTCAGCGTTTAATTTTAATTTTGCCATTTAACGCATTGCATGCGGCTCGCTTCTCCGGCTTCACGATCCCTGTCGAAACCATTACTAGCCCAAATTTCTTACCTTAAAGTCCCTCTCAGCCTCTCTCCTGGTGTCCTTTTTGGCGATGTCCTGACGCTTGTCATAGAGCTTTTTCCCCTTGGCAAGCGCCACCTGAACCTTCACCAGACTGCCCTTAAAGTACACCTCCACCGGAACGATGGTGTATCCCTTCTGCGCAATCTTTCCCACCAGCTTCCGTATCTCCTGCTTGTGCATCAGGAGCTTTCTCGGCCTGAGCGGATCCTTGTTAAAAATGTTGCCCTTCTCGTACGGGCTGATGTGCATTCCGTAAAGAATGACCTCCCCATTGTCAATATGGATGAAGGCCTCCTTGACACTGCACTTGCCCATCCGCATGGACTTCACCTCAGTTCCGGTCAGAGCGATGCCGGCTTCGTAGGTCTCTTCCAGAAAATAGTCATGATACACCTTCTTGTTATTGGCTATTAACTTTCGAGATTCCTTCCCCATCCGGCATCCTCCATTCCCGTAAAACTGAATCCCTCACAAAATTTACCTTCTCCGTCCGCACCGCCTCCCGCCATTCCGCAGCTGGCCTTTGGCCATACCGACAAATCCGTTCTTTTTGTGTCCGAAATATAGAATATATGATTTCAGAGAAAAAATCAACCGCCTAACGGCTCATTTTTCCTTTTTATGGATAAAATTTTTTTCACCCTCTTCAACCGGCACAAAATCAATCGTCCGCAAAAGCTTATCCGTCCCCACGACCCGCACAGACACTGTCTGCCCAAGCCTGTAGCGGCGGTTTGTGGCCTCCCCCACCAGCTCGCAGGAGTCCTCGAAGCAATGGTAGTAATCATCCGTCAGCTCGGTCACTCGCACCAGACCCTCAACCGTGTTGGGAAGCTCCACATAAAAGCCCCACTCGGTCACGCCGGAAATCACTCCCTCAAAGCATTCCCCGATATGCTGTTCCATATACTCCACCTTTTTCAGCTTGACCGTCTCGCGCTCCGCCTCGTCCGCCCTGCGCTCGGTCTGGCTGGCGTGCTTTGCGACCTCCGGCAGGATATGCTCATAGTGGTCCATGCGCTTCTCGTTCAGCCTTCCCCTAAGATTCTCCTTGATAATGCGGTGAATCTGCAGATCCGGGTAACGGCGGATCGGCGAGGTAAAATGGCAGTAGCAGTCCGCGGCAAGCCCGAAATGTCCGGTGTTCTCCACTGTGTAACGTGCCTGCTTCATGGAGCGCAGGGTCAATCGGCCAATCAGCGGCTCCTCCTCGCTTCCCGCGATTTTCCCCAAGAGCTTTTGCAGCTCCTTCGGGTGTATCCGGTCGGCGTCAAAGTGCAGCGAATAGCCAAAATTGTTGATCAACGTGGAGAGCTTCTGAATTTTCTCTGTGTCCGGTTTTTCGTGCGTCCGATAGACAAAGGGCAGCTCCTGCCAGTAATAGTCGGCGGCAACCGTCTCGTTTGCAATGAGCATAAAGTCCTCGATGATATTTGTCGCGACATTTCGCTCGTAAGGCCGGATGTCCACCGGTTTACCGTTCTCATCCAGAATCACCTTTGTCTCCGGGAAATCAAAATCGATGGAACCGCGTTTCATGCGCTTCTTTCGCAAAATTTCCGCCAGAGCCTCCATGCGCTCGAACATCGGAACCAGCTCCTCATATTCTGCGCGAACCGATGTGTCGTGATCCGCAAGAATTTTTTTCACGTTCGTGTAGGACATGCGCCGATCCACACAGATCACCGTCTCTGCGATCTGATGGTCGATGACCTCCCCCTTCTGGTTGATCGTCATGATGCAGCTCAGCGCCAGCCGATCCTCCCCCTGGTTCAGCGAACAGATTCCGTTGGAGAGTGCGTGGGGGAGCATCGGAATCACGCGGTCCACAAGGTAGACCGATGTCCCGCGCTTTAATGCCTCGACATCCAGCGCACTGTGCTCCTGCACGTAGTTTGACACATCCGCAATGTGTACCCCCAGCCGGTACAGCCCGTTCTCCTCGGTCAGCGAAACTGCATCGTCCAGATCCTTGGCATCCTCGCCGTCGATCGTGACCATCTGCCAGCCGCGCAGATCCATGCGCCCTGCCCGGTCCGCCTCCGAGACCGGTTTTGCAACATGCTCTACCTGACCCAGCACCTTCTCCGGAAACTCCGTGGGAAGTCCGTATGCATACACCAGAGACAAAATATCCACTCCCGGATCATTTACATGTCCCAGAATCTCCTCAATGCGCCCCTCCGGACTTCGATCCTTCCCGCCATAGTCCGTGATCTCCACCACGACCTTGTGCCCGCTGACCGCCCCCTTGGAGTGCTCCTTCGACACATAGACATCCTGAAGAAATCTTGCGTTGTCCGGAACAACAAATCCGTAGCTGCCCTTTTCCTCATAAGTCCCCACAAGCGAGCGGACTCCCCGCTCAACGATCCGCAGCACCGTCCCTTCGCGCCTGCGCCCGCCAATCTCCGGTGAGACCTCAATCTCCACGACATCCGTGTGCATGGCATTCTTCGTGTGTCCCTCGGCAATAAAGATATCCTCCGGCTCACCCTCAACCGTCACAAAACCAAAGCCTTTCCGGTTCGCACTGAAAACACCGGTCATCCGCAGGATCTCCGCCTTGCTGTACTTTCCGCGCTTGGAGAGCACAATCCTGCCCTCCTCCTGCAGCTCCTGCAGGATCTCCTCCAGCTCAGGCCGCTCTTCCTTCTTCACGTCGAGCACAACCGCCAGTTCCTTGATCTTCATCGGAACATACATGGCATCGCACATGAAGTCATATACCATTTTCTTTCGTCTTATATACCGTTCGCTGTTCATTTTTCACCCCATGCGCAGTATAATGAAAAGGGCTGCCGATTTTTCACGGCAGCCCTTAAGCACTTTACCAGATTCCAAGGTTTAATACCATCGCAATAACAAGGAACAAAACCACACAGATCCTTGTGATCTTTACGAGCATGCCCTCCATGGAACGCCCTTTGTTCTTGCCCCAGTATGTGTCCGCCGCCCCGGCGATAGCGCCAAGTCCGGCCGATTTCCCTTCCTGCATTAAGATAACTACCGTAATCGCAATACTCAACACGATAAACACAATTGTTAAAACCGTATTCAAAACAGTCACGATTCCCACCTCCTAAATTTTGGTTTGTAACGGGGCAATTATAACACATCCTTTGGGACAATGCAAGGTCTTTTTTACAGATTCTCAGAGATGCGAAGAAGCTGGTTGTACTTCGCTGTCCGCTCTCCGCGGCAGGGTGCCCCGGTCTTGATCCAGCCCGCATTGACAGCCACAGAAAGATCCGCGATAAAGGAGTCCTCCGTCTCCCCTGACCGATGGGAAATGACCGCCCGGTAGCCGTTGATCTGCGCCAGCTCAATCGCGTCCATCGCCTCCGTCAGCGTGCCGATCTGGTTCACCTTAATGAGTACCGCGTTGGCGACATGCAGGTCAATTCCGCAGCGGATGCGCTTGGTGTTTGTGACAAAGAGGTCATCGCCCACCAGCATCACCTTGCTGCCGAGTCTTGTCGTCAGCTTCTGCCAGCCTTCCCAGTCATCCTCGTCCAGCGGATCCTCAATGGAAATAAGCGGGTATTTCTCCACCAGCTCCTCAAACAGCGCAATCATCTCATCGGCGCTCCGCAGCACCTCCGTCGGTGCCTCCCCGCCGTTATTTGCGCCTGCGGCAGCACCCTCTCCCGGGAAATGGTACATGCCGTCCTCCTCATTGTACAGCTCGGAGGTCGCCGCGTCCATCGCAAACGCAACGTCTTTTCCGACCTCGTAGCCGGCCTTTTCCACCGCTCTGCTTAAGAATGCAAGAACCTCCCCCGCGTTCGCAAAATCCGGCGCAAAGCCGCCCTCATCTCCCACAGACGTGGACCTGCCTTCCTCATTTAAAAGCTGCTTCAGATAATGATAGACCTCCGCGCCCATGCGCAGCGCCTCCGGAAAACAGCAGGCGCCCACCGGCACAATCATAAATTCCTGAAAATCCAGAGCGTTTTTCGCGTGGACGCCGCCGTTGATCACGTTCATCATCGGGCGCGGCCAGCACTTCGCGTTGCATCCGCCCAGATATTTAAACAGCGGCATCTCCAGCGCCGACGCGGCACAGCGCGCGCAGGCCAGCGACACGCCCAGCAGGGCATTTGCGCCCAGGTTCCCCTTATTGTCCGTCCCGTCCAGCTCCACGAGCTTGCGGTCGATTGCCACCTGGTCCAGCACATTCATCCCCAGAATTTCCTTGCGGATCTTTGTGTTGATATGGTCAACCACCTTCTGTACGCCCAGACCGAAAAAGCGCGGATCTCCGTCCCGAAGCTCCACCGCCTCAAAGCGCCCGGTGCTGGCGCCGCTGGGCACGGACTCCCTTGCGGTTGTCTTTTTTCCGGTGGTCTCGGTCTCAGCCACAACCTCCACCTCCACGGTGGGATTTCCTCTGGAATCTAAAATCTCTCTTCCGTGTACATCTACAATACGAATCATCAATGACATTATTCTTGGCCTCCCGTTTTTTCCTACAGTGTGCGCGGAAAACCCGCAGATCATACACACTTGCTAATTATTTTCAAATTTTCCATCCGCGCAGGCGAAAATTTTGTCGTTGACCTCACCTTGAGATAATGCTATACTTTACAAGATAGTGTGCGTTATACTAAGCGTCAGATAAATCTGCCGTGAGTATAAATACATAGAAAGGCAGGTTTACGTTATGTTTCAACCACAGATGATCGCATTTTTTCTATACTTTGTCGTAATTTTGTCCATCGGTATCCTGTTCTTCTTCCGGACCAAATCCGGCGGTGAAAAGGAATACTTCCTCGGCGGGCGCAGCATGGGTCCGTGGGTCACGGCGATGAGCGCGCAGGCGTCCGACATGTCCGGATGGCTGCTCATGGGCTTTCCCGGCAGCATTCTCGCCCTCGGTCTCGGACAGGTATGGATCGGCATTGGTCTTGCCATCGGCACATGCGCCAACTGGCTTTTGGTCGCGCGCCGTCTGCGCAGATTTTCCGCCGCGGCAAACGACTCCATCACATTGCCGCAGTACCTGACCAACCGTTTCGCATCCAACAGCCCGGTATTAAAAATCGTGTGCGCCGTGATCTTTCTGATCAGCTTCACCGTATATGTCGCGTCGGCATTCAATGCCGGAACCAGCGTAATGACCACCGTCATTCCGCAGCTGCGGGGCAACGAACCGATTGCAATGGTGATCTTTGCGCTCCTGATCTTATGCTACACCTTTTTCGGCGGCTATAAGGCCGTCTGCTGGACGGACTTCTTTCAGGGTCTTCTGATGCTGATCGCCCTGCTTGCGGTTCCCATCGCAATGGTAAATCTCGGAGATTTTGATTCTACATATGCCGGACTGTTCAAGGAGGGCGTCTCCGCCTTCACCTCCAGCCCCTTTACCGCGCCGTGGCAGGAGATCGTTTCCGGCCTTGCCTGGGGCTTCGGCTACTTCGGCATGCCGCACATTTTAGTCCGCTTCATGGCAATCAAGGACGCGGTCCTGATCAAGAAATCCGCCACCGTCGCCATCATCTGGGTAATCCTGTCTCTTGGAGCGGCGATTGTCATCGCATGGCTCGGGCGCACGATCATTCTCCCGGGCATCGGCTCAGTGGCAGACGAGCTGCTCCCCGGCCATCAGGCAGAAGTCTTTATCACCGTGGTAGTCGGCATTTTTCCGGCGTTTATCGCCGGTCTTCTGCTGGCCGCGATTGTCGCTGCAGCAATGAGCACGGCGGACTCCCAGCTGCTTGTGGCCTCCTCCTCCTTCACCAGTGACCTGTACAAACCGATCCTGCGCAAAAACAATGCATCGGACAAGGAAACGCTCTGGGTCGGACGAGTTGTCGTGGTGCTGATCGCTGTAATTGCATTTTTCATTGCATACAGCGGCCTCGGAAAAACCAACGCGTGGGCAAGCAGCATTATGAGCATGGTGGAAAACGCCTGGGGACTGTTCGGAGCATCCTTCGGGCCGGTTGTCATCCTCTCCCTGTTCTGGCGAAGATATAACTACAGCGGCGCCGTCGCCGGAATCATCGCAGGCGCTGCCTCCGACATTGCATGGCTGGTGCTCTTTACCGACACGGTAATTACCCCGGTGATCGCGGACAGCGGCGTGTATGAGATTCTGCCCGGCTTCGTGATCGGCCTGTTGGTGTCCGTTGCCGTCACGCTTGCGACAAAGGCGCCGACCAAAGAGGTCTGTGAGATTTACGACCGCGCAGTGGGCGCAGAAGAAAAATAACCGATAACGCAAAAGGGACTGTGAAGACGACGGCTCGTCTTCACAGTCCCTTTTTGTTTTGTCTTACCTTTTGTAATCCTGCAACAGGATCCAGTATTGCCCCAAAAACACCGGCTCCCGACATACGTCCCGCTCCAGACAGGCATGCAGCCCGTCGTGGCATTTGACCAGTATTTCATCCGGCAGCACATCATACAGCTCCGCCAGCGCAAAGAAATTTTCCAGCGCCGGAAAACTGTCCCCCCGCTCCCACTTGTAGACCGCCTGTACGGTTCCAACACCGATGTAATCCCGCACCTGCTCCGCAGTATATCCGCATTTCTGTCGAAATTTTCTGAGGTTCTGCCCCGTCCGCCTGACATCATATTCCGGTCGCCGCTTCATGTTGCGCTCCTTGTGTCCCATATCTTTGATGTGATCATAGATTTGCTTAACACAAGCATAGCACAAATACAGAGGCCTGTCATTTAACTTTTTGTTTAATTTTCAAAATTCATGACATTACATACACGCGCCCTCTCGCGATATGCAGCCCCAGACTCTCCTGCAGCGCAAGAGCTGCCTCATTCTCCTCCGGAATCCGCCCGTAGGGCGTCATGCCCTTTTGGATCAGCTGGTTGCAGAGACAGGTTTCCAGCGCCGACGCAACCCTTCTGCGCCGGTACTGCGGGAGCACTTCGAGCTCTCCGATGCTCCCGTCCCTCTGCAGGCGGACAGAGCCCGCCTCCTCCCCGTCCAGAAACGCCGTGGCACAGACGCCGTCAAACCGGACACTCAGGCCGTTCACCGGCTGTCCGTCGGCTCCGTACAGCCCCCGAATCGGCAGCTGTTCCTTTCGGGTACACACACTCTGCAGACAGACCGCCTCCTGCCGGTATCCCATGCCGGCAAGCAAAGGCACAAACGCCTCCTGATGCAGGCAAATCCGATGCGCAGCGCACAAAATTCCCGGACGGTTACATACGCTGTTCTCCGCATGCTCCTTCCGGTCCGCTCCCGGCATTGTGTGAAAAAGCATATGGCTCTCCGTATCCTCCAGCAGGATTTCCTCCCCCTGCCTTGCCAGCAGACGCGCCCTCCCGCGGCGGATCAGCTCAATCATGTCCATGTGATGAAGCTTGTCCTTTAACAGAAATTCCTCACAAGCCTGCAGCGCCAGATAGCGCTCATACAGATCCGGCCTGCGTTCCGCCGTGCGCGCCTCGGCTTCCCTCCTGCGCCAGCGATCAATCTCCCTCTGATTGCCGGACAGGAGCACATCAGGCACATGTCTGCCGCGCCATTCCTCCGGGCGGGAGTACTGCGGATATTCCAGAAGATTTCCGTGAAAGGATTCGGTATGCGCGGAATCCCCGTTGTGCAGCACATTCGGCACAAGCCTTGCCACCGCATCCACAATCACCATTGCCGCAAGCTCCCCTCCGGTCAGCACATAGTCCCCGATGGAAATATTGTCTGTCACAATCTCCTCGAGCACGCGCTCGTCCACGCCCTCATAATGCCCGCAGAGAAGGATCAGATGCTCGTTTTCCGCCAGCTCCTCTGCCATGCTCTGCGTGAATGGACGCCCCTGGGGAGTGACATAGATCACGCGTTTTCTGCTGATATCCGGAATGCCCGCCATCACGCTTTCATAGGCATCAAAAACAGGCTGCGCCTGCATTAACATGCCGGCGCCGCCTCCATAGGGATAGTCATCCACTTTCTTATGTCTGTCGTTTGAAAAATCCCGGATATTGACCGCCCGGATGGATATTTTCCCCTCTGCGGCCGCCCTGCCCGTAATGCTGGTCATCAGCGCGGACTCAACCATCTCCGGAAACAGTGTCAAAATATGGAAATTCATTAAATACTAAACACCCCTATGATGCTTAACAAGACCAAGACACCAAAAAGCACCGCTCCGACAATTCCGCACACCAGACCTGCAGTTGCCGCACCCTTTTTGGAGGACGTCTGCCCTTTTATTCCATAAATAATTCCCATAACGGAAAAGATAATTCCGGCCCACAGACAGCTTGTCACGATACCGACAATTCCCATCACCAGTCCCATTGTCGCATAGCGGGAGGTGTCCACGCCCTGAACATAAACGGTCTGCGGTGCTCCGCCCTGCGGAATCGAGTCGCCCGTCTGCGCCGGATCCTGCCCGGGCTGACCGCCGGAAACCGTGTTATTTCCCTGTCCGTCGCTTGGAAGTGCCTGAAACAAAAGTCCCAAAAACTGCTCGATATCCTGCTTATAGATGCCCTTCGGCACTGCAGCCAAAAATCCGGTCATGGCATTTTCCCTGCCATACACACCCGGCAGCCAGACATTTCTCGTCCACGCTTCGATATGAAACACTCCGTTCTGATAGCTCCAGACCATAAACTTCGGAATCTCAATCATGCCTCCGCCCGCGCGGTACACCGTCTGACCCTTAAATTCCACAAGCTTAAACCCGTGCTTTGTCAGAAAATCGTTTACCATGTACTCCACAAAATCATTCGGTTTGTTAATCTGCACATCCCTGATATAGCGTGCCATATGAATATTCTCCTTTTCTGTACGAATCGTCAGCGAAGTCCGGGCAGCAGATGCACGGTCATCTGCCCGTGCTCAATATCCACCGCCCGGACACACTCCTTGATTGCCGGCACCAGCAGATCCTTTTCGCCGTCCCTGCTGATCACATAGACATCGTTTGCGCCGGTCTGCAGCACATCCGAAATCCTGCCCAGATTCTCTCCCTCGTCGGAAAACACCTGCAGATCGATGAGGTCCGCAATAAAATACTCGTCCTTCCCAAGCTCCACCGCATTTTCCCGGGTCACCAAAAGCTTCGCCTGCCGGAGTTTTTCGATTGCGTCCCGGTCGTCGATCCCCTCAAACTTCAGGATCACCATGTTTTTAAAAAACTTTACCGACTGGATTGCCGCAATCCTGACATTCTTCCCATCGTCCAGATGCACGCTCTTTAGCTTTTTAAAACGCGCCGGGTCATCCGTCGTGGGAAACACGTTCGCCTCCCCCCGCACTCCGTGCGGAGAGGTAATCACTCCAACCTGCAGCAAATCTTCCATTTCCGAATCCTCTATGCCTCTTCGTTGGAAATCTCAACGATAACCTTCTTGTCCTCCCTGGAGGCGGCCGCCTTGACCACAGCACGGATCGCCTTTGCAATCCGTCCCTGCTTGCCGATCACCTTGCCCATATCGGACTGAGCGACGCGCAGCTCCAGAACGATTGCCTTATCGCTCTCCGTCTCCGTCACAACTACCTCATCCGGCCGATCCACGAGGGCTCTTGCAATTACCTCGATTAACTCTTTCATTGACGCTCACTCCTTATGATCCAATGGTTGACTTACTTCTCAATTCCGGCTGCCTTGAAAATTCTCGCAACGGTCTCGGTGGGCTGTGCACCGTTTGCCAGCCACTTCTTCGCAAGCTCCGTGTTCACATGATACTCGGTCGGATCTTTGGTCGGATCGTAGGAGCCAATCTCCTCGATGAACCTTCCGTCTCTCGGGGAGCGGGAATCCGCAACCACGATTCTATAGAAGGGAGCCTTCTTCTGTCCCATTCTTCTCAATCTGATCTTAACTGCCATTTTTTTATCCTCCTAAAATAAATAGTGTATATAACATAAGTCATCGCTGACTCTGCTACCTGTCAAAAAGGGCTGTTCTTAAACGGGTGAAAGCCCCGTCTGCCCTTGCCGCCCATCATGCCGGGCATCTGTTTCATGAGCTTTTTGGTCTGCTCAAACTGCTTGACCAGGCGGTTGACCTCCGCCACATCCACTCCGGCGCCCCTCGCGATCCGGTTCTTGCGGCTCGGATTCAGGAGGCTTGGGTTCTTTCGCTCCTGCGGCGTCATGGAATAAATCACAGCCTCAACTCTCGCCATATTTTTCTCCGCCGCGTCCGTGTCCACATCCGCCATCTTGACATTCATGCCAAGCCCCGGCATCATGCCCATCAGGCTCGCAAGGCCGCCCATTTTCTTCATCTGGTTCATGGACTCTAAATACATCTCGAAGTCAAACTCGTTCTTGCGCATCTTCTGCTCAAGCTCGCGCGCCTTCTCCTCATCGATGTTCTCCTGCGCCCGCTCAATCATCGTCAGCACATCGCCCATCCCAAGGATTCTGGATGCCATTCGGTCCGGGAAAAACTGCTCCAAATCGGAGAGCTTCTCTCCCATACCCGCATACAAAATCGGCTTTCCGGTGACTGCCCGGATGGACAGTGCCGCTCCGCCTCTGGTATCGCCGTCCAGCTTTGTCAGGACCACTCCGTCAATCCCAATCTTCTCGTCAAAGGTCGATGCCACATTCACGGCGTCCTGTCCGGTCATTGCGTCAACAACCAGAATCGTCTGAAACACATCCACCGCCGCCTTGATCCGGGACAATTCCGCCATCATATCCTCGTCCACATGGAGACGTCCTGCGGTATCTATGATGAGTACGCTGCACTCTTCCTTCTTGGCGCGCTCCACGGCCGCCTTAGCAATGTCCTCCGGCTTATGCTTATCACCCATGGAGAACACTTCCACGCCCTGTTTTTCCCCGTTGATTTGAAGCTGCTCAATGGCTGCCGGGCGGTACACGTCACAGGCCGCCAGAAGCGTTTTCCTTCCCTTCGCCTTGAGCTTTCCTGCGATCTTCGCCGTGGTGGTGGTCTTACCGGCTCCCTGCAGTCCGACCATCATGATGACGGTCAGCTCCTTGCCCGGCCGAAACGAAATCTCGGTGGTCTCTGAACCCATGAGGTTCACCATCTCCTCATTGACGATCTTGATCACCATCTGTCCCGGATTCAGGCCGTTCATCACGTCCTGTCCCACGGCCCGCTCCTGCACAGTCTTGACAAACTGCTTCACCACGCGGAAATTCACATCAGCCTCCAAGAGCGCCATCTTGACCTCTTTGAGGGCCGCGGTCACATCCGCCTCGGTGAGCCGTCCCTTGCTGCGCAGGCTCTTAAATACATTCTGCAGTTTCTCGGAAAGACTGTCAAAAGCCATTCATCATTCCCCGCTCTACAAGTTTTCTAATATATGGTTGGACAATGCCTCAATGCGCCCAATCAGAGTTTCGTCCCGCGTCTCCGAAAAAGTCCGGGACAAGTCATGGATCTGGGCGACATCCGCCTTGACGGACAGAAACTTTTCTACCAGATGCAGCTTTGCCTCATAATCCTCCAGCTTCTTCGTACACCGTCGGATCAGGTCGCTGACACCCTGCCTGCTGATGGACTCCTCCTCCGCGATCTCACTGAGCGAGAGGTCATGGAACACGGCATCCTCATAGATCTGCCGCTGATGCTCGTTCAGCAATTCTCCGTAAAAGTCATATAAATATGCCTGCCTCAGTTTCTCATCCATATCCGTCACCTAAGGTAGATTACCACATGGCGAAAAGGGTGTCAAGTATTTTTTCTTGACAAACCTGCGGCAAAGGAAAATATTATATATAGAACTTTTTCCTTTTCATGCAATGACCGACTATTTTTTTCGTGTATATCAGTGAAAGGCCTTTACAAAGCGGGAAGGAGAACACAATGAAGGACAATGAAATCATTGACTTGTATTGGGAAAGGAACGAAGCCGCCATCGCTGCAACTGCGGAGCAGTACGGCAGCTACTGCCACGCCATTTCCTACAATATCCTGCACAGCAATGAGGATGCGGAGGAATGTGTCAACGATACCTGGCTGGGGGCATGGAACTCCCTGCCGCCCCTGCGCCCGAACCGCCTGTCAACCTATTTAGGGAAGCTCACACGCAATCTTTCACTGGACCGCTTCAGGCAATACCACGCCAAAAAACGCGGGCATGGTCAGACAGAGCTGGTATTGTCTGAGCTGGAGGATTGCATTCCGGTGGAATCGGATGTAGAGCAGAGTGTTGACGAAATGGTTCTGGCAGAATCCATCAATCAGTTTTTGCGCGCACAGCCTGAACGGAAACGCAATATCTTTATCCGCCGCTACTGGTATTTGTGCCCGATACAGGACATTGCCAAAGCCTACGGCATGAGTGAGAGCAAAACAACCTCATTGCTGTTCCGCATGCGAAACGAATTAAAGGTGTATCTTGAAAAGGAGGGAATCACACTATGAAAAATGAAAAACTTCTTGATGCGATTGGAAGCATTGACGATGATCTTATCTATCATGCCATAAACGATGTTAAAGTCCAAAAAAGGCGAGTTCCGCTCAGATGGGCCACTGCCGCTGCCTGCCTGTGCCTGATTGCCGCAGCCACGTTTTCTGTGTCCATCCGGCATACCCCTGCCGACGATCCTTATGCGAATTTAGATGATGGCAATTCCTTTCCGGATGGAGATCCCAACGGATACGATCCGTCCTCCACGGTTCGGCCAACCGACAGCTCAGAAATTCTGGAACAGGACACTTCACCGGTGTATTACAGCAGCCTGATGCTGCCGGAGGGAAAGCTGAATGAGGATTTGCTCGGTTTTTCAGCGTCTTCCACGATGGATATTAAGGCATTTGACGAATCCATGCTGTCACAGGACCACTGCTGCATGATTGTCGAAGGAACCATAGTAAATCTCTACGCCAAGCACTACAGCTATGATATTTACAGCGACAAATTCGAGGAAAAAGGGATTCTGCACGCCAAGACGGACACAGTCGTCTATGAGGTTGCAGTTGAAAAGACATGGTATGGCGAGGATGTCAGCGGGAAAACCATTCTCGTCGAGGATACCTCCTACTTTACGGAGCCGATTCTGGCGGTAAAGGCAGGAATGCGATATGTACTGCCGCTCTATGACTGCGGCGATTCCATTTGGACACTGGGACATGAATATGCCGGCGGGGATATCACCCGCGAGACCCGCTACAGCACCCTATATCCCCACCATCCGCAGATCGCCGTCACCGAAGACGGGTCCTATTTGATCCCGAAGGATTGGACGACATTGACCGCTGTAAATGCTAGGGATGTCATTATGGATACTCTGGATGGGGAATATTCTTATTATCAGGATAAAATGTGTTTGGTTGACGCAGGCACCTTTGCGAACCAGATGTCCGTATTGGTGGCTAATATCAGATGAGTCCGCTTAAAAAGGTGGGATAAATGCAGGAAAAGGCGCAGCTAATGCGCCTTTCCCTGTTTATAACCTTTTTAGCTGAAGATCTCCGTCTTTTCTTGCTTCGTACTTTCCTGCGTATATATCCTCCAGAACATCTTTTATCTGAACATTTTCTCTATTATAGGTTCCAGACTTATATACCCAAACTCTTACCGTCACCTGCGGATTCTTTCTCTTCAGACACCAATCCACAAAACTCTGGTAAAACAACTGTACTTCATCATATGGTTTTCCGAGAAGCCATAGCTTCAAAAACACGCTCAATATACTGATACATGGAATCATCGCGGTATTTGCAAACCCTTGTCTTGCCCCTCTATCATCGGAACAAAAGATAAACGCCTTCGCACTATACAGCATACTGATAACTTGCAGCAGTACAAATGCCTTTACTTCCCCAAAGCTTTTCTGGTGCCCAATCGCGTTTTCGCAGGATTCAAGCACGGAGAGAAATCCTCCCTCATCTGACTCCCCAGAATCCAGCCACTCATCAAGAGCTATGAAATATCTCACATAAAAATCAGCCTCGATCATGTCACATCCGCTTTTTAGAAATGATTGATAATAGGAAAAACTATGCGTACCCACCCTAAGCTTAAGTTCAGCAATGATACGTTTGTCATCATAACAAATAATCTCCCCTGCGTCTGTCTTCCTCTGCAGCCATGCTTGAGCCTCATTAGTGCCGTGGTCATCCAACTCTTCCTTCATCTTCTGATGACAAAAGAATCTATACCCCGGAAACGCAAGCACTTCATCAGCCAGCACGCGATCGCCCCTCTTTATAATATTTGCCTTAGATACGAAATCTGTATCCAGGATCGCATACTTAGCCAACTCACTCACTCTATCCCGTACCTCTCCTTTATTTCATCCAGCTTAGCCAGATCGGTCCTCAACCGGCTCTCCGGAACACGATCATCCTCAGCATTAATAGAAATGTTTTCCGTAATGCTTCCAAGCCTCTCATTTCCCCTGGGAATCAACGACCAGCGCTTCGCCTTTCCAGTGATCATCATTCGCTTGCTGATATCTTCCAATGAAACATAAAGCAATTCCTTAGCCTTACCAACAGAAAAAATTTCTTCTTCCATCAGCCTCAGCACCATTGCTTTATAAGGAACCGCAAATATATTCATTAATGTCAGCACATCATCTGCACTTATATTTTGGGGGTCAATTCTAAAAATTTTGATCTGCTGTTCCAGACTGTTACCAGGAACCAGAAGCACTCCCGCAAATGCGTTTGCTTCCATTTCCTCTGCCTGAGTCGTGCCGGAATCAATCGTATTAGCATCAAGAATAGACCCGGATCTTTCCAGTTCCGAGTCATTATCCTCCAAATAGCATCTTATATGATACAGTTCATGCGCCGCAGCAAAAATTTGCTTTGAAAGCGGAATATCCGTATTAAGCATAACAAATATTCGCCCGCCCCGGATAAATGTGCAGGCACATAATTCCTTATCCCCTATAGGCAAGCATATCCACTCCAGCGGCATCTCCTTCGCCCCAGTGTAATTCTCGACCACCGCAAATATGTCATCCTGAATGATGTTATTCCCTACAAAACGAGATGTAAAGGCCGCCGCTATATCTTTTATATGATCAAACCTTTTTGGATCTTTACTATATAAAATTCCTTCAAGAAAACGCTCCATTCTTACATCTCCCATGGTTCCGACATGATCGCGGCGTTCTCACGCACTTTAGCATGAAACACGATCATATCCGCAAGTTCATCCACTGTACGAAGCGCATTTCTTGCCGCATCTGAGTTCACCTTACCCATGAAGGCCTTCACCACATTCCCGTTGCAGACTGTATCCGGCGTTCTCATAAGATCATCCATTTTAACATTGAAATAATCTGCAATCTTATGAAGCTCAACGATATTGATCAGCCTTGATCCGTTCAGCATCTTGCTCATGATCTGTTTCGTCACTCCAATTGCGTTGGCCAGATCAATCTGCTTCGTTTTTTTCTTTTTCATCAGATCAGAAATATTGTTGGCAACTACAACATTAATATCTACCATTTTGCCACCCCCATGATCTTTTACGATCGCTCATGATCTCTCTTTTGAACTGATTATATACTTTATTATTATATTTTGTCAATGTTTTAAGGATTTTATTTATCATTACACTGCTATTTTTATGTCTTATGTCTTTATTTTAGAAACTTTTAAAAATTACATCTCAAACTCTTTTTTGCGTTGACAATGTGTATATTCGTACATATTGTCAACGCAAAGCCCACTCCAAAAAATGAGCTGAAGATGCACCTGATTGTTTTAATATTTATATTGACAATCGGATATACTTTGTATATACTATCATTAAGGTGTATCCATCGTATATACATACAAATGAGAAAAGCTACAAACAAGATATCAAAAGATAAAAAGAAATCAACAGGACGAAAATATCAAAGGAAAAGGAAATGAACGCAAATACAGTGATGAGAGATCAATCGAAGGAAAGAATGAATGCATTTACAACACAAACTATCATAAGGAGGTGGGGAAACAGTCAGGGAATCAGACTGTCAAAAGAAATACTGTCACAGATGGATTTAAAGGAAGACGACACGATAGGGATAAGTATATACGATGGAAAAATGACCATTGAAAAGGTTAATAAACCGAAATACCTTAATTTAGAAGAAAGGTTGGAAGCATTCTACCAAAGACCGATTGACGAAATCTATGTCGAAAGTACGCAGGAGGTTGATGTAGGTGATCCGAAGGGTAATGAAATTTGGTAACTTATAAACAAGGTGACATCATTATTATGGATTTTAATCCTCAAAAG
>JAFLRQ010000038.1 GCA_022511395.1 Agathobacter sp. | reverse complement strand
ATCAACAAATTTCATACCTGCTTTCGGGGCAAGGTACTCAACAATCTCTTTTCGGTTGCTGTCGGAAACGCTCATCTGCATCTGCTGAAACAATAAGCCCTTTTCCTTTGCGCAATCCATTATTTCAATTAAAAAAAGAAATAGGCGGGGTTTCCCCGCCTTAAACCTTCAAATGCTTGCGAAACTCCAAAATAACGTCCACGCAGTCCGCCGGCTCGATCCGGCTGGTGTTTAGACACAGGTCGTAGCTGGTGGAATCGCCCCATTTCTTGCTTGTGTAGTAGTTGTAGTAGCTCGCGCGCTGCTTGTCGGACTTCTGAATCATATCCTTCGCCTTGCTCTCCGTCACGCTTTCGCGGGCTGACACCCTGCGGATGCGGTCCGCCTTCTGTGCGCGGATAAAAATGTTCATGCAGTCGGGATTGTCCGCGAGGGCATAGTCCGCACAGCGCCCAACGATCACGCAGGGCTCCTGCCCTGCTATCTTCTTGATTGTGTCAAACTGCGCCAGAAATACCTTCTGGTTGATGGGCATTCCCAAAAAAGCCGCCGAAGAATAGCCGCCCCCCGAGTAAGTGTCCATCACCAGCGAATACAGAAAACTGCTGGTCGGCTTCTCGTCATGGTTTACAAAGATCTCCTCGCAGAACCCCGACTCCTTCGCCGCCTGCGTCAGGAGCTCCTTGTCGTAGAGCTTCACTCCCAAGCGCTCCGCCAAAAGCTTTGCAACCGTGTATCCGCCGCTCCCAAACTCTCTTCCGATTGTATAAATCTGATTGCCCATCACAGTCCCCTCCCCATCGATTTTGATATCAGAATTTTGATCTTGTGACCCTAGTATCATTATATTATTTTATATCCCTCTCTGCAATCCCGCCAGCAATTTTTCAAAGTACTCCGGCAGAGGCGCCGAGAATTCCATGTACTCCTGCGTGCGCGGGTGGACAAAGCCGATGGTCTTTGCGTGCAATGTCTGTCCCTGCAGATTTTTATAGGGTGATTTGTGACTCGAATACAGCGCGTCCCCCAGGATCGGATGCCCAATATGCGCCATGTGCACGCGGATCTGGTGCGTTCTCCCGGTCTCGAGCTGAAAGCTCATGTAAGTGTATCTGCCGAACCGCTCCAAAACCCTGTAGTGGGTAATGGCATCTTTTCCGCCCCTTGTGACGACCGCCATCTTTTTGCGGTCATTCGGGTTGCGCCCGATGGACGCGTCCACGTCTCCCTCGTCCTCCTTGACATTTCCTACGACAATTCCCTCATAGATGCGATGTGCGGAATGCTCCTTGATCTGCCCGGCAATCGCGGCATGGCTGAAATCGTTCTTGCAGACAATCAGCGAACCGGTGGTGTCCATGTCAATCCGATGCACAATCCCCGGCCTCAGCTCGCCGTTGATGCCGCTCAAAGAATCCCTGCAGTGAAAGAGCACCGCGTTGACCAGCGTGCCGGAAAAATGCCCCACGGACGGGTGGACCACCATGCCCTTGGGCTTGTTGACAATCAGCACATCCTCGTCCTCGTAGAGAATATCCAAAGGGATGTCCTCCGGCTCGACGGCGGGCTCCACCGGCTCCGCAAACCGCACGCAGACCAAGTCGCCCGCGCGCAGGGAATAGCCTGTTTTCTGCTCCTTTTCATTGACAAGAACCTGCCCGTCCTTGATGAGCTTCTGAAAAAAGGAGCGGGTGCGGTCCGGGTAAACCGCGCACAAAAACTTATCCAGACGCTCACCCTCCCACTCGGGATCTGCCGCAAACGCTTCACTCTGCATCCGCGTGTTCCTCCTTCCTCCATTTCGGAAACAGGACATCCAGATCCTCGTCCTTATACACGAAAAACATGACAAAGACCAGCAGGAATGCCGCCACTGTCACATAGATGTCCGCCACATTGAACACCGGAAACTCAATCAGGCTGAAGTACAAAAAATCAATCACATAACGGTGAACCACCCGGTCGATCAGATTGCCAAACGCCCCTGCAAGCAGCAAAAGAACGATCAGATTCACCGGCCAAAAACGCTTTTTCCACGGAATTCTAAGATAAAAGCGAATCAGAACAAGGGCCACAATCACTGTAAACAGCACAAAAAAAATCATCTTGAACGCTAAAAATCCCTGCGGATTTGCATCAAAATATTTGAAATGAAAGATGCGGTGCAAAATGGAGATCGGATCAAGACTGAAGGCCGCGCTGTCGTTCTCCAGATAGCGGAGCTCAAACACGCCGTGAATCAGCTCCACGGGTGAATTCTTAAGCCTTGTCGCCGCCAGCCACTTTGTGGCCTGATCCAACAGGACAGCGGCAAACACGAGGAGGCCGCTGATGAATAGCTGCCGTCCGGTTTTTTTCTCTGATTTTTGCATTGATGTCTCCGTCATGATATCGCTCCCCAACTTGTCAGAGGTACATTTTAAAGTTCACGCGCAGCTTCCCCTTTTTGCTCAGGGACTCGTCGGTCTCAAAGATAAACCGCCCTCTCCCTCTCACGGACACAATCCCGCCGCTCTCGCAGGACTGGTTGCAGTTGGTGATGCACCTGCCGTTGATAAACACCTGCTCGCCCGCGATCACCTCCGCCGCCTCCGAGCGCGAGAGATGGTAAGCCTTGGCAATGATACAGTCAATGCGGTTGGAGGCAATCATCTCCTGCTTTTCCTCAAATTCCGGCCTGATCCCGGACAAATCCACATTCTCCACGCGCTCCACCTTCATGACGGTATGCCGGACCCGGATGAGGTTTTCCATGAGAAACGCGTGGATTCCCTCCTCACAGAAGAGGTAATACGCGCCGTCCCGGCACACAATATCGCCGATTTTGCCGCGGTCAATGCCTAAGTGCATCACCGCTCCAAGAACATCGCGATGCGAGAGCTTTTCCGCGAATTTCTCGTACTGCGGGCGCGCTGCAAGGCAGGCAATCGGGTATTGCAGCTCCGCCGTCTCCGTCTGTGTATAAGAAGAAAGAGCATCAGGGATACATGCCACCATCTGACGCTCTGCACCATCATATCCGCCAAACAGCCTTGTCTGCACGGGAAAGTCCCGCTGTGCGGCATGATAAATATTCTGTTCGTTCAGGTTCAAAAAATCGCTGAACGTGACAAATTCCCTGCGGTATGCCTGATTCGCGAGATCCTGCAGACGCTTTCTGCACAGTGTCTGCTCGTCCATCAGATTTTAAACCCCGGAATATCAAAGGCTTCCATGAGATTCTGAATATCCCCGGAAATATCGACCCCGTTCGGTGTGGCGAGGAATATGTAGTTGGAAATCTTCTGCAGATTTCCGCGCAGCGCATAGGTGGAGCCCGAGGTGAAATCAATGATCCTCTGGGCGATGTCCACACTGAGACCCTCCATATTGATCACAACGGTCCGCCCGTTTAAAAGCGTATCTGTGATCTCAAGCTCGTCCTCAATGGAATTCGGCTTGATCACGCAGACCTCCATGCCGCTCTGTGTCTGCTTCCGGTTCTTTGAAATCGGAGTGATCTTTGGAGTCTGCTTCCGATCGTTGTTGGCATAAGAGCTGCTGCGGTCACTGCGCTCCTCCCGCGTCGATCTGGAACTCTCCCGTCTGGAATTTCTCGACGGTTTTTCCTCCTCGGGTTCCTCGTCGTACTCGTACTCCTCATTATAGAAATCATCGTCCACGTTCAGACGCATTTTGTCCAAAAATTTTTCAAAGACACTCATTCGGTTACCGCCTTATACAATATTATAGTTTCGCGCACCAAAAATTCCGGTTCCCACGCGCACCATCGTCGCGCCCTCCTCGATGGCCGTCTCATAATCGTCGGTCATGCCGTAAGAGAGAACTTTCATAGATACATTATCTATGTTTTCCATTGCGATGTCAACAGATAATTGTTTGATTTCACGGAAATAGACGCGATTATCCTCGGGATTTTCCGCGACAGGCGGGATCGTCATAAGCCCGCGGACCTCTATATGCGGCAGGGCGGACACGGCGCGCACAAGGGTAAGAACCTCCTCCTTTTTCACCCCGAACTTGCTCTCCTCCTGCGCCGCGTTCACCTCGATTAAGACAGGCACCGTAACGCCAAGCTTTGCTGCATGGCGCTCAATCTCCTCCGCAAGCCGCAGGCTGTCCACCGAATGGATCAGGGCGGTCTTTCCGACGATATACTTCACCTTGTTTGTCTGCAGATGCCCGATCATATGCCAGCGGATGTCCTGCGGCAGGACCTCCATCTTTTCACATAATTCCTGCACCTTGTTCTCCCCGAAATCACGGCAGCCCCAGCGGTAGGCATCCTCCAAAAGCTCCACCGGTTTGGTCTTGCTCACGGCAATCAGCGTCACCTCCCCGCGGTCGCGCCCTGCTCTCTCGCACGCCGCCCGGATGCGCTGCTCCACTTCTTCTAAATTTTCACAAACATTAATTTTTTCTCTATCCATCATTTCACCACCAACTGATCCTCATGAAGCTTGCTCCCATCCAGCGCAATGTGGTCGTAGAGGGCAATCCCGTAAGGCTGTCCCATCTTCACAATCGAATAATTCTCGTTCTGCGAGAGAATCTGGATCTGCTTGAACACCGCGTAGCCCTTGTTGATATTGTAGACGCCGGTCAGGGACGCCACATCCTGTCCGATTGTATAAGTGAGCGCGGAGTCAGTCATAATCACAATATCCCCCGCCTCCACCGACTCGCCGTCAATATAGCAAAAATCGTTTTCCTCGTAATAAATGGTCGGCGTCACCAGATTCACGGTGCGCTCCCCGCCAACCATGTTCTGAATCAAGAGCCCCGGGGTTTCGGAGTCCCCGCCGACCGAAAAGTACACCTTGGGAACCGCATAAAATTCCTTGAAGGTAATGGCAGAGTTGGGGATTTTAAGCCCCTGCTCCTCTGAGATCACCAGCTCCACATCCACAAAGCGGTCGTTGACATAGCGGATCATTGCGGTCTGCAGGGTCAGATTCAAAAAGAAATCCCCCTGGATCTTTAACACCGAAAACGGCACAGTCAGCGTATAGTCGTCCTTGCAAAATCGAATCCTGACATTGCGCACCTCCGAGAGCTGCTTTGCCATATTCTCCGAAACCGCGATAATCAGATTCCACTCCTCGCTGCCGATTCGCTTGTAGACCGCATCTCCGACCGATACCTGATCTCTCGTGTCGAGCGTCTTCTTTGCGTAGCCGGTGGCGTTCATGTATTCCGGCTTAAAGTTCTCGACCGTCACATTCTCATAGCCGTCCGTGTAGTAGACGACAATCCCGGTATCGTCTGATTTTTTTCGGTAAAACGTGTTCTTCTCCTCCGCAGAAGCCATCATGGACTGCAGGTTGTTTAACGCGCTCACGCTCAGGGTCTGGGAAAGCTCAGAGTTTAAGCTGGTGCAAAACTCGTCCACAGACGCGAAATGGTTGGAGTCATAGGTCAAACAGAACTGGTCGAGGCTCCGCGCAATCGCGTTCGTCGCGTCCGCGCTCAAAGTCGAGCCGTCCGAGGCTGCCGCAGCAATTTTTTTTGAAATTTCCCCGGTTGTGTCAATGGAGTAGACCACGTCGTTGACCGAGGCCTTGGAGGCATTTTTCATATAATAATTAACATATCCGCTCTGCCCGGCGAACACCACGGTCTCATCCCTCACTGCCAGCGCGCGGTAGACATGGTTGGTCGCGATGGTTCCCTGCCCGACCTCGTACTCTGCGATCACTTCTTTGGTCATATAACCGTATAATTTAAATGCCACATAGAGAATAATAATCGCAAAAATGAACACGCCCACATTTAACCCACGCGCAGGGCGCATCCGCACTATTTTTTTGCTGTCCGACAAGCTATCACCTCGCTTTTAAAAAATTAAAAACACATCGCATCAAACATGTATAAATTCTCCCGATCCGTACAAACTAGAAAGGAATCAATGGATGGAGGTAAAAAAATATGAAGTGGCTTGACAATACTCTTCTTACACTTGCGGTCGTCGGCTGCGTCGTGTGGGGATTGATCGGATTCTTCCAGTTTAATCTGGTCTCCTTTATCTTTGGGGACGGCAGCTGGCTGACAAGAATCGTTTACGCGCTGGTCGGACTGAGCGGATTGTACATCATCAGCTTTTACGGCCGTATCCGTTCCTCGCTGGAGGACTAACCGGAGCGCAGGGAAAACCACAAACCAAGAAAGAAGGGCTGCAAACGCTGCAGCCCTTTTCGTATGTACCTGCTTTTACAGAGCGAGAACCACCCTTGCCTTCGCACATTCGGGCAGTTTGTCCTTGTCTCTGGAAACACTCAAGATAAATCTCACTTTATATTTTTCACTGATAATATCCAGTTTTTCAATCGACTTTAAAATATCGG
Organism: Agathobacter sp.; assembly: GCA_022511395.1. Taxonomy (GTDB): domain Bacteria; phylum Bacillota; class Clostridia; order Lachnospirales; family Lachnospiraceae; genus Roseburia. Next base: position 9,997 of record JAFLRQ010000038.1, on the reverse strand, counting down.
CGTCATCCTTGATGCCTGCAATTGTGAGGAAGCTGTCAAGATACATCTCCTCCAAATCATTGTCCTGGGAAACGATCCCACAGATAAATCCTAAGAATTCATCACAATTTGAAAGCGGATAATCTACCACGTTGATCAGGCGAACCTTATTGCTCAATTCATACATATGTTTCTGGCTCTTGTCGAGGAACACAACATTTCCACTCACCGTCTTGACCGCCGCATTCACTCTGGCCAAGAGTTCTTTGGATTTACCCTTCCCCGTTTCTCCGCATATAATTTCAATCATAGCATCTCCTCCTGGATTTTATTGTATTGTAATATCAGCTTAATTTGATTAACCCCATTATATTATATCTTGCAGGGAAATACAATCACTAATTCGCAAACTTAAACAGAATTTGATCCATCATTCCATACAGGTCCACTCTCCCGCCCGCCTTGCAGACAATGCTGATAATCTTCTCTCCCTTCGCATTGGTGGAATAGAGCGCCAGACAGTACCCGGCTGCATTGGTCGTCCCGGTCTTGCCGCCGACAACGGTGATGCCGTCCGGAGCCGGATTGGCTCCGCTTATGTAGCGGTTCGTGTTGTTCCAGGTCTTTGTGACCGCACGGCCCGAGCGGTTCGTGTAACTCACCTCGACGGACGGTGTCTGGATCAGATCCACAAAGGTCTGCTGCTTGACGGCCTCCTGAAAGATCAGATACAGGTCGTAGACCGTTGTGTAGTGATTCTCGTCCGGCAGGCCGTTTGCGTTGGTAAAATGGCTGCCTGTCGCGCCGCAGCGCAGCGCGGTCTCGTTCATCACATCCGCAAACGCCTCCACGGAACCCGAGTGGTATTCCGCCAGCGCGTCCGCGGCGTCATTTCCGCTGACCAGCATCAGCCCGTAAAGCAGATCGGAGACGGTCATGACATCGCCCTCCGAGATCCCGCAGGTGGAGGAATCCGACGCCTGATTGGCCGCCGACGCGCTGACTGTCACGCGCTCATCCATCCCGCAGTCGCGGATAATGATGTAGGCCGTCAGGATCTTTGTCATGCTCGCCGGATACATCTTACGGAAGAGGTTCTGGCTGTAGAGCACCTCGCGCCGGTCCAGATTGAAGGCGCCGGCCGCCTCCGCGAGCCGCGCGTTGACCTGATCCGTCCCGTAGTTAAAATTCTCCGTCACGCACAAATTTTTTGCAAAGAGAGAACCGGTCGCACTCCCCGCGCGGTTTTCCGAGTACAGCGGGTAGGCCGCTTCCAGCTTTTGTGCCCCCGCAGACCCGCAGGAGCTCATAAAAACGGCTGCTATGCAGACAAGACATAGCAGTCGTATCCGTTTTGATCTATTTGTACATTTCACGCCAGTCCAAATCTCCTCTGTCCAAAGATTTTATCAGCAGCTCCGCAGTGGCAAGGTTGGTCGCCAGCGGTATATTATGCTCGTCGCAGAGCCTCACAATGCTGTTGACATCCGGCTCATGGGACTTCGGCTTTAACGGGTCCCTCAGAAAGATGACCAGATCGATGTCGTTGTTCTCGATCTGGGCGCCGAGCTGCTGTGAGCCCCCCAGATGCCCCGTCAGATATTTGTGAATCTGCAGATTCGCCACTTCCTCAATCAGCCGGCCGGTTGTCCCGGTGGCAAAAAGTTCGTTTTTCGCCAGTATTCCACGATAGGCAATGCAGAAATTCTGCATGAGCTTTTTCTTCGAGTCATGCGCAACAAGTCCAATATTCATGGAAATTTCCCCCCTAATATTTTTCCGCCTGTAACCCAACATTCAACACAAGCCCCATCCCGACATACAGCGTCACCAGCGAAGATAACCCGGAGCTGACAAACGGCAGCGGAATCCCGGTGTTCGGTGCAAGCCCCGTGGCGACGCAGATGTTGATAAAGCTCTGAAAACCCACAAGCGCTGCAATCCCGCAGCAGATCAGCCTCCCCGCAAGGTCCTTCGCCCTGCGCGCAATCAGAATACATTCAATCACAATCAGAAACAGGAGCGTAATGATGGACAATGTCCCCACAAAGCCAAGCTCCTCTCCCGCCACGGCAAAGATAAAATCCGTCTGCGGTTCAATGATGTAATTGGCGTTCTTCATCGATGTGGCGACGGAATTGTTCAGCCCCTTCCCCCAAAGCTGACCGGAACCAATCGCCATGATTGAATTCTGCTGCTGTGCCGCAATGTCTGACCACTTCGGATCTGTCGGATACAGCCAGGACATGATCCTTCCAAAACGGTAATCCTCCCCGGTCTGCGCAAGCTTCAAAATGTAGCTCACCGCAATCACACCGACCGGGACACTGATACCAATAACTGTCAATACTATTTTATAACTTAATCCCGCAATAAACAAGAGGGTAATAAAAATAATTCCTGTCATGATCGTCGTCGAGGTGTCCGGCTCCTTCAAAATCAGCCCCAGCGGCACCGCCACAATCACAAACGCGCCAACAATCGTCCGCACGCTGTTGATGCGCTCCTCGCGCTTCATAAAATATGCGGCAAAGAAAAGGACTATCGCCAGCTTTGCGAGCTCCGAGGGCTGCAGGGTAAAATAACCCAGATCAATCCAGCGGCGGGCGCCCTTGTGCTCATCCATAGACAGAACCAGCACAAGCAGCGCGAGAACCGCCGCGTAGATCAGCCAGCGCAATTTCAAGATAAAGGAGTAATCGATCAGCGAGGTAATCAGCATGAGCACCATGCCGATGGCCATGCCGATCACCTGCTTCCTCTGCACGGATGGCTCCGCACTGCCGATGACCATGATCCCGATTGAGGTCAGAATCACAATAAATACGATCAATTGAAAATGATAATTTCTTATGTGATACTGTTTAAACATCCTATGCTCTCTTTTTGTCCTGCTGTAAAATCACTTTAACTTCGTAGTTTTCCGGCGCGATTTCATAGTAGCGCGCAATGATCTCCGAGATTTCCTTTTTCATGCGCACCATTGCGCTCGGCGTGCACTCCAACGGCTCAGACTCCACCATAAGCTTTAAGCGCTCTTTAGCGAGCGTTCCCGTAGATTCCCTCCTATGCCTCATAGCTGACCACCTCGTTGTTCACACAGATGCGCCTCTGCTTTTCACAGGGGTCATCCACATTCAGATCAATCGGAATGATCACCGGGTCATCCAGATCCCGCGCAATCTGCATAAAGCTCGGGGCGGATTTTGACCGCAGGGACAAAACCGGAACTCCCTGATTCTGGCTGACAATGATCTTGTCGTCCACCGGGATTACCCCGATGCAGGGGATGCCCAAAAGCTCGATCACATCTTCCCTCGACATCATTTCATGCCTGCGCACCATGCGGCTGTTGTACTCGTTGATGATCACCTCCATCTGCCGGAGTCGAAGGCTCTCGAGCAGATAGATCACCCGGCCGGCGTCCCGCACCGCAGAGATGTGGGGCGTGGTGACGATAATCGCCCGGTCCGCAGCGGACACCGCGAAGTCGAAGCCGTCCTCAATTCCCGCCGGACAGTCGATCAGGCAGTAGTCAAATTCCTGCTTGAGCTGGCCGATCAGTGAGTAGAGCTTGCTCTTGTATTCCCGGACGGGCTTGTGCTTTAACGCCGCCGGTATCATGTACAGATTTGGGTACCGCTTGTCCTTGATCAGCGCCTGTTTGAGCCTGCAGCGGCTCTCGAGGAGATCGATCAGATTATACTGGATCTGATCCTCCATACCCATGACAACATCCAAATTCCGAAGTCCCATGTCCGTGTCGAGCATGACGACTTTTTTCTCTAACCGTGAAAGTCCCGCACCGATGTTGGCAATGGTTGTAGTCTTGCCGACACCGCCTTTTCCTGAAGTGAAAACAATCGCTTCACCCATGAAAGAAACCTCCTGTCAGTTATGATTTATGTGTTAATCGGTCACCGCATTGTTTGAGGAACCGTTGACACCGGAAGCCTTGAGTCCCAGAAGATCCTCTAAGGACTGCTCACCGTAATAGTAAGATATGATATTGCGCGTCGCCTCGGCCGCATTGTGAGAGCTGTAGCCGTAAGCAATGCGCGTCGCAACCGAAATCTCCGGCTTGTCGTAAGGAGCATAACACAGAAACAGTGCATGGTTCGGGCGGGTTTCCACCTGCTGGGCGGTTCCCGTCTTGCCCGCAACCGGAATGTCAAAGCCGTTAAAGTTGGACAGACCCTCCACTGCAAGGCGCATGCCGGAATGGATTGCGTCCCATTGATCCTCGTTCAGCGTGCCGGAGATATCCTCGTATTTCGGTTCGTACTGTTCCACCACATTGCCCTGTGCATCCACAATCTCATTCATGAGCTGGTAGGTATAGAGCCTGCCGCTCGCCACCGCCGTCACATAGCGCGACAGGGAGATTGTCGTGTAGTTGTTGTTGCTCTGCCCGATTGCCGCCATGACCGGATACTGCGTCGCAATGTCAGGCTTAGATTCCTCTATCTCTATACCGCTTTTTTGATCAAGCCCGTAGAGTGAGGCATATTTCTGAATATAGCTGATGCCGTTTGCATCGTTGTAAACACCGGTATTCTTTGTCGCCATACGGTATCCGAGCGTGTAGTGGAAGACGTTGCAGGAATCGCGCAGTGACTGCGCAATTGAGAGCCATCCATGGGTGCTGCGCGGATAAATCCAGCAGGTCGGCTCATTGCTGACATCCGTGAATATGCCGGTACACTGAATCCTCTCTGAGACATTCACAATGTTTTCCGCCAGTGCCGCGGTCGCCGTCACCATCTTGAAGGTGGAGCCCGGAGCAGTCTGCTCCTGCGTCGCATAGTTCCACAACGGCTTCGAGTTGTCCGCAAGGAGGGAATTGAAGTATTTCGCGTCCACGCCGTTTGCAAACCGGTTGTTGTCGTAGCCCGGATAGCTGACAAGCGCCCGGATTTTTCCGGTCTCCACCTCCGTGATCACACAGGAGCCTGTGCAGGGATCCAGCGCGAGCTGTGCGGGCCGAATTTCAATATTGTTAATCTTGTCCAGCAGGAAGTCAAACGGACTCAGGCTGCCGCTTTTTAAGCCCTCCACGCTGTCGTCGTCGTAGTCCAAAACGCCCTGGTCAAAGAGAATGAGGCAGAGATCCCTTGGTGAAACCTCCTTCCGCTGCAGCATATACTCGTAGACAATCTTGGCGAAATCAACATTTGTATCGATTCTATTCAGGATATAGCTGCACAGAGAGCGGTAGATTTCATCGATATCCGCATATTTCTCGTCCTGCGCAAGCAGGCTGATGTCAATCCACTGCTTGAAAATGCAGTGATTCAGGTACTCCTTGGGGCTGATCTTCTGATCCCTCCACTGCCTGTACACACTGTCCGTCTCGTCAATCTGCTTCGACAGGAGTATCCCGTCCGAGCGCAGCAGGGAAATGATCAGGGTGAAATCGTCCAGAATCTCGTCGGACATCTTCGAGAGCGCAACCGGCGAGTCGTCAAGCTGGCTTTTGATCTCGCTGACCACCTGATTCTTGGCCTCGGAGAAATCCTGATAGAGTGCAAGCTCCACCTCGGAGGCGTCCTCCGCGCCAAAGTGGCTGATATCGATCACATTGTTGTCGATCAGCGCATAGTACACATCCTCTTTGTCGATATTCTCATTCTTGATATTGGAATAGACAATGCCTGCAATCTCCTGCTCCAGAGCGAGATAGACCGCCCTCTGCAGCTCCGCATCCAGGCTTAAGTACAGGTCGGAGCCCGCCACTGCGTCCGTGCTGCTGATGATCTCCATCACGCGCCCGACATTGTCCGCATAGATCTTCTGCTCACCGTTTTTGCCGCGCAGGTAAGACTCATAGTACTGCTCCAGCCCCGCCTTTCCAATCACATCGTTTCGGGTGTAGCTCTTGTCCTTCGCATACAGCTCCTCATATTCGGAATCGGAGATCCGCCCGGTGTAGCCGATGATGTTGGCAAAATACTGGCCGTAGTTGTAGCGGCGGATCGTATCCTCCTCAATTGCGACGCCAATCAGCGTGTCCATATGCTCGTTGATGTAAGCGACGGAACGATCGCTGATATTTTCCGCGACGGTCGTTGGTATGTAGCGCGCGTAGGAGTTTGATTTCATCGCATAACGCACTACCACAATCTCATATCCGAGTTTACGTCCGTAGGAAGGATCCACACCGAAATTTCTGTCGCTCATCAGATATCCCATGATCTGCTCCGGTGTGGCGTTGCGCTCGTCAAAGCCGAACTTCTCATTGTACTCCAGCTTGTCCACCTGAGCTTTTCCAAACACGTCCGCCCGGAAACGGTTGAGTGAGTTCCCGGAGACGGTAAAGGAAAACGCGTCGGTCTCCTCGTCATAGCTGATCTTAAAATTGTTGGTAAGCTTGTCCCCGTTTCGCTCCAGCATGGTCACAATCTCGGCAATCTGGGTGTTCAGCTTGAGGTTTTTCACGGAAGTCTTGGAGTAGACGCCGCTGTCCGTGATGGAGAGCGTGTACGCCAGTTCGTTGTAGGCCAGAAGATTTCCGTTGCAGTCGTAGATACAGCCCCTCGCCGCGTCGATGGACAGAGGCTTGGTAATCCGCAGCGCAAAATTGTCCTGATAGGACTTTCCGTTGACAATCTGCAGTGAAAAAACACGCCCTAAAATAATTGCAAAAAGGACGATAAACACCGCCGAAATGACAAACAGTCTGGAACTGAAGAATTTTTTTAGGAATTCCCGAATATCATAAATCAAACTTCTTTGCTCTCCTTTTCTCGTAAGCCTCCACCCGCTGGTTAATCTTGAGCAGGATGATATACATAAATATGGTAATCACCATGGTATACACAAATTCCGGAATGATGACAGCCCTAAGATAGTACGGAAACTGGAACCGGGCGCGCATCAAAAACATGACAGTATATACCACAAGGTTACAGGCAATGTCGCTGGCGCCAATCATGATCATTGGCAGCTTGATGTCGTCCGGAAAAAAGCGTTTCTGCAAAAATCCGTTCGCATATCCGACATTCATATACAGTAAAGCATATACCCCGAGATAAAAACCAAAAAAAATGTCGATAAGCAGTCCGCAAAAGAATCCGACCACAAGGCCCTCCTTCTTGCCGCGCATCAGCCCGAATGCGGACACCACAATGATCATAAGATTCGGTGCAATCCCCGCAAAGGACAGTGCCGGGAACACGGTAGTCTGGAGCAGAAAACAGACTGCAATGATAAGAAAAAGTACGATTTTACGCAACATGATGACTCACTCCTGAACGCTCCTTAACTCTCCCTCCCCGGTATTCTTGATCTCCGTGATGACAAGCACCTCCTGCAGATGCTTAAAATCCACCACCGGCATGATGGTTCCGGATTTGGTCAGATTGTTGGAGTTTACCCTGATCTCATAGATGTAGCCGATCAGAAGCCCCTGCTGGTACTGGTCGGAGACGTAGGACGTCACAACCGGATCCCCGAGCTTTACCTCGTCATTTTCGTCCTGCAGCTCCGAGAACGGGAGCAGCTTGCTCTCGTTCATCGACATGAGGCTCCCGCTGACATTGAAGTTGTCCTTCGTGGTGAGCACCATCGCGCTCACATTGCTGGAATCGTCAATGATGCTCCGCACCTTTGCAAAGTTGGGCGCAACCTCCGTGACAATGCCGACCAGACCGCTCCCCGCAATCACGTTCATGCCCTTTTTAATTCCATGCTTGCTGCCCTTGTCAATGGTAAAGCTGGAAAACCAGTTTCCGGCGTCCGACGCGATCACGTGCGCCGCAACCTTGTCATACTCTCCGTAATTTGCGTCCAAATCCAAAAGATTCCGGTAGTTCTCCAGCTCATACTGATCCAGCATGACTTTGTTCAGCTGTGTCGTGAGGTCATCCACCTTCGCCTTCAGCTCTCGGTTCTCTTCGAGGACATCCCCCAGCGTCCTGAAATCATGAACCTTATCGGATATCCAGATTCCGGATGTGTTGATGCCCTGCTGCATAGGGACAAACACGTAGCCTGCCACGGTGTGAAGCGGGCCGCCGCCAATGTTGAACACAAGGCTGACAAACATGGCCAGCACGCAGACAATGCTCATAATCATGAGCAGATATTTACTTGAGATGTGTTTCTTTTTCTTGCTGCGAAATCTCTTCATTTTACCCTTTATTTTGACGTGCTGATATTTTTCATCGTGTACGGCAGCCTCTTATATTTGGAGTCAGAGGAAATCTTGGCGAGTCCCCGCACAACCGTCTCCTCCGGATTGTCACAGGTGTTCACCTTAATATTGGTAATCTGTGTGAAAAGCTTGTCCAGATCCTTGATCTTAGACCCGCCTCCGGTAATGTAAATGCCGGAATTGATAATGTCCCGCGCCAGCTCCGGCGGGGTTTTCTCAAGAATCATCTTGACGGAGGTGCAGATGGATTCCAGATTGCCCTTGATTGCGTTGTAGACCACCTCCGCGCTGATCTCCCGCTCCACCGGAAGTCCGCTGACCACGTCGAGCCCGACAACCACCAGATTCTCCTGCCTTCCGGGAAGTCCGCTGCCCAGATTCTCCTTCAGCGCTCCCGCTGTCTTCTTGCCGATCACAAGGTTAAATTCCTTGCGGATATGGCTGATGATGGAGTCATCCAGACGGTTGGAGCCAAGATTTAAGATGTCGCTCAATACAATTCCGCCCATGGAGATCACGGAAATCTCGATGGTGTCCGCCCCGACATCCACAATCATCTCACCAATCGGCTCATTGACGTCAATCCCCAGGCCCACTGCAGCCGCCAGCGGTTTTTCACAGAGCATAACCGTTTTCGGGTGAAATTTATTCTTATAGAACAACTCGATGAAGGCCCGCTTTTCCACATCCGTGATGTCCGTTGGTACTGCCACAAGAAAATCCGCGTTTTTCACCTTTCCCTTTATCTTTTTCTCCAGATACTCAAAAATCATGATCGAAAGGAAATTGTAGTCCGCAATCACGCCGCTGACTACCGGAAATGTGACGCGGATGTTGACCGGTGCCTTCTCATACATGGCATAGGCATCGTCGCCGTATGCGTAGATCTGGTTCTTGTTGATGATGGCGATTGTGTTTTTCTCACTGAAGAACTTCCCCGTCGATTTACAGAACACCTTGAAGTTGCATGTTCCTAAGTCAATTCCGTAAACATTGTTGTTCATAGTTTCTACCCTTTCTGTATCCTCTCTTAAGGCATCATTGCGTTTTCTCGAAAGCTGTAATAGCGGTTGTCCCCGATGACGATATGATCGCCCACCGAGAGCCCCAAAAGCTTTGCTCCTTCGCTCAGCCGCCCGGTCAGGCTGACATCCGCCTCACTTGGATGGCAATCTCCGCTCGGATGATTGTGCAGAAGAATGATCTGCTGTGCGCTCTTTAGAATGGCGCGGCGAAAGAGCTCCGCAGGCGTCACATAGGCGTAATTGGCGCCGCCCCTCGCGACGACGGCATCCCCCAGAAAATTATATTTCGTGTCAAAGAAGGCCGCGACAAGCTCCTCCTCCCGCAGGTGCCGCATGGACTCCATGTAGTAGACCGCAACGGATTCCGGGTCACGGAAGCTCAACTGCCTGCCGCTTGCAGTCTTTGCGATGCGGTTTGAGAGCTCCGCGACAGCCTTGAGCTGAATCGCCTTCACCGGCCCGATGCCGCGGTGTTCTATGAGTTCCTCGTAGGAAAACTCGTAGAGGTTTAAGAGGTTTCCGTGGCATTCGGACAAGAGTTCCCGCGCCAGATCCATGGAGGTCATGTTCTGCGTCCCCGTCTTTAATATAATCGCCAAAAGCTCGGCGTCCGAGAGCGCCTCTGCCCCCAGCCGGAGGAACCTCTCGTAGGGGCGCTCCGATTCCGGCATATTTTTCACTGCTGTGTGGCTCATGTAAATCCTTTCCCTCTCCCCAAGCCGCACACTGCAAACTGTCTTTTGTCCCCGGCTGATACCCACGGATTGCTCCGCTGCAAGCAGCTCCCGCAATCCTGCAAACATTCGGAATTCGCTAATTTACTCCGTAAATTGCTGCT
>JAFLRQ010000037.1 GCA_022511395.1 Agathobacter sp. | reverse complement strand
CATTATAAGTCAAAAATCTTCCGCTTGCAAGCAATGCCTAGTCCTGTGACGCAAATTTTTCACACATCCGCAGAAATTGGGCATAAAGCCACTCCACGATGAGGGAGAGATACCGCAGCGCAGGCTCAGTGGCAATGGCAAAGACAACCATCAGCATTGCGCACTGCTTGGAGATTCCGGTGATTGCAAACAAATGATTGACAAACAGCATACAAAACAGCCATCCGGCAACCAGAAGCACAAGCATGACCGCATGCCATTTTTTCAGGGGACGGATAATGCGGTAGAGAATCATGAAGCCGACAATTGCCACCAACACCGTGCAGGAGGTGGACAGACACTCCGGATCCACCGCAAACTCCCGGCAGAACAGCACCAGCGCGCTCACCACGAGAAAGTCCGTCAATCCCGCCGGGAGCGCTTTGACAAGCACGTTGGTGAGGAAATGGCCGCTGATTTTGTCACGGTTCGGCTCCAGCGCCAGCACAAAGGAGGGAAGGCCGATGGTAAAGAGGCTGATCAGCGTCACCTGTGAGGGTTCGAGGGGGTAGCCCAGCATCAGGATCACGGAGAAAATCGCCAGAAGCATGGAAAATATGTTTTTGACGATGTAGAGGGAGGCGGTGCGCTGGATATTGTTGACCACCCGGCGCCCCTCCGCCACCACCGCGGGCATTTTGGAAAAATCCGAGTCAAGCAGCACAAGCTGTGACACATTGGAGGCGGCCTCGCTCCCGCTCGCCATAGCGACACTGCAGTCCGCGTCCCGCAGCGCCAGCACGTCGTTCACCCCGTCCCCGGTCATAGCCACTGTCTTTTTGTGCGATTTCAGTGCCCGCACAAGCTGCCGCTTCTGATCCGGCGTCACGCGGCCAAACACTGTGAACTCTCCCACTGCCCGGTCATAATCCGCCTCGGTCTTTAAGGTGGAGGCATCCACATAGCGGTCCGCATTGGCGATGCCCGCCTCCGCCGCAATCACAGAGACCGTCAGCGGGCTGTCCCCGGAGATCACCTTGATCTCGACGCCGTTCTCCGCAAAATAGGAAAAGGTTTCTTTTGCACCCCTGCGGATCGGATTTGCCAGCATGACAAAGCCGAGGGGGCGGATGGACTCTGTCAGTGTTTCCTGCGCAAGCCTTCCGCCGTACTCCCCGAATACCAGCACGCGGTAGCCCTTGCCGCTGTATCCCTCAATCCGCTCCCGGAAGCTCTCGATTTGTTCTAATAAAACAAATTCCGGTGCGCCAATCACGTAGGTTTTCTCACCAAAACGGGCTGCGGAGAACTTGGTCCTGGAGGAGAAGGGAAAGACTTCATCCGCCTTTTGCCCCGAGGCCTGCGCAAAATGTGCCCTGAGTGCCTCCATTGTCGCATTGTCGGCGGCCTGTGCCTGGACGAGGTCGGACAGCCGCGCAGACACCTCCCGCTGATCCACTCCGTCCACAGCCTCAAATCCGTACACGCTCATGCCCGGCTCCGTGATGGTCCCGGTCTTGTCCACGCACAGCACATCCACACGCGCCAGCGCCTCAATGCACTTCATATCATGGATCAGCACCTGCTTTTTGACAAGGCGGATGACGGAGACCGCCATGGCGACGCTGGCAAGCAGGTAGAGCCCCTCCGGGATCATGCCGATGACAGCGGCAACCATTCCGGTGACAGAGTCATGCAGAGTTCCCTGATTAAAGACAAAGGACTGCACAAACAGCGCAATCCCGATGGGAACGATAATCACTCCCATCACCATAATCAGGTAATTGAGCGAGCGGATCATCTCCGACTGCTCGCCCTTTTTGGCTTTCGTGGCCTGGAGGGTCAATTGGGAGATATAGGAATCCCTCCCAACCTTTTCCAGCCTTGCGGTGGCAGTCCCCGACACGACAAAGCTTCCGGACAAAAGCTCGTCGCCCGCATGCTTTCCGGTCTCGTCCGCCTCCCCGGTGAGCAGCGCTTCATTCACCTGAAGCTCTCCCTCGATGACCACGGCATCCGCCGGAATCTGGCTTCCCGCCGAGAATTTGACAATATCGTCCAACACCAGCTCCTCCGCAGTCAGCTCCGTCTCCTTCCCGTCCCGCACCGCCACGCACTTTGGGGCGTTTAACAGGGACAGCTTATCCAGAACCTTTTTCGAGTGGATTTCCTGCACAATCCCAATGCAGGTGTTTGCAATGATCACCGGCAGAAACAGCATGTCGCGCCATGCGCCGACCAGCGCAAGGAGCACCGCGATCACTGCGAACACAAGGTTGAAATAGGTGAACAGATTCGATTTGACAATCTCTGAGATGCTCTTTGTGGCAGCCCGCACTCTGCGGTTGTCCGCGTGCGCCGCAAACCGTTCCTGTACCTGATCTGTGGTCAGACCCACCGCGGGATCCGCCTCCACACGCAAAACAGACGGATGCATCTGCTCCGTCTGCTGTGCTTTTTCGTTATTTTCCTGTAACGGCTGTTTCTGCACAATATCCATAGGCTCACCTCATATATAACATGAGTATGTCCTAAACTGCAGATACCATGTAAACCGTTAAAACATTTTTTTCAGAGAGCCCAATGCTCCGGAAATTTTGTCAACGGAAATCTTTCCCTTCACGCCCTCGACAATTTTTTCAACCATGTCGTCCGGCAGATCGACCCCCAGCACGTTCTCCACGGTCTTGACAGGGTCCTTCTGAAACTGCTCCTGCAGGGACTTGTCCTTCGTGACCTTTTCCACTACCTCGTTAATTTTCTCTTTGATATCCATCCTGTTCCCTCCTATTTCAGCAACGGCTTCCAGCCATCCGCAGAATCGAGAAATAATTCTGCAAATTCTCCGGTGGCGAAGATGCGAAGCATGGAATCCATGTGCCACATGATCGGAAGCTTTGCCAGTTCCGACAAATCCGTCCAGAATACCTTTCCCTCATCGGAAGAGCGCAAATCTCCAGAATACTGATCGGTCTTAAACAGAAAGACGATATATCGGGTTCCGTCCTCATGGAACCAGTCTTTCACGCCGCAGAGCTTGGGGTTTTTGATCTCAAGCCCGGTTTCTTCCTTTATTTCCCTGATGACGGAATCCACAATGGGTTCCTTCTCTTCCACATGGCCGCCGGGGAAAATGATTCCTTTGAAGTCTTTGCCGACTTTTTCTTCAACCAATACCTTTGTGCCGTCATACACCATGCACATATTCGTAAGGATTGTTTTATCTATTCGTTCCATAAGTCTCCTGTTATTTTGCGGAAAGGTATTCGTGAATTCCCTTCGCGGCAGCCTTTCCCGCACCCATGGCAAGAATTACGGTGGCTGCTCCGGTCACGGCATCGCCGCCCGCAAACACGCCGTCCTTGCTGGTGGCTCCAGTCTCCTCGGTCGCCACGATACACTTGCGGCGGTTGGTGTCAAGACCCTTTGTCGTGGAAGAAATCAACGGGTTTGGTGAGGTTCCAAGGGACATAATCACCGTGTCGCACTCAATCTCATACTCGGAACCGGGAATCTCCACCGGACTGCGGCGCCCGCTCTCGTCAGGCTCTCCCAGCTCCATCTTGATGAGGCGGATGCCCTTGACCCAGCCGTCGTCATCCACAAGGATCTCCGTGGGGTTCTGCAAAAGGTCAAAGATGATGCCCTCCTCCTTTGCGTGGTGCACTTCCTCGCGTCTCGCCGGAAGCTCCTCCTCGCTGCGCCGATAGACAATGTGCGTCTCTGCGCCCAGCCGGAGCGCAGTTCTCGCCGCGTCCATTGCGACATTTCCTCCGCCGACAACCACAACCTTTTTCCCGCGGGAAATCGGGGTCTCATACCCATCCTCAAAGGCCTTCATCAGATTGTTTCTGGTCAAAAACTCGTTTGCGGAGAACACGCCGTTTGCCTGCTCGCCCGGGATACCCATGAAGCGGGGAAGTCCGGCGCCGGAGCCGATAAACACGGCCTCAAAGCCCTCCTCCTCCATCAATTCGTCAATCTTTACGGACTTTCCGATCACGACATTTGTCTCAATCTTTACGCCCAGAGATTTCACATTCTCCACTTCCTTCGCCACGACCTCGTCCTTTGGAAGACGAAACTCAGGAATTCCGTAGCTTAATACGCCGCCAGCCTTGTGCAGCGCCTCAAAAATCGTCACATCGTAGCCCAGCTTTGCCAGGTCTCCGGCGCAGGTCAGCCCTGCGGGGCCGGAGCCGATCACCGCCACCTTGCGGCCGTTCATCTTTTCCGCCTTCTTGGGCTTTAAGCCCTGTGCTCTCGCCCAGTCGGCCACAAAGCGCTCCAGCTTTCCGATGGCAATGGGATCACCCTTGACTCCGCGGATACATTTGCCCTCACACTGGCTCTCCTGAGGGCACACGCGCCCGCAGACCGCCGGCAGCGCCGAGGAATCGGAAAGAATCTCAAAGGCCGCCGCAAAGTCGCGCTCCTTCACCTTCTGGATGAAGGCCGGAATGTCGATGGACACCGGACAGCCCTTCACGCACTGTGCATTTTTACAGTTCAGGCAGCGGGTTGCCTCCGCAACCGCCTCCTCCTCGTTATAGCCGTAGCATACTTCCTCAAAATTGGTGGCGCGCACCTTTGGATCCTGCTCGCGCACCGGTACTCTCTCTAAACCCTGCATTATTTGTCACCTCCACACTGACCGCATCCGCCGTGGTGCGTGCTGCCCTCCTCATAGGCAAGCTTTGCACGCCCCTCCTCGGTCTTATATTGCTGCTGGCGTTTCATCGCCTGATCAAAATCCACCAAATGGCCGTCGAACTCCGGACCGTCCACGCAGGCAAACTTCACTTCCCCGCCAACCATCAATCGGCAGGCGCCGCACATTCCTGTGCCGTCCACCATGATTGGGTTCATGGACACGACGGTGGGGATCTCCAGTTTCTTGGTCAAAAGGCAGGTAAACTTCATCATAATCATCGGGCCGATGGCAACCGCGACATCATAGTGCTTTCCGTCGTTCACCAGCGCCTCAAGCTGCTGGCTGCCGTTTCCGTGGAATGCGTAGGAGCCGTCGTCGGTACACACATACACATTCTTTGCCACTGCCTTCATCTCATCCTCATAAAATACAATATCCTTGCTGCGGAAGCCCATGACCACATCAACCTCAACGCCGTGCTCATGCAGCCACTTCACCTGCGGATACACCGGGGCGGTTCCAAGACCTCCGGCGATAAACACAATGCTCTTCTTCTTTGTCTCCTCCAGATTCTCTTCCATGCAGAGCTCGGAAGGGCAGCCGAGCGGGCCGACAAAGTCCTCCAGTGAGTCGCCCTCCTCCAGCGCCATCATGCGCTCCGTCCCCGCGCCGATGGTCTGAACCACGATGGTGACGGTCTCCGCCCCCCGGTCATAGTCACAGATGGTCAGGGGGATCCGCTCTCCCGTCTCATCGGTCTTTGCAATAATAAACTGTCCCGGCAGACACTCCTTCGCCACACGGGGTGCCTTGACATCCATCAGAATGATGTTATCTGCAAGCTTTTCTTTTCGAACAATCGGATACATAGTTTTCCTCCAAGCGATCCTGTACTTTGGTGACACTTCTTCATTGTAACGGATAAGTTCCGCAAAATCAATATCTCATTTTATGCCGATTTATGAAAAATAAACCAGCTCGTCCTCCGGTTTCTCCGCCTTCACAATCGAGACCGGATACAGCACCGGACCTTTGCCCTTGTACTCCTTGGCAAACTCCACATGAATCTCCGCCGTAATCTCGATCCATGAGCGGTGCGGCAGCTCCTCCTCGGCTTCATAGCGGCATTTAAAGCCGACAAAGGTCACATCCTCAATGCAGCAGGTCATGGCAAAACGCCCCGGCACAAACACGCCCTTTTTCAGGTTCTGTGGGTTGTACACCAGAGCGAGGAATTTCACCTTTTTCCCTTCGTATTTCTTGTAGTTTTCCACCGCATCCATATACCAGATGGCGTAATCCGCGTCGCTTAACTCAATCACATCCTGATTAATGTCAAAGGGCAGCTCCTCCGGCCGCTCATCGATCGTGCCGTCCTTGCGCTCGTACACAATCTGAGCCTTGCGGTTGATGGCCTTGATCTGGCGTCTTAAGTGCCCCCGGTCCGTGTTGTCGTCCGTCCGGTTAAATATCACCACATCGCTGGCAAAAACCTGCTCCTGCATCATGGCGCGCATATTGTTTAAATACAGGTCAAAGGTCGTCGAGTCCACGGTGGCCAGTGACTGCACAATTACCCAGCCCTCCGGCAGCTCTGCCTCCAGGAGCCTGTCCATGCCCCAGGTGCCGTTGTACTCGATAAACACCTGCTCCGGCTGGTACTCGAGGTCGATCTGTGCCAGCCGCTTGGCCGTGAAGTCCTCTTCATCCTCAATAGCGGTCAGCTTAAAGTTCACCGTTGCAAGCTTCTTCTCGTCGTACTCCACCTCGCCGTCCTCACACATGATGATGACGCCCTTTGCCCCCTCGCCAAATTGATTTTGAAACAGTGTCTCCTCCACAAGGGAGGTCTTTCCACTGTCCATAAAGCCGGTAAACACATACACCGGAATTTCCTCTGCCATAATCAATCCTCGATTCTTTCTTATACTAAACCAAACAGCTCCTCCAGCTCATGCTCATGGATCTCTGTTCCGATGACGACGATGCGTCCGGTGTAGTCCGGCTCGCCCTCCCGCAGCTCATACTCGCCGGGAACCATGTCAAAGTAGATCCAGCCGCCATCCACGCTCTCCACCATGCCCTTGGCGCGGAGAATGTTGTCGGACTCCGCAAAGCCCTTTAAGATTTCCTCGATCCGCGCGCGCTCAAATTTGCGCGGTGTCTCCTTGCCCCAGCTGGTAAAGATGTCGTCCGCGTGATGATGGTGATGTTCATGATCATGGTCGTGGCATCCGCAGGTGCAGTTCTCGTCATGCTCATGATGGTGCTCATGTCCTTCATGGTCATGATGGTGTTCATGCTCTTCATGTTCATGGTCATGATGGTGTTCATGCTCTTCATGCTCATGATGATGTTCATGTCCTTCATGGTCATGGTGATGTTCATGTTCTTCATGCTCATGGTCCTCGTGATCATGATGGTGTTCATGTTCGTGCTCATGCCCTTCATGCTCATGGTCATGATGGTGCTCATGCCCTTCATGCTCATGGTCATGGTGATGCTCATGCCCTTCATGGTCATGGTGATGTTCATGCCCTTCATGTTCATGATGATGCTCATGTTCATGTTCATGTTCCGCCTCATCCTGCTCATGATGCAGCTCGGCGAGCGCCTTCATCTCAAGGTTGTCCTGCCCCTCAATCACCTTTAAGATCTGCTCTCCCTTTAAGGAGCTCCAGTCCGTCGTGATGACTGCCGCCTTCGGGTTCAGCTCCCGGATCCGGTTCACGCAAAACTCAAGCTGCTCCTGTGAGGCGTTCTGGCTCCGGCTCAAAATAACCGTCGTCGCATGCTCAATCTGGTTGTTAAAGAACTCGCCGAACGCCTTCATCTGCTTTGCTGCCTTGAGCGCATTGACCACCGTCACCAGGGCGTTCAGCTTCACATCCTCTTCCTTCTCAATGTCAATGACCGACTTCATGACGTCGGATAATTTTCCCACACCGGAGGGCTCAATCAGGATGCGGTCCGGGTGATACTTTGCAATCACCTCGTGCAGATTCTTCCCGAAATCTCCCACCAGCGAGCAGCAGATACAGCCGCTGTTCATCTCCGAGATCTGAATCCCTGCATCCTTTAAAAAGCCTCCGTCAATACCAACCTCTCCAAACTCATTCTCAATCAAAACAATCTTCTCGCCCGAAAACGCCTCATCGATCATTTTCTTGATAAATGTGGTCTTCCCGGCTCCGAGGAATCCGGAAATAATATCAATCTTAATCATCTTAATCTCCCCTTTACCATGATCCATACAATACTTTATTAATTTCTTCCGCTTCCTTTGAAAATTCTACTGTGTGCAAATAATCCCTGACCTTTATTTCAATCACTTCCACAGGAACGCAGGCAGTCTCTGAAACCCATTGCCATTGGTCTATTTTCCGAAAATTATCCGATTTCAACTTATATACGTAACCCACTCCATCCGGATTTAAAGATCCATAGATCAGCCTTGTTCTGCCGCTGTCACATTCAAAAGACCGCTTTCCGTCCGGAGAGTCCGGATACCAGCGAATGGGCAATGCAAACGGCACCACCTCCTCCACAGTCTGCGCGGCATATATGGCCAGCATAGATTCCTGATCACATGCCCCTTGAGCCGGTTGAGGTTCCAGAACATCAAGCTTGTATTGGCTGCCGTGATACAAATACTGAGGCTTTGTATCCATAGGAATTCTCTCCTTGTCTGTTTCTATCATCACATTGATGGTATTCTACTCTTTTTTACCTAAAAAAGCAAGAGCGCCCGCGGATCTGCCCGTCACGAATTTACTCATCATACACGGGTCCGCCCCTCCAGAGCGTGGGCAGCGCGTTGTAATAGTACAGCGGCATATAGAAATAATCATGCCTGGCCTTCGGCTGAACGCGGAAACAGATGTTGCCCTCCGCGTTGTCCTCGGTCACAAAACGGAAGGATGGCGAGTTGGTTTTCATTGCCTTCATCTGATCCTGCATCGCCGAATACGCAATGTCCTGATCGCCGGTCACTGCATAGATGAAGAAATCGTCCTCGCCATAGCCGGATTCCGCGCACACCTTTTCCAGCATAATCGCGCCTCCGACGGCATTGTGCGTCCCGTTGACCCAGCAGTCCCCGCTGATGGGGATGAAATAATAGAAATAGTCCAGACAGTAGACAAAGGTGTACCATGTGGACAGCGCCCCCATCGAGAAACCGCTGTAGGCACGGTGCTCCCGGGAAGCCTTGATCCCTTCCGGGTCGGTGCTTTCTGCATAGGTGCTGTAGGTTCCCTCCACTGCCGGAATCAGGTCGTTGATCAGCTCCTTTTTGCTGAACTCGGTAACCTGATCGACCGACGATCCGCTTCCGCCGTAGTAGGTCGGAGATACCGCAATGATCGGGTCAATGTCGCCGTTTGCAATCATATTGTCGAACAAAATCTTGGTCTTGGCAGGGGTCGCCGACGTGTTGAAATATGCGTCGATTTCTCCGCCTCCGCCGTGAAGGCAGTACAGAACATCATACTGCTTGTTCTCATCATAACCGTAGGGCAGATACACATAGGCATATTTTGAGATTGTGCTGCCGTAGGCATCTGTCTCATAGTCTACCCTGACCACCGTGCCCGCATTCTTATTCGGCAGCCAGTACTTTGACGGCAGAGAATTTAACGCCCCCTTCTCCTTTTGCGGAGCCTCCGCCTTTTCACTCTCAGTTCCCGCACTGTCCGCCCCTGCATTTTCAGCCCCGTCCGTCCCTGTGCTGTCCGTCCCGACTTGTTCCGCTCCATCCGTCCCTGTGCTGTCCGTCCCGGCATTTTCCGCTCCGTCCGTCCCCTGCACAGACTCCGTCTGGTCGGTCGAATCCTTCGTGCCCGGCGCAGATTGTCCGCACCCCGCAAGGAGTGCAAAAATTAATGCAAAGGCGCACAATCTCCGGCTGCGCCGGCAGTTTTTTCTCTTCCATAAAGGATCTCTCATCCGCATGCTCGTATGCCTCCCGTCATTCAACAATTTTTCTCTAGTTTAACACACCGGAGTCCAAAGGAAAACCCTCCGTGAATGAAGATTTTTTGCAACTTTTCTTTCAAAACCTGCATTTTTTCGATATTTTCCTGCAAAATCAGCGCCATTTTCCCATATTTTGTGGCACAATGATCTTCCAAACACAATTTTCTGTAAATGAAAGAAAACTATCAGGCGGATATCCTCACGTAGTCACTGCCAAGGAACCGGCGATAAAACAAAAGCCCCACAAGCGTCGTGATCACCTCCGTTACCGGAAAGGTCAGCCAAAACCAGTTTAACCCAAAACGGGAAAACAAAAACCCCAGCGGCACAAACAACACAACGGTGCGAATAACGGTCAAAAGCGAGCTTTTCAGACTCTGTCCGACCGCCTGAAAAAACACCGGAAATGTCAGGGATGTCACCATGGGAAGAAAACTTATCCCTACAAAATGAAATCCAACGCTCCCAATGGCTGTCACGACTTCATCTTTTGTAAACACGCGAAGCATTTGTGCCGGAATACAGTTAAAGCAAAGCGTTCCCAAAGCCATGAGCGCCATGCCGAATCCAATTGCGGTTGTCAGGGTCTTTTTGCAGCGGTCAATATTCCCTGCGGCGTAATTGAAGCTGACAATCGGTACGATACAGGTCTGCATGGCCCCCAGCGGGATAAAGAAAAACGTCTGCCATTTATAGTAGAGCCCCAGCGCTGTGACAGCCTGGTCGGAAAAAGTGGATAAGATCAGATTCAGCCCAAGTATGTAAAAGGTGTATGCCGACTGCATCAATATGTTCGGCAGGCCAAGGCGGAATATTTTTGCTGTGCGCTGCGGAAATTCCCGGATTGCTTCGGGCTTTCGAAAGCCCTTTTTCATCACAATCAGCGCAGCCGCAATTTGGCCAAAAACGGTAGCCGCCGCTGCGCCCGCAATCCCCATCTCAGGCAGTCCGAACATTCCAAAGATAAGCAGAGGGTCTAAAATGATATTCACAACCGCACCTGTGATCTGCGCAGCCATCGGCGTTTTCATGTCGCCCTGCGCCTGTAATATTTTTGTCCAGATACTTTCCAGAAACAGGCCAAAGCTGAAGATACAGACAATGCGCCCATATGTAATCACATCGGCGATAATTTCCGGCGAATCGGTTGACATGCGCGCATATGCAGGCATAATCAGCCAGCAGATCAGCGCAAACAAAAACCATAGGGCCGCTGCCAGCGGAGTTCCCACACCGGCATATTCCTCAGCCTCTCTTTTTCTGCCGGTTCCCAGCTTTGCCGCCATGACCGTGTTAATGCCGACACCGGTTCCCACCGCCAGGGCAATCATTAGAAGCTGCAGCGGATAAATGATTGACAGAGCGGTCAGGCCGGAATCGGAATACCTCCCGACAAACAGGCTGTCAATAATATTGTAAAGCGCCTGAATCAGCTGTGCGAGCATGACCGGCGGCGCAAGCCGGAATAAGATCCTGCTGATTTTTTCCGTCCCGAAAATCTGAGATGTATCCATAAAAAATCCTTTCAAGATTCATTTGACGTACCTCTCCTTTTGGAGTATGATAACAGAAATACAAGAAATGGCGAGGAGCGTATATGTTAATTAATGGCAAATTATCAAGCCCCAAGAAGGTGTTTTCCTATCTGGGCTTCTGTTATCTGATCGGCACCGTGGCACTCTATCTGCTTCGGCTGGTTCTCGGCACCCTGATTGGCAAATACTGGCCACAGCTGCTGGAAAACATGAGTTTTAACCTGATTCTGTCCACCGTTATGGTGTACGCCTTTGCAATGCCGCTGATCTTACTGCTCGCTTCTGGAATGGAGAAGGATGTGGTGGAGCGTCACAAAATGAGCGCCGGACAGTTTGCGCTGGCATTTCTCATCTGCTACGCCCTGATCTATGTCAGCAACCTCATAGGCAATATGATCACATTGTTCATCGGGATTTTAAAGGGCAGCGCCGTGCAGAACGGTCTGATCGGAATCGTGACAGACGGCAGTCCGCTGGTCAATTTTGTGGCAATGGTGGTGATCGCCCCCATCGTGGAGGAATATGTCTTCCGCAAGGTCATCGTGGACCGCACCGTGCGCTATGGACAGGGAATTGCGATTGTCACCTCCGGCCTGATGTTTGGACTGTTCCACGGCAATCTGAACCAGTTTGCCTATGCCGTGGTGCTTGGCATGTTCTTTGCGTTTCTGTATGTGAAAACCGGCAATCTGAAGATCACCATTGCAATGCACGCCATCGTCAATTTTTTGGGGAGTATCGCAGCGGGGCAGCTAATGAAAATGCTGGATTTTGACCAGCTGCTTGAAGCAGCCTCCGATCAGGAGCTTATGATGCAGTACTTTACCAACCATATCGGCGCAATGATCTTTTTCGGATTATACATGCTGCTTCTGTTTGCCGCGGTAATCACAGGCTTTGTGCTGTTTATCATTGCCATTGTAAAAAAACGCTTTGTACTGGAGCCGGGACGGGAGCCTCTCCCGCGCGGCACGGGCTTTTCCACCCTGATGCTCAACCCCGGAATGATGCTTTTCTGTGTGGTTTACATTGTGTTGATCGTGTGGCAGCTCCTGTCTTAGGATGTCAGAGCCTCTTACAAAGTGCGGATTAAAAGTCCCCCGGAACGCATTCCGGGGGCAAAAAGATTAATTGTATTTTCTTTTTCTTGCTGCTTCTGATTTCTTCTTCCGCTTCACACTCGGCTTCTCGTAATGCTCGCGCTTGCGAATCTCCTGCTGAATCCCAGCCTTCGCGCAGTTTCTCTTAAAACGGCGCAGCGCGCTGTCCAGAGACTCATTTTCTTTTACGATAACACTTGACACTCTTCCTAACCTCCCTCCAGTTGCGAAATTGTGCATCAACTGTAAGGTACAATCCTAATTGCACTATGATTTATTTTACTAAAAAAATCAGTTTTGTCAATATCTTTTGGAAAAAAACCTCATTTATGACAGCATTTGTTCCAGTGCGCCCTCCGCCGCAGCAATTGCATCCTTTATCCCGGCCGGATTTTTGCCGCCGGCCTGAGCCATATTCGGCCGTCCGCCGCCACCTCCGCCGACCAATCCGGCGATTGCTTTGATCAGGTTTCCGGCGTGGGCTCCCTGCTTCATTGCGCCATCCGTCGCCATTGCAACCAGATTCACCTTGCCCTCACAGTCGGACGCAAGGACAACAACGCCCTCTCCCAGCTTGCCTTTGAGCTGGTCGCCGAGATCCCTCAGCCCGTTCATGTCCACGCCTGAGACATTTGCCGCCAGAAGCTTCACACCCTTGACCGTCACTACCTGATCCATGACATCTCCCAAAGCGTTCTTGGCCGCCTTGCTCTTTAAGGATTCGTTCTCGCTCTGCAGAGCCTTCATTTCCGCCATCAGATGCTCCAGACGCTCCGCCAGATTTGCCGGAGTGGATTTCACTATGCGTGCCGCAGCCTCAAGCTCCTCCTCCAGCCTGTGATAATAGGCAAATACATTGTCCCCGGTCAGCGCCTCGATCCGGCGCACGCCGGCCGCCACGCCGTTCTCCGAAACAATCTTAAACGCGGTGATATCCGCGGTGTTCTTCACATGAGTACCGCCGCAGAGCTCCTTGGAGAACTCTCCCATGGATACGACTCTTACCTTCTCGCCATACTTTTCCCCGAACAGTGCCATAGCGCCGGTCTTCTTCGCCTCGTCCACGGTCATCACATCTGTCTGTACCGGAATGCCCTCCGCAATCTTGGCATTGACCATGTCCTCGACTTTTTTCAGTTCCTCCGGCGTCATTGCCGAGAAATGCGAGAAATCAAACCTGGTGCGCTCGCTGTCCTGATAGGAGCCTGCCTGCTCCACATGTGTCCCCAGCACCTCGCGCAGGGCTTTCTGCATCAGATGCGTTGCGGAGTGGTTGCGGCAGACCTGCGCGCGAAGCCTCTCGTCCACGGAAAGTGTCACTGTGTCGCCCACTTTGATTACGCCGAACTCCATATGCCCCACATGTCCGTATTTATTGCCGACCAGCTTCACCGTATCCTCCACGATAAACCGGCCGTCCTCCGTCTCAATCACGCCCTTGTCGCCCTGCTGTCCGCCCATCGTGGCGTAGAACGGGGTGACGTCCGTGACAATCGTCCCATACTCCTCTGAGATCGCATCCACAAGCGCGGAGACCGTTTTCCCGTCCCCGTCCTCCACAGCGGCGGCAAGCACCGTCACCTTCGCCTGGCAGCTCAATTGATCATAGCCCACAAACTCCGTGGTGATGTCAGGGGATACCTGCTCAAAGACGCTGGCGTCCGCCCCCATGTAATTTGTCACCTTCCGGGCATTTCTGGCCCGCGTCCGCTGCTCCTGCATGCAGGCATTAAATCCGGCTTCATCGTAGTCAAAGCCCTTTTCCTCCAGAATCTCCTGCGTCAGATCTACCGGGAATCCGAAGGTATCATAGAGCTTGAAGGTATTTTCGCCGGAGAGGGTTTTCGTCCCCTTCTGCTCCATCTCCGTCATCATTTCGCCCAAGATGGCAAGACCCTGATCAATGGTCTTGTTGAAGCTCTCCTCCTCCTGCGTCAGCACCTTAAAGATAAAGGCTTTCTTCTCTTCCAGCTCCGGGTAACCGTCCTTGCTCTCGCTGATGACGGTCTCCGACAGCTTTGCCAAAAAGACTCCGTCTATGCCAAGCATTCTCCCGTGGCGCGCGGCCCGGCGGATCAGGCGGCGGAGCACATAGCCCCTGCCCTCGTTGCTCGGCATTACGCCGTCCGACACAAGGAATGTGGACGAGCGGATATGGTCGGTGATCAGTCGGATGGAGACGTCGTCCAGCGCGTCCGTCTGGTAGGTCTTGTGCGACATTTCACAGACCTTGTCGCGGATTGCCTTCATGGTGTCAATGTCAAACACGGAATCCACATCCTGCATCACCACAGCAAGACGCTCCAGCCCCATTCCGGTATCAATATTTTTCTGGGACAGCTCCTCATAGTTTCCCTTGCCGTCGCCCTCAAACTGGGTAAACACGTTGTTCCAGACTTCTATAAAGCGGTCACAGTCGCAGCCGACCTTGCAGTCCGGTTTGCCGCAGCCGTACTTCTCACCGCGGTCATAGTAGATCTCCGAACAGGGGCCGCAGGGGCCTGCCCCGTGCTCCCAGAAATTATCGCACTCTCCGGTCTCGGGATCGCGGTAAAAGCGGGTGATCCGCTCCGCGGGAATCCCGATCTCCTTGTTCCAAATGTCGAAGGCCTCATCGTCCTCACCGTAAACAGACGGGTAGAGCCTGTCCTCCTCGAGTCCAAGCACCCCGTTTAAAAATTCCCACGACCAGGCAATCGCCTCATGCTTAAAATAATCGCCAAAGGAGAAATTGCCAAGCATCTCAAAAAAGGTCAGATGTCTGGCCGTCTTTCCCACGTTCTCAATATCGCCTGTACGCACACACTTCTGGCAGGTGGCGACCCGCTTCCTGGGCGGAATCTCCTGCCCGGTAAAATAAGGCTTGAGCGGCGCCATGCCCGCGTTGATGAGAAGCAGGCTCTTGTCGTTGTGCGGCACAAGAGAAAAGCTCTTCATGACAAGGTGGTCCTTGCTCTCAAAGAATTCCAGATACATCCGGCGCAGTTCATTCACGCCATAGCTTTTTTTCATTGTGCCTGCTCTCCCTTCGCATCCTTTTTCTTTCGCAGCTTTATTCCGATGAATCCGCCGATTGCCCCGACTCCCGCCAGAACCACCATAGTCAGCAGATACTGCAGCATACACATAAGAAAATCACCCATTTTTGATCCTCCCGTCTCTTATCCTGTCTAAGCGGACTGTCCTCCGCCACCAATTCTCCAAATATTATAGCGAAACTCTTTTCGGATTTCAACCGCTTTCCGCAACCAAATGTCCGTCTTCAAAGAAAAATTCCTGATTTTCCTCAGAAATATCCATGATGCGCCCCGCCATGCCAAGGTTGGAAATCCGCTTTTTGTAGGCGGCAATGCCGGAGTAATCCTGCCACATGTGCATCGGAAACACATAATTTGCGTCCGTATTTTTCAGAAAGTAATCCAGCCCCAGACACTGGTGCTGCCCGAGCCTTGGATCAGCCGGTATAAATGCCAGGTCAATCGGCAGCTCCGCGAGCTTGTTGATCTCATGCCGATAGCTTCTCTGCACTCTCCCGTTAATCAGATCTCCCGCTCCCTCCATGCGCCAGTCGCTCAGATCTCCCGCGTGGAACATGCAAACGCCGTCTGCCACAACATAAAAGGCGACGCCCGTGTCGGTGGAGACATAGGTCCGGATCTCCATTCCGTTCACCTGATAAGTATTTCCACCCGTCACAAAGGTCACACGCTCGCGCACCTCGGGGGCAATTCCGTGCTTTTTTAAAAAGTTCGGGCTGATGCGGATGTCCTTGGAAAACACATAGCGGATGTTCGGAAAATGCTCCGCCATGCGCAGAATGTCCAGATCGTAGTGATCCTGATGGCTGTGGCTCGCAAACATGTAAATCTCGGTATCCTCTGCATAGTCCGGCAGCTTTCCGTTAAAGGTGTACCCGTTCACGCGGTCGCCCGCAAAATAGTCAAAGATCAGCACCTTATTTTCAAGCTCAACCACAAAAGAGCTGTGGTGCAAAAAAATCACCCGCATACCTGCCCGGTCCTTTCCGCATTCCCGCTTTCTGTGCTGCCGATTCTCTCTATGATGCTTGTGACCAGTGCCTGAAATTTCGGTGCCGCCGCGTCCGCCGCCTCCTGCACCTCCTTGTGGGACAATGGCGTCGGAGAGATGCCGCTGGCTAGATTTGAGATGCAGGAAATGCCCACAATCTTCATGCCCATGTGATTCGCCGCCACTGCCTCGCAGGCCGTGCTCATTCCTACCGCCCCTGCCCCCAGCAGGCGCGCCATGGCAACCTCCTGCGGCGATTCATAGGCAGGCCCGGTAAACTGCACATAAGTGCCCTCCTTTAAGTCAATGGAGAGCTCTGCGGCACATTTCCTCGCAAGAAGGATCAGATCACGGTCGTAGATCTCGCTCATATCCGG
>JAFLRQ010000036.1 GCA_022511395.1 Agathobacter sp. | reverse complement strand
GACGCTTGTGCGCGCAATGTGCGAGATGCCAAATCAGGCCGCTTTTGAGACGGTGCTTCTTGCCATGCATGGGCATTCCGGGCTTTGGAAGTATTTCTGTGAGTGCCTCACGGCATACGAAAGCGAGGGCAACCGTGTGACGTCCGCGATCAATATGATACGCAAATTGGTGCCGGATGCTTTGCAGGAGCCGACGGAACAGGAGCGTGCATCCGCTGTGGGAGGGGAGCGTTCTCAGGAAATGGAGGAGCTCGCCGCAGGCATCCGTAGGCAGCTTAGGCTTCTGATCGACAGCGGGATGAAGGAACAGGCGGCGCAGGTTCTGGCGCAGGTGCGGCGGATGCTGCCGGAGGATGAGGAGCTGCTGGCGATGGAGCGGGAAATACAGGATCGCTGATGCCTGTCATGTATGGATGGGAAAAAGTCTGCACATACTGCCTTTAAATATAGAAGAAAGGCAGGTAGTGTTATGAGTGCAGCAAAGAACGGCGACACCATTGCGCTGTTGAAGGAGTGCAATGCGGGAAGCAAAATGGCCACCAGCAGCATGGAGCAGATCAGCGAGTATGTGACGACTCCGGAATTCAAGGAGATGCTTCATAAGTACAATGCGGAGCATATCAAACTTGGGGATCAGTGCCACACGGCCTTAGACGAGGCGGGAGCGGACGAGAAGGATCCGCATCCCATGGCGAAGGCAATGTCGTGGCTTACCGCCGAGGTAAAGCTTACCTTAAACGGTGATGAGAAAAAGGCAGCAGGCATTCTTATGGACGGCTGCTCCATGGGAATCAAGTCCTTGAGTGAGTATCTCAACCAGTACAGCGCGGCAGACGATCAGGCCAAGCGGCTCTGCGAGCAGCTGCGGAAGCTGGAAGAGGATATGATGGAAGAATTGCAGAAATTTGTGTGAGAAAACAAAAAAGTCAACACCATTGCGCGCAATACGGTCAGAGGTGTTGACTTTTTATTTTTACTATATGTGCGGCAGATATATCTGACACACAGTAAATTCAGACATAGCGATCCAGCATCATGCCGGAGTAGATGGAGCTGATGTAGGGCGTTGCAAAGTTGTGCCCCGGGTTTTTGTAAGCGACCACCACCTTGTTGACGTAATGCATCGGATCGACGGCGGCATTCTCCGCCTTGCTGCCCATTGCGTCGCGGAATCGTGACAGCGTGGTGAAGGTGTTTTCGGCCCGGTCGGGCTCCACCGCCCTCGCCAAGATATCGCGGTCGATTGTCAGGGAGGCATTTTCCCCGACCATCAGGCCGATGTATTCTAAGGAGGTCCGATGACCGCGCGACAGGGACGACATATCGTTCAACAGCCGGTTGCTTTCGCCTGCCGAATAATTCTCGGCAGTGCCGAGGATGCGGTTGTATGCGTCCACGAGAGTCTGAATATTGTCGGCAATTGCGTCTGTATTGGGCTTAAAGCCGATTCTTGCGGCCTGGCCGTCCGTCTTTGACTTCAGGGTCAGCTCAAAGATGTTGTTGATTGTAAAGGTGTTGGAGAGCGAGGAATGCGTGTTCCCGTTAATGGTAAAACTGGAACTGCGCGCCGACTCTGCCACCTGATCAATGCCAAGGAGCTCCATTGCCTCCGTTGACCCGGCGCTTGCGTCCGGTGAGATGGAGAATAAATAATCCGTCCCGTCCGGAAGTCCGGTCTGGTGGGAGGTCAGCACAAGCGCGCTGGAGCCTTGTCCGTCGTGCGCTACCTCGGCGGAAACGCCGAGACTTGAGTGGTTGACAAGTCCGGCAAGCTTGTTCATAATGTCAAGGTTTGTCTCTTCGGCACTCACGTTGTACTGGAATTCGTAGGCGTTGGAGTTGGTGTTTAAGTCAAAGGAGTAAGAGCCGGGGCGGAGAGAATGCCCGTCGTCCGGCATATAGTTCCCTCGGTTCACCTGCGGCGCTGCGAGCTGTTCGACAGAGATTGCAAACTGCTCCGTCTGACCGTTTTCGGTTCCGTCGCCGACATAAGTGACGCCGACCTGATCCTCGTTGGAGGAGGAGGCCACCTTTTTCTGGAAGGAATCGTTGAATGAGCCATATCGGTCCGACAGGGACGCAACAATGTTCTGGATCGACTTCGCGTTTTCCTTGATGTCGATCGCGTAGCGCTTGGCCCGTTCCATATTCGTTATTTTATATAGAGGAGATTCTTTATTTGTTTTGACAATGCGATTATAGACTCTGCGCAGGTCGCTCTTCTTGTGAGCGTCGTAGCGAGAGATTTCCTTATTGGCATATGTGGACATGTAATATGCATATGCGCTGTCGATGCGTGCCATAAGCTTCCCCTCCTTCTTCCATGATTAGGGTGTATAAGTCCATTTATACACATACATTATATCGTCATTTTTTTAAAAAAGCAATAGTCTATATTAAAAAAAGTGTTGACGCATTGAAAAAATCGTGATATAGTGGGAGGGCTTGAAAGCAGGTCTTTTTTTTATGCCTAATTTTAGGTGCACAAATTTAGAAAACGGAGGTGGAAGTTGTGCGTACAAAGATTACATTAGCGTGCACTGAGTGCAAGCGTCGTAATTACAATACGACCAAGGACAAAAAGACTCACCCGGACAGGATGGAAATCAAGAAGTACTGCAGGTTCTGCAAGAGCCACACAGTACACAAGGAAACCAAGTAAGGAGGGGTTTAGGAGTGGGACAGACAGAAAACATGGAAAAAGCTCCAAAGACTAGTTGGTTTACCGGATTGAAAGCTGAGTTCGCAAGAATTATCTGGCCGGAGCGCAGTTCGATCGCAAGACAGACCGTTGCTGTGGTTGCGGTGACGGCGGTGCTTGGACTGATTATTGCGCTGTTGGACTGGATCATCCAGTACGGCGTGAATTACCTGATTGGTCTGTAACATTTAGGAGGCATTTTATGGCAGAAGCGAACTGGTATGTAGTTCATACCTACTCAGGCTATGAGAACAAAGTCAAAGCGAATATTGACAAGACGATCGAGAACAGACATCTGGAGGACCAGATTCTTGAGGTTCGGGTTCCGTTGGAGGAAGTGACGGAGGTTAAGAACGGCGTCAAGAAACAGGTGTCCAAGAAGCTGTTCCCGGGCTATGTGCTGATTCATATGATTATGAACGACGACACATGGTATGTGGTTCGCAATACCAGAGGCGTGACCGGATTCGTCGGTCCGGGAAGTAAGCCTGTACCTCTCACAGATGCCGAGATGAGACCGCTCGGAATTAAGACGGAAAATGTTGTGGTTGATTTCGTCGAGGGAGATCTGATCGTCGTGATCGGCGGTGTCTGGAAGGACACCACGGGCGTGATTACGTCGATGAACCACAATAAGCAGACAGTTACGATTAATGTGGAGCTGTTCGGTCGCGAAACACCGGTAGAAGTAAGTTTCGCTGAAGTTAGGAGAGTAAACTAATTGCAATGCCTCAGACGGGGCATTAGAAGGAGGCAATTCCAATGGCAAAGAAAGTAGAAGGATACATTAAGCTGCAGATCCCTGCCGGGAAGGCAACGCCGGCACCACCGGTTGGTCCGGCCCTTGGTCAGCACGGTGTCAACATCGTGGAGTTCACCAAGCAGTTTAATGCAAAGACAGCCGATCAGGGCGACTTAATTATCCCTGTAGTCATTACCGTGTATGCGGACAGAAGTTTCAGTTTCATCACCAAAACTCCGCCCGCTCCGGTACTCATCAAGAAGGCGTGCAACATTAAGTCCGGCTCGGGCGTGCCGAACAAGACGAAGGTTGCCAAGATTACCAAGGCGCAGGTCAGAGAGATCGCAGAGCTGAAGATGCCGGATTTGAACGCCGCATCCGTTGAGGCTGCCATGAGCATGATCGCCGGAACTGCGAGATCCATGGGCGTTGAGGTAGTGGATTAATTCCAATGACTGCGGCCGTCCCCGTTGACAGGGAGGGGCAGAGACATTGATTTTAGTGGGAGGGCAGTTCCTACCCGAATACACCACAAGGAGGTTTTTGGAAAATGAAAAGAGGAAAGAAATATCAGGACGCTGTGAAGACATTCGATAAGACCAATCTCTATGATGTGGGCGAGGCGATTGAGATCGTCAAGAAGAATGCCACAGCGAAGTTTGATGAGACCATCGAACTCCATCTTAGAACAGGCTGCGACGGACGTCACGCAGAGCAGCAGATCCGCGGCGCGGTAGTTCTGCCGCACGGGACCGGAAAGACCGTCAAGGTTCTGGTTTTCGCGAAGGGAACCAAGCTCGATGAGGCGCAGGCAGCAGGGGCTGATTACTTTGGAGGCGAGGAGCTGATTCCGAAGATTCAGAACGATGGATGGCTGGATTTTGATGTCGTAGTTGCCACACCGGACATGATGGGTGTCGTGGGACGTCTGGGACGTGTTCTCGGACCGAAGGGTTTAATGCCGAACCCGAAGGCCGGAACGGTTACCATGGACATCGCCAAGGCTGTCGATGACATTAAGGCAGGTAAGATTGAGTATCGTTTGGACAAGACAAACATTATCCACGTGCCAGTGGGAAAAGCATCCTTTGCAAACGAGCAGTTAAACGACAACTTCCAGGCTCTTATGGGTGCAATCAACAAGGCGAGGCCGTCAAGCTTAAAGGGACAGTTTATCAAGAGCGCGACACTGACCTCTACGATGGGCCCCGGCGTCAAGCTGAATGTAGCTAAGATTGCGCAGTAAGGAGCACTTTAGACCAATTTCAAGCAAATCCCGCAAAAGTGGTTGACATATGCGGGAGACCATATTATAATGACAAAGCATATTGCCGAAGACAGTAGGTATCGTAAGATGTAAGAAGCCGTTCATTTGCATTTGGGATTCAGATGTAAGTTGCGGAAGCGCCTACCGAGGGAATTTTACAGATGTCCGCATCTTAAAATGTTTATTGCCTCTCTGTTCTTCGGAATAGAGAGGTTTTTTAGGCAAGATGTAATCATTCAGGACAGGGCAATGCCCGTCAGAATGGGAAAATAAAATGAGGAGGTAATGAATGTGGCAAAGGTAGAATTAAAACAGCCGATCGTTCAGGAGATTTCCGATGTGATCAAGGACTCGCAGACAGTTGTGGTTGTTGATTACCGTGGACTTACTGTTGCCGAGGACACTCTGCTGCGCAAGCAGTTGAGAGAGGCGGGCGTATCCTACAAGGTATACAAGAATACTCTGGTGAGCCGCGCAGTTGAGGGAACCGAGTATGAGAGTCTGAAGGATGTGCTGGAAGGACCGAACGCTTTTGCTGTCTCTAAAGACGACGCCACCGCACCGGCAAGACTTCTGGCTGAGTTTGCGAAGAAGGCTCCGGCGTTAGAGATCAAGGCAGGCATTGTTGAAGGGGTCTTCTACGATGCAGCGGGCATGAAGGAAATTGCAAAGATCCCGTCAAGAGAGGTTCTTATTTCCAAATTGCTTGGCAGCTTGAAGTCACCGATCAGCAACCTTGCCCGCGTTCTGAGTCAGATCGCGGAGAAGGGCGGAGCGGCAGATGCCGCGGTAGAGGCGGCACCGGCAACGGAAGAGCCAGCGGCAGAGGCGGCAGCGGAAGAACCTGCAGCAGAAGCTCCGGCAGAGGAGCCGGCGGCAGAGACTCCGGCAGCGGAATAATAGGATATCAGGATCAAAACAAATTGAATGGAGGAAAAAATCATGGCAAAGATGACAACCGCAGAGTTTATTGATGCGATCAAAGAGATGAGTGTGTTAGAGCTGAACGAGCTCGTAAAGGCTTGCGAGGAGGAGTTTGGAGTATCTGCAGCGGCAGGCGTTGTAGTTGCGGCAGCAGCAGATTCCGGTGCAGCGGCGGCTGAGGAGAAGACCGAGTTCGACGTTGAGCTGACCGATGTAGGCCCGAACAAGGTTAAGGTAATCAAGGTGGTTCGTGAAGTGACCGGCCTTGGACTGAAAGAGGCAAAGGATGTTGTTGACGGCGCTCCGAAGATTTTGAAGGAGCAGGCTGACAAGGCTACCGCCGATGATATCAAGGCGAAGCTTGAGGCTGAGGGAGCTAAGGTTACATTAAAGTAATTCATTTATTGCCCTGCACACAAAGTGTGCAGGGTCTTTTTTTAATTTCTTTCAAATTTTTCTTGCAATTTCCATTTTTTTGTTGTATAGTATAGGTTGCATTATTATGGTGCAATAGGCATTTTCACGCCTTTTTTAGGTGGCGCAAATAAAAACGAGAGGTGAAACGTCATATGGAGAGAAACAGAATACGTCCAGTCAAGGCTGGCAAAGGCATGCGTATGAGTTATTCGAGGCAGAAAGAAGTCCTGCAGATGCCGAACCTGATCGAAGTCCAGAAGGATTCCTATCGATGGTTTCTGGAGGAGGGGTTAAAAGAGGCGTTTGCAGACATCTCCCCGATTGCTGATTACAGCGGTCACCTGAGTCTGGAATTTGTCGATTTCACATTGTGTGAGGACGATGTGAAATACACAATTGCAGAGTGTAAGGAGCGAGACGCGACCTACGCGGCACCATTGAAGGTCAAAGTGAGACTCCACAACAAGGAGACGGACGAGATCAACGAGCATGAGATTTTCATGGGCGACCTCCCGCTGATGACTGAGACGGGCACGTTTGTGATCAACGGTGCAGAGCGTGTCATCGTCAGCCAGTTGGTGCGTTCTCCGGGCATATATTATGGAGTTACCCACGACAAGCTGGGCAAGACCCTGTACTCCTGCACCGTTATTCCAAACCGCGGTGCATGGCTGGAGTATGAGACGGATTCCAATGACGTGTTCAGTGTGCGTGTGGACCGGACCCGCAAGGTTCCGATCACGGTGCTTCTGCGTGCGCTGGGCGTCGGCACAAACCAGCAGATTATCGATATGTTTGGCGAGGAGCCAAAGATCATGGCCTCTCTTCAGAAGGACCCGGCGATCACCGAGCGCGAGCCGCAGGGAAGCTTTGAGGCGGGCTTATTAGAGCTGTACAAAAAGATCCGTCCGGGTGAGCCGCTCTCTGTGGAAAGCGCGGAGAGTTTGATTACGGCAATGTTTTTTGACCCAAGACGGTATGACCTCGCGAAAGTGGGGCGTTATAAATTCAACAAAAAATTGGCGTTTAAGAACCGCATCAATGGACATGTTCTGGCAGAGGATGTGCTGGATCCGACCACCGGAGAGGTGATGGCGAAGGCGGGCACGACAGTATCCCGCGAGATGGCAGAGCAGATCCAGAATGCGGCGGTTCCTTCCGTGATGATCCAGACAGAGACCAGAAATGTGAAGGTGCTCTCTTCGATGATGGTGGATATCAGTACATGGATTCCGGAGATTGAGAATCCGAGGGCCATCGGAGTGACAGAGCTGGTTTATTATCCGGTTTTGGCTCAGATTATGGAGGAGCACACGACTGCGGAGGACCGCATTGAGGCGATTAAGCGGAATATTGCGGATCTGATTCCGAAACACATCACGAAGGACGATATTTTTGCGTCCATCAGTTACAATATGCATTTGGAGTGGGGGCTCGGCAATGACGACGATATCGACCATCTGGGCAACCGGCGTATCCGCGCGGTGGGAGAACTGCTGCAGAATCAGTACCGGATCGGTCTGTCCCGTCTGGAGAGAGTTGTGCGCGAGCGCATGACGACGCAGGATCAGGAGGGCATTTCCCCGCAGAGCCTGATCAATATCAAGCCGGTGACAGCGGCGGTCAAAGAGTTTTTCGGTTCTTCCCAGCTGTCACAGTTCATGGATCAGAACAACCCGCTGGGCGAGCTGACCCATAAGAGACGTCTCTCCGCACTGGGACCCGGCGGTTTGTCGAGAGACCGCGCCGGATTTGAGGTGCGTGACGTGCACTACAGCCACTATGGCAGAATGTGCCCGATTGAGACGCCGGAAGGTCCGAACATCGGACTGATCAACTCCCTGGCGTGCTATGCAAGGATTAACGAGTACGGATTTGTTGAGGCTCCGTACCGCAGGATTGATAAGACGGATATGGAGAATCCCCGCGTTACGGACGAGGTTGTGTACATGACCGCGGACGAGGAGGATAATTACCATGTGGCGCAGGCGAACGAAAAGCTGGATGAGAACGGGCATTTTGTCCGAAGCTCCGTGTCCGGCCGTTACCGCGAGGAGACGCAGGAGTATGACAAGGCGCTGTTTGACTTTATGGATGTGTCCCCGAAGATGGTGTTCTCGGTGGCAACTGCCTTGATTCCGTTCCTGCAGAACGATGACGCAAACCGCGCGCTGATGGGTTCCAACATGCAGCGTCAGGCTGTGCCGCTCCTCACTACGGAGGTGCCGGTCGTCGGAACCGGTATGGAGACCAAGGCAGCAGTGGATTCCGGCGTCTGCGTGGTTGCAAAGGCGGCGGGCGTGGTTGAGAGCTCGGAGTCAAACCGCATTGTTGTGCGCGAGGAGGACGGCAGCCGCAGAGAATACCGCCTGACGAAGTTTGCCCGCAGCAACCAATCCAACTGCTACAACCAGAGACCGATTGTTTTTAAGGGGCAGAAGATCGAGGCGGGAGAGGTCATTGCAGACGGTCCCTCCACCGCCAACGGAGAGCTGGCTCTGGGCAAGAACCCGCTGATCGGCTTTATGACATGGGAAGGCTACAACTACGAGGATGCGGTTCTTTTGAGCGAGCGTCTGGTGGAGTATGATGTGTACACCTCTATCCATATGGAAGAGTATGAGGTGGAGTCCCGCGATACCAAGCTGGGACCGGAGGAAATCACGAGAGATGTTCCGGGCGTCGGCGACGATGCGCTGAAGGATTTGGACGAGAGGGGAATCATCCGTGTGGGCGCGGAGGTTCGCGCAGGTGACATCCTTGTCGGAAAGGTGACTCCGAAGGGAGAGACCGAGCTTACCGCGGAAGAGCGCCTGCTGCGCGCAATTTTCGGCGAGAAGGCGCGCGAGGTGCGCGATACTTCCCTAAAAGTGCCGCACGGTGCATACGGAATTGTCGTGGCATCCAAGGTGTTCACGAGAGAGGCCGGCGATGAGCTGTCTCCGGGCGTGAACGAGTCTGTCCGTATCTATATTGCGCAGAAACGTAAGATTTCGGTCGGTGACAAGATGGCCGGACGCCATGGAAACAAGGGTGTTGTTTCCCGCGTGCTGCCGGTGGAGGATATGCCGTTTTTGCCGAACGGACGACCGCTGGATATTGTGTTGAATCCGCTGGGCGTGCCTTCCCGAATGAACATTGGGCAGGTGCTTGAGATTCACCTGAGCCTCGCAGCGAAGGCGCTGGGCATTAACATCGAGACTCCGGTGTTTGACGGTGCGAAGGAAATTGACATTCAGGATACGCTGGAGTTGGCCAACGACTATGTCAACATGCCGTTTGACGCGCAGGAGGCTGCAAAAGAGGGCGTGACGGAATGCTTTTACGACAAGTACAAGGATTCACTTCTTGAGGAAGTGATGGACTATCTGTCGAAAAACAGGGATCACAGGAGCGTCTGGAAGGGCGTGCCGATTTCCAGAGACGGAAAGGTACAGCTCCGCGACGGCCGAACCGGTGAGTTTTTCGACAGCAAGGTCACAATCGGACACATGCATTATCTGAAGCTGCACCACCTGGTAGATGACAAGATCCATGCGCGCTCGACCGGACCGTACTCTCTGGTTACCCAGCAGCCGCTGGGCGGAAAAGCGCAGTTTGGCGGACAGCGTTTCGGAGAGATGGAGGTATGGGCGTTGGAGGCATACGGCGCCGCATATACCCTGCAGGAAATTTTGACGGTGAAGTCCGACGATGTGGTAGGCCGTGTGAAGACCTACGAGGCGATCATCAAGGGAGACAACATTCCAGAGCCGGGCATTCCGGAGTCCTTCAAGGTGCTTCTGAAAGAGCTCCAGTCTCTTGGGCTGGATGTCAAGGTGCTCGATGAGGAGCGCAATGAGATAGAGCTGATTGAGACCAGTGAGTATGGCAATACCGATATCAACGCGATCATCGGCAACGACAAGGATTATGCGTTTGAGGACAGCGAGTCCTTCGAAAAACACGGCTTTACCCGACAGGAATTCGA
This sequence comes from Agathobacter sp., assembly GCA_022511395.1. GTDB lineage: Bacteria > Bacillota > Clostridia > Lachnospirales > Lachnospiraceae > Roseburia. The sequence goes on along the minus strand of JAFLRQ010000036.1, from coordinate 7,701 downwards.
TGCGGAGAACGAGGAGCTTGTGAACGTCGAGGACGATGAGTACGACGACGAGGAGTACTACGACGACGGAGAGGATCTTGACGATTATGATGACGATGAAGACCTCGACGACGAAGATCTTGATGACGAAGATTAATTGGGAAGGAGTGTCACACCATGCCAGAAAACAATAATAACGACACGAACCAGTCTATGCAGTTTGACGCAATCCAGATTGGGCTGGCGTCGCCGGAAAAGATCAGAGAGTGGTCGCATGGCGAGGTCAAGAAGCCCGAGACCATCAACTACAGAACCTTGAAACCGGAGAAGGATGGTCTGTTCTGTGAGAAGATTTTCGGACCGCAGAAGGACTGGGAGTGCCATTGCGGCAAATATAAGAAGATCCGTTATAAAGGCGTTGTCTGCGATCGCTGCGGGGTGGAGATTACCAAGTCCAGCGTGCGAAGAGAACGCATGGGACATATTGAGCTGGCAGCTCCTGTCTCTCATATTTGGTATTTTAAGGGAATCCCGTCGCGTATGGGACTGATTCTCGACCTGTCGCCGCGCGTGCTGGAGCGGGTGCTCTACTTTGCGTCCTACATTGTGCTGGATCCCGGCACTACCTCTATGGCCTACAAGCAGGTGCTGACGGAGGCGGAGTATCAGGACGCCAGAGAGCAGTACGGCAATGCGTTCCGTGTTGGGATGGGCGCGGAGTCGATCCGGGAGCTTCTCGAGGCGATTGATCTTGAGAAGGATTCGCAGGATTTGAAGAGCGAGCTTGAGAATTCCAGCGGACAGAAACGCGCCCGCATCATCAAGCGCCTCGAGGTCGTGGAGGCATTCCGCGAGTCCGGCAACAAGCCGGAGTGGATGATTATGACGGTAATCCCGGTGATTCCGCCGGATCTGCGTCCGATGGTCCAGCTGGACGGAGGCCGTTTTGCGACTTCTGACCTGAACGATCTGTACCGCAGAATTATCAACCGCAACAATCGTCTGCGCAGACTGCTGGATCTCGGTGCGCCGGATATCATCGTGCGCAACGAGAAGCGCATGCTGCAGGAGGCGGTCGATGCCCTGATCGACAATGGCCGCAGAGGCCGTCCGGTTACCGGACCCGGAAACCGTGCGTTGAAGTCATTGTCAGATATGTTAAAGGGAAAGGGCGGACGTTTCCGTCAGAACCTGCTGGGCAAGCGCGTGGACTATTCCGGACGTTCGGTTATCTGCGTGGAGCCGAAGCTGAAAATTTATCAGTGCGGTCTGCCAAAGGAAATGGCGATCGAGCTGTTTAAGCCTTTTGTTATGAAGGAATTGGCGCTTAACGGGACTGCGCACAATATCAAGAGCGCAAAGAAGATGGTGGAGCGCCTGCAGCCGGAGGTGTGGGATGTCCTCGAGGAGGTCATCAAAGAGCATCCGGTGATGCTCAACCGTGCACCTACACTGCACCGTCTGGGAATTCAGGCGTTTGAGCCGATTCTGGTTGAGGGCAAGGCGATTAAGCTGCACCCGCTGGTATGTACCGCGTTCAATGCGGACTTTGACGGAGATCAGATGGCGGTTCATCTTCCGCTGTCCGTGGAAGCGCAGGCGGAGTGCCGGTTTATGCTTCTGTCCCCGAATAACCTGCTGAAACCGTCCGACGGCGGACCGGTGGCCGTGCCGTCTCAGGATATGGTGCTTGGAGTGTACTATCTGACCATGCACAAGCTTGCAGACCGCAGCGAGCAGAAGGATGCAGTGCCGGTTTCCGAGCGTGTTTACACGGACATCGAGGAGCTGAGAAAGCTTACGACACCGGATGAAAAGACGGGAAAGAGCGAGCTTGGGCTTTATGACCTGATATGGTTTGAGGATGTGACGGACCGCAACCGCAGAGTGCTCTGCACGCCGATGGATCTGTTTGGCTATCGTTTTTCCAGCATGAACCGGGCGCTTTTGGCATACGAGAATGGGGAGATCACCCTTCACCAGCCGATCTATGTGCGCCGCAGGGTGCAGATGACGGATGGGACTGAGACAGAGGGCTTTATCCAGACAACCCTCGGACTTTTGATCTTTAATGAAATTATCCCGCAGGATCTGGGATACGTGGACCGCTCGACACCGGAGGAAGCGCTTCGGCTGGAGATTGACTTCCATGTCGGAAGACCCCAGATCAAGCGGATTTTGGAGAAGGTCATCGACATTCACGGTGCGACCAGAACCGCGGAGGTGCTGGACGATATTAAGGCGATGGGCTACAAGTATTCGACGCAGGCAGCCATGACAGTATCCATTTCCGATATGACAGTGCCGCCGCAGAAGCCGGCGATGATTGAGAAAGCGCAGAACACGGTTGACCGGATTGCAAAGCAGTACAGGCGTGGTCTCATCACTGAGGAAGAGCGTTACAAGGAAGTGACCGAAACATGGAGAGAGATGGACAATGAGCTGACCGAAACGCTGTTGTCCAGTCTGGATAAATACAATAATATTTTCATGATGTCAGATTCCGGAGCCCGTGGTTCCGACAAACAGATTAAACAGCTTGCGGGAATGCGCGGTTTGATGCAGGATACGACGGGACGCACCATTGAGCTTCCAATCAAGTCCAATTTCCGTGAAGGACTGGATGTATTGGAATATTTCATGTCAGCGCACGGCGCCCGCAAGGGACTGTCTGACACGGCTCTTCGTACCGCCGATTCCGGTTACCTGACCAGGCGTCTTGTTGACGTGTCGCAGCACATGATCGTCCGCGAGTCGGACTGCTGTGCGGGCACTGACCGCGAGATCCCGGGAATGATCGTAAAGGCATTTATGGAGGGCAAGGAGGAAATTGAGAGCCTTCAGGAGCGCATTACCGGGCGGTTCTCGTGCAATACAATCTGTGACAAGGACGGCAATGTGATCGTCAAAGCGAACCATATGATTACGCCGCGCCGTGCCGCGAAGGTGGTAAATTCCGGTGTGGACGAGAAGGGGAACCCGATCACGCGCGTAAAAATCCGCACGATTCTGACCTGCCGCTCCCATATGGGTGTGTGCGCAAAGTGCTACGGGGCGAACATGGCGACCGGCCAGGCAGTGCAGGTCGGTGAGGCGATTGGTATTATCGCGGCACAGTCCATCGGCGAGCCGGGCACGCAGCTGACTATGAGAACCTTCCATGCCGGAGGTGTGGCAGGAAACGATATTACACACGGTCTTCCCCGTGTCGAGGAAATTTTCGAGGCGCGCAAGCCGAAGGGACTCGCAATTATCACCGAGTTTGCCGGAATCGCCACGATTAAGGATACCAAGAAAAAGCGTGAGGTCATTGTGACCAATCCGGAGGACGGGGAGACCAAGACTTATCTGATCCCCTACGGTTCCCGCTTAAAGATCACGGATGGAGTGATGCTGGAGGCCGGTGACGAGCTTACGGAAGGTTCGGTCAATCCGCATGATATCTTAAAGATCAAGGGCGTTCGTGCCGTGCAGGATTACATGCTCCGCGAGGTACAGCGCGTGTATCGCCTGCAGGGTGTGGAAATCAACGACAAGCACATCGAGGTCATTGTGCGTCAGATGCTGCAGAAGATCCGTGTCGAGGACAACGGAGATTCCGACTGGCTGCCGGGAAGCATGGTGGATGCGCTCGACTTCTTAGAGACAAATGAGAGGCTTGAGGCTGAGGGCAAAAAGCTCGCAGAGGGCTCGCAGGTTCTTTTGGGAATTACCAAGGCGTCTCTCGCCACGAATTCCTTCCTGTCGGCAGCGTCCTTCCAGGAGACCACCAAGGTGCTCACGGAGGCGGCCATCAAGGGCAAGATCGATCCGTTGATCGGTATGAAGGAGAACGTAATCATCGGAAAGCTGATCCCGGCGGGAACCGGAATGAAACGCTACCGCAGCATTCAGCTTGACAGTGACATCAATGAGGAGGAGGAGATTTCCTTCGATGATCAGGAAGCTGTCGTGCCGGAGGAGGAGCCGGAGCAGCTCATCCCGACGATCACAGTGTCAGAGGATGAAATTTAAGGAGTAATACAGTTTCCTCCGAATTTTCTTGACAATTTGGTGGGAAACTTGTATAATACTACAGCACGTGTTGTGGGCACCGTATGGTGTCCGGCCGCACGGGCAAAAATAAATTACAGGAGGTGAAATCAATGCCAACATTCAACCAGTTAGTTAGAAAGGGACGTCAGACCGCTGTTAAGAAGTCTGCATCACCGGCACTTCAGAGAAGCTACAACTCTCTGCAGAAGAGGCCGATCAACGCGTCTTCTCCGCAGAAGCGCGGCGTGTGCACAGCCGTTAAGACGAACACTCCTAAGAAACCTAACTCCGCTCTGCGCAAGATTGCAAGAGTTCGTCTCTCCAACGGAATCGAAGTGACAAGCTACATTCCGGGCGAGGGCCACAATCTGCAGGAGCACAGTGTTGTGCTGATTCGCGGCGGACGTGTGAAGGATTTACCCGGTACACGTTATCATATCATCCGCGGAACACTTGATACCGCAGGTGTTGCGAATCGCAAGCAGGCCCGTTCCAAGTACGGCGCCAAGAGACCGAAGGCTGGGAAGTAAGCCGTCGGCGCGACGATAGTATCACAAACAGAGCTAGTAGGTTAGTGTTGGAATTATTTCACAGGAAATATATGAGCACAACACATTAGAGAGACACATGTGAGTACCGTTGATTTAACACAAATTATTAGTTAAGGAGGGAAGTAACGTGCCACGTAAAGGACATAATTGGAAGAGAGATGTACTGGCAGATCCGCTGTACAACGACAAAGTAGTTACCCGGCTGATCAACTACATCATGCTGGATGGCAAGAAGGGCGTTGCGCAGAAGATTGTGTACGGTGCATTTTCCAGAGTTGAGGAAAAGACAGGAAAGCCTGCTCTTGAGGTGTTCGAGGAGGCAATGAACAATGTGATGCCGGCGCTTGAGGTCAAAGCAAGACGTGTCGGCGGAGCAACCTATCAGGTGCCGATTGAGGTTCGTCCGGACCGCCGTCAGGCACTCGCGCTTCGCTGGCTGACGAATTTCTCCCGCGCGAGAGGCGAGAAGACGCAGGAGGAGAGGCTGGCAAACGAGATCATGGACGCAGCGAACAATACCGGTGCGGCTGTGAAGAGAAAAGAAGATATGCACAAGATGGCAGAGGCAAACAAGGCCTTCGCGCATTACAGATTCTAATAGGAGGAGAAAACCTTGGCTGGAAGAGAATATCCACTTGAGAGAACCAGAAATATCGGAATTATGGCTCACATCGATGCCGGTAAGACCACATTGACTGAGCGTATTCTGTATTACACTGGTGTTAATTACAAAATTGGTGATACTCACGAAGGCACGGCGACCATGGACTGGATGGAGCAGGAGCAGGAGAGAGGTATCACGATCACTTCAGCCGCGACTACCTGCCACTGGACGCTGGAGGAGTTCACCAAGCCAAAGGCCGGCGCGCTCGAGCATCGAATCAACATTATCGATACTCCCGGACACGTAGACTTTACGGTTGAGGTGGAACGTTCACTCCGCGTATTGGACGGCGCCGTTGGTGTCTTCTGTGCAAAGGGTGGTGTAGAGCCTCAGTCAGAGAATGTGTGGCGTCAGGCTGATACCTACAACGTGCCGAGAATGGCGTTCATCAACAAGATGGACATCCTGGGCGCGAACTTTTACGGAGCTGTTGAGCAGATTCGTTCAAGATTAGGTAAAAATGCGATCATCCTCCAACTGCCCATCGGCAAAGAGGATGACTTCAAGGGAATCATTGATCTGTTCGAGATGAAGGCCTATATCTACAACGATGACAAGGGTGATGACATCACTGTCAGCGATGATCTCGGCGATATGGCAGATCAGGCGGCAGAGTACCGCAACGAGCTGGTCGAGAAGGTCTGCGAGTTGGATGATGACCTGATGATGATGTATTTAGAGGGAGAAGAGCCTTCCGTAGAAGAAATGAAGGCAGTTCTCCGCAAGGCGACCTGCGAGTGTACCGCTGTTCCGGTATGCTGCGGTTCCGCTTACCGCAACAGGGGCGTACAGAAGCTTCTGGATGCAGTTTTAGAGTATATGCCGGCACCGACCGATATCCCGGCAATTAAGGGTGTCGATCTGCAGGGCAATGAGGTTGAGAGGCATTCTTCGGACGAAGAGCCGTTTTCCGCTCTGGCATTCAAGATCATGGCGGATCCCTTCGTGGGCAAGCTGGCGTTCTTCCGCGTTTACTCAGGAGTCTGCAAGGCCGGTTCCTATGTGCTGAACGCGACGAAGGACAAGAAGGAGCGCATCGGGCGTATCCTTCAGATGCACGCCAACAAGAGAGAGGAGCTGGAAATCGTCTATTCCGGCGATATCGCGGCTGCGGTTGGATTTAAATTCACAACCACCGGCGATACCATCTGCGACGACCAGCACCCGGTAATTCTGGAGTCCATGGAGTTCCCGGAGCCGGTTATTGAGCTTGCGATTGAGCCGAAGACAAAGGCTGGACAGGGCAAGATGGGCGAGGCGCTCGCAAAGCTTGCAGAGGAGGATCCGACCTTCCGTGCGCACACCAATCCGGAGACCGGCCAGACGATTATCGCGGGTATGGGTGAGCTCCATTTGGAGATCATTGTTGACCGTCTTCTTCGTGAGTTCAAGGTTGAGGCGAACGTGGGCGCTCCGCAGGTTGCGTACAAGGAGACCTTTACGAAGCCGGTGGATCAGGAATACAAGTATGCAAAGCAGTCCGGTGGACGTGGACAGTACGGACACTGCAAGGTGCGCTTTGAGCCGATGGATGCCAACGGAGAGGAGCTGTTCAAGTTCGATTCCGAGGTGGTCGGCGGTGCGATTCCGAAGGAGTATATCCCGGCAGTCGGCGAGGGTATCGAGGAGGCCACAAAGGCAGGCTCCTTGGGCGGATTCCCTGTGGTTGGCGTTCATGCGACCGTCTACGACGGATCATACCACGAGGTTGACTCCTCTGAGATGGCGTTCCACATTGCAGGCTCCATGTGCTTCAAGGAAGCTATGCAGAAGGCAAGCCCGGTTCTCCTTGAGCCGATCATGAAGGTTGAGGTTACCATGCCTGAGGAGTATATGGGCGAAGTCATTGGTGACATCAATTCCCGTCGTGGCCGTATCGAGGGAATGGATGATCTGGGCGGCGGCAAGATCGTGCGCGGCTTTGTACCGCTTGCTGAGATGTTCGGATACTCTACCGATCTGCGTTCCAAGACGCAGGGGCGCGGCAATTATTCCATGTTCTTCGAGAAGTACGAGCCCGTACCGAAGAACGTTCAGGACAAGGTTCTTTCGACAAGAACGAAATAAGTCTTGAAAAATGGAAAATTTTTATATATAATCAAATCAGTTGTATATTAACCAGATCAAGCCCGGATGAAAGGGCAAATTGAAGGAGGATAGTTCAAATGGCAAAGGCTAAATTTGAAAGAACAAAACCGCATTGCAATATCGGTACCATCGGTCACGTTGACCATGGTAAAACAACCCTGACCGCAGCAATCACCAAGGTGCTGGCTGCACGCGTAGCCGGTAACGTGGCTACCGATTTCGAGAACATTGACAAGGCTCCGGAAGAGAGAGAGCGTGGAATCACGATCTCTACCGCTCACGTTGAGTATGAGACCGAGAAGAGACACTATGCACACGTTGACTGCCCCGGACATGCTGACTACGTTAAGAACATGATCACAGGTGCTGCTCAGATGGACGGCG
>JAFLRQ010000035.1:10221-17869 GCA_022511395.1 Agathobacter sp. | reverse complement strand
GCAAGTAGCTACCGCCGTTTCCTTGATGGTGATGAAAATGCCTTTAATCCTATCATGAAGGAGCTGTTTCGCGGACTCGTCTTCTTCATCGACCGTTATGTGCATGATACCCACGCCGCCGAGGATATTGCGATAGATACCTTTTCGGATCTGGTCGTACATAGGCATAGGTACAACTTCAAGGTTACGCTGAAAACCTATCTGTATATGGTCGGCAGAAGCCGTGCCCTCGATTACATGAAGCACCGCAAAGTGATCGACTTTATGGAGCTTTCTGAGGCGCAGAACATAACGGAAGAGCGCAAGTCTCTTGAGGAAATCGTCCTCACGGATGAGCGCAAACGGTTGGTGAACGCTGCTATAGCAAAGCTGCCGGAGAATATGCGTATTGTGGTGCACCTCATATACTTTGAGGAGATGACCTATGAGGAAGCCGCCAAGGTTATGAAGAAGAACCGCAAGCAGGTGGATAACCTTTTGTATCGTGCCAAAAAGGAGCTTCGCTCCATTCTTGGAGAGGATGGTGAGCTGTTATTATGAGAGAATTAGACGAATGCACGGCGGAGGTATTCCGTCGCAGCGAAAAGAGAATAGAACAACGCAGGAGAACCCGTATCCGCATTTTGGCTCTGTGCATCCCATTTTGTCTGATTGCTGCTGTATGGTCGATCCTGCCCGGAAGGACGGCAGAGATGTTCTCCATGAAAGTGCAGGCAAAGGATCTGATGAAAGGCGTTAGACCCAATAAGGTGAGTGCTCCGGATGAGCTTGGCACACACAATGCGGATGTTACCGATTTCGCAGTCCGACTTTTCAAAGCAAGTGAAAAAAGTGGTGAGAACACGCTTATTTCACCCTTGTCGGTTCTTTGTGCCCTGGCCATGACTGCGAATGGCGCGGAAGATGAAACGCTGGAGCAGATGGAAGCGGTTCTTGGCATGACCACAGAGGAGCTGAATCTGTATCTTTACAGCTATATGAAAAACCTTCCGCAGGGCGAAAAATATAAGCTGAGCCTTGCCAATTCCATCTGGTTTACCGAAGACAAGCGTTTTACGGTCAATCAAGACTTTCTGCAGGCCAATGCCGATTACTATGGCGCAGATATTTACCAGACGCCGTTTAATGGTCAAACCTGCAAGGATATCAACAACTGGGTAAAACAGAAAACGGATAAAATGATCCCGAAGATCCTGGATCAGGTTCCGCCGGAGGATTTTACAGTTATGTATCTTGTGAACGCTCTTGCCTTTGAAGCAGAGTGGTCCAGAATTTACAAAAAGAATCAGGTGAGAGACGGCAAGTTCACCAAGGAAGACGGAACCAAACAGGAGGTCAAATTTATGTACAGCTCCGAGGGCACCTACCTTGAGGACGAAAAAGCAACCGGCTTTGTGAAGCATTACAAAGACAACAAGTATGCCTTTGTGGCAATGCTCCCAAATGAGGGGGTAAGCGTGTCTGATTATATTGCATTCCTCGACGGTAAATCGCTGAGCGCGATGCTGGCAAATCCTCAGTATGACACCGTTGAAACCTCTATTCCGAAGTTTGAGACGGAGTATTGTGTGGAGATGTCTGAGATTCTTAAGGAAATGGGCATGCCCAAGGCCTTTGACCCTGATAACGCGGAATTTAACGGGCTTGGTGACTCTATGCAAGGCAATATCTATATCGACAGCGTTCTGCACAAAACCTTTATCTCGATAGACGAGAAAAAAACAAAGGCCGGTGCAGTAACCATTTTCAAGATGAAAGAGCTCCTTACAGACCCAGGACCGCAGGAGCCAAAGCGCGTATATCTTGACAGACCTTTTGTGTATATGCTCATTGATTGCGAGAATAACATCCCGTTCTTTATTGGGACGATGATGGATGTCGAAAAATAGATGCGGCTCTGAACTGTTTATAATTCGATCCTGCCCTGCAGCGCCCTCAGAAGCGTCACTTCATCTATGTATTCCAGATCGCCGCCCACGGGCACTCCGCTGGCGATCCTCGTGACCTTGATCCCGGTCGGCTTGATCAGCTTGCTGATGTACATCGCCGTAGTCTCTCCCTCCAGGCTGGAGTTGGTGGCGATAATGACCTCGTCCACATCCGCCTCCAGCCGGATCATCAGCTCCTTGAGCCGGATGTCACCGGGGCCAATTCCCAGCATCGGCGAGATGGCTCCGTGCAGAACGTGATAAACCCCCTCAAATTTTCCGGTCTTCTCATACGCCACCAGATCGCGGGTGTTTTCTACCACCATAATGGTCTTGTGATCCCGTTTTGTGTCACTGCAGATCGGGCAGATCTCCTGATCCGTCAAATTGAAGCAGGATTTGCAGTACCGCACGTTCTGCTTTGCCGAGAGCATTGCATGGGACAGCGCCTCCACCCGGTCAATCGGCATATTCAATATGTGAAACGCAAGCCGCTGCGCAGACTTTGCCCCTATGCCGGGAAGAGAGGACAATTCCTCAATCAAGTTTGATATTTCACTGCTGTAATAATCCATCAGAACGGAAGTCCTCCGCCCAGCCCTCCGGTAATGTTTGCCATGGATTTCTGAGATGCTTCCTCAATCTGGCGCAGTGCCTCGTTGGTCGCCGCCATAATCAGATCCTCCAGCATCTCGATATCGTCCGGATCCACAACTTCCTCGGACAGCTTCACCTTTGTGACCTCCCGCTTGCCGGACATGGTGATCTCAACCGCGCCGCCGCCGGACTTTGCCGTAATCTCCTGCTCCTCCAGCGCCTTCTGGGCTTCCTCCATCTGCTTCTGCATTTTCTGCGCCTGTTTCATCAAATTGCCCATGTTTCCCGGCATACCGCCCGGAAATCCACCTCGCTTTGCCATGAAAAAACCTCCTGTTTATGATGTGAACTTATTCGTCAAAATTTTCTTCTTCAATGTCCATGTGGATCACGGCGCGCAGGTCCGGCACGACCTCCTTCGCAGTGCGTCCGCTCTCGTTGAGACGGAGCGCAACCGCAACCTCCTTCGCCGCCCGCGCCTCGATAAGGCTCCGAAAGCCGCTCATGCTTCCTGCCCGATCCTCGTTCAGATATGCATATGCCGTCGCATCGTCAAAAACCAAAAGCAGATCTCCGTCCGCTCCGAGCGTGGGAATCGCCTTGTTCAAATACTGCCTGGCGACGCCGCCTGTCTCGGAGAGTATCGCCCTCCAGTTCTTTATGATCTGCTGAATATCCTCCGGTATTGCCTTGGGCAGCGCCGGTTTTTCCGCCGGATCGGCAGATGTGCGCGCTCCCTGTGATCCTGCTGCCTGTGCCGCCACCGCAAATTCGCCCGACTCCAGCCGGCGCTCAATACTGTCCATCCGGTCGGTCAGGGAGCCGTAATCACGTTCCATTTGGGGCCTGCAGAGCTTAATAATCGCAATCTCCAACAGAATGCGCTTCTGGGTTGCATATCTCATCTGGCTGCCCAGCTCCGAGAAAATGCGGATGTAGCGCATCAGCACCTCCGGCTTCACCATGGTACTCTCCTCTTTGAGAGCCGCCAGGTTATCCCTCGACATGTCAAGCACGTCCTCCATCTCGTCTGAGCTCTGGATCAGGAGGAGATTGCGCATGTACCAGGTAAAATCGTTCACAAGCTGTCCCAGCTCACGCCCCTCGTCCACCAGATCATTCACAATGCCGATTGCACCGACGACATCCTTGTCAATCACCCTGCGCAGCAGGCGCGAAAACACCTCCGTATCGACTGCGCCAAGGACATCCAGCACATTCTCATAGGTCAGAGTCTCTCCCAGATGAAAAGCAATGCACTGGTCCAGAAGGCTTAATGCGTCACGCATGGAGCCGTCTCCCGCCTTCGCCACATAACGGAGCGCCTTTTCCTCCGCCTCGACCTGCTCCTCCCGCATCAGCTCCGCAAGACGGTCCGCAATCGTGTCGTTGGATATCCTGTGAAAGTCATAGCGCTGACAGCGGGACAGTATCGTGATCGGAATTTTGTGCGCCTCCGTCGTGGCAAGAATAAAGATCACGTATGACGGCGGCTCCTCCAAGGTCTTTAAGAGCGCATTGAACGCTCCCGTCGAGAGCATATGCACCTCGTCGATAATGTAGACCTTGTATCTGCCCTCCGTCGGCCGGTAGGTAACCTCCTCGCGTATCTGGCGGATATTGTCCACGCCGTTGTTGGACGCCGCGTCGATCTCGATGACGTTCATGGAGGTTCCCTCCGCAATGCCCTTACAGGTGGAACAAACCCCGCAGGGATTCCCGTCCACCGGGCTCTCGCAGTTGACCGTCCGCGCAAAAATCTTGGCCACTGTAGTCTTTCCGGTGCCTCTTGTCCCGCAGAACAGATATGCGTGCCCAATGCGGTCCGCCTTAATCTGATTCTTTAATGTTGTGACGATGTGGTCCTGCCCCTTGACATCCTCAAAGCTCTGAGGCCGGAACTTGCGGTAAAGCGCCGTATAAGACATGGCTCAAAACTCCTTAATCTCCGAAACTGATTCCGGTTCTCTTTGCTTCCTTGATCATCTGGCTGTCGGGCTCTACAATCTTCAGCTTGCCCGCCACCTCTCCAAGTGGAACCCGTTTGGTCTTGCCGTTCACCATGGCGATCATACAGCCGTACTCCTGATCCATAATCGCCTTCGCCGCGGCGGATCCCAGCCTTGTGCAGAGTACACGGTCATACGGGCAGGGACTTCCGCCTCTCTGCGTGTGCCCCGGAACCGTCACGCGCACCTCGACACCGCAGGCCTCCTGAATCCGCTCTGCAATCTCATAGGAAACGGACGGATATTTGGATTTCTCCACCTTCGCCTTGTATTCCTTTTTGGACAGCGCCGCGTCCTCCTTGGAGATGGCACCCTCCGCCACTGCCAGAATGGTAAAGCCCTTCCCGGCACGGCTTCTCTTCTCAATCGCCTCCACAACCTTCTTGATATCGTAGGGGATCTCCGGCAGCAGAATAATGTCCGCGCCGCCTGCAATTCCGGCGTACAATGTCAGCCACCCAACCTTGTGGCCCATAACCTCTACAATAAACACGCGGTTGTGGGATGCCGCCGTGGTGTGGATGCAGTCGATTGCGTCCGTCGCAATATTGATGGCGCTCTGAAAACCGAAGGTCACATCCGTGCCGTAAATGTCGTTGTCAATCGTTTTCGGAAGATGGATCACGTTCAATCCCTCCTCCCGAAGCAGATTCGCGGTCTTCTGCGTTCCGTTTCCGCCCAGAATCACCAGACAGTTCAGATTCAGCTTGTAGTAGGTCTGTTTCATGGCCTCCACTTTATCCAGACCGTTCTCATCCGGCTCACGCATCAGCTTGAACGGCTGACGGCTGGAGCCTAAGATCGTACCGCCCTTTGTCAGAATTCCAGAGAAATCAGCAGATGTCAGCAGACGGTAATGGCTGTAGATCAACCCGCTGTATCCGTTCTCGAAGCCGTACACCTCCAACTCCTTGACATTCACCGCCAAACCCTTCACGACGCCTCTCATCGCCGCGTTTAACGCCTGACAGTCTCCACCGCTTGTAAGCATTCCGATTCTCAACATACGCATACCTCCTCATTTTTCGCCTGCACGAAAGCATTTTAAACCACTGCTATCATTATAGTATAATTCATTTCAAAGGACAAGAATGAAACGAAAAATAGGACTACCATTTTTCAGTTTTGTCGTGTATACTTATTATTAACCACTCAAAGGAGGCTGCTCACAATGAAAGAAAAACTGGATGCACAAAGGATGACAAATCGGTTTGCGATGATTGGCTGGACGGTCACCGTCTGCATCATTGCCGCTGCCTATTTGATCGAGGTACTAAAGGGCGAACGTACGGTAAGCTATTATCTCGCGCTGCTCCTGTGCTGTTTTCTCCCTCTGGCTGTTGCGTGGGTCGTGTTCAGGAGGCAGGAAGACAGTCCCCATGTGCGGCTTCTGGTCGCGTACACCTACTGTATTGTATACGCATATGTGCTGCTGACCGGAGATACGGCACTGACCTTTGTCTACATTTTCCCGATTCTGTCCATTTTGATTGTATATTGTGACACGAAGCTTCTTCGAAATTTTGCGGTCATCACAACTCTGATCAATCTCGTCTCAATTGCAGTCAGAGCAGCCGTATTCAAGCAGACCGGCGCAGATGCCATAGCCGACTATGAAATCCAGTTCTTTGCGATTGTCCTGTGCATGGTGATCAGTGTTTACGCCTGTCGGATCATAGCAAAAATTACCCAAAACCAGCTGGATATTCTCGCAGCCAAAGAGCAGGATGCCATGGGTATCCTGCATGCGGTGGAAAGCACCGCGACCACTTTGAGCGCCAACGCAAGCCAGCTCGGCGAACAGGCGCAGAAGATCAGCGGACAGTCGGAGTCAGCGCAGAGATCCATGGAGGGAATTGCCGGAGACACGGCAGATGTGGCCGCCAAGGTTCAAATGCAGCTCGGAATGAGCGAGGAGATCAGCCAGGGCTTAGCACACCTGACCGCCGTGAGTCAGGAACTGCAGGCCGTATTTGAGAACACCCGCCAGCTCTCTTCCGACGGAATCGACGCTATCAACAGCCTCTCCGAGAGCACAAAGGTTGTCTCTGATTCCAAGGAGCAGGTTTCCACTGCCTCTGACTCTCTTCTCAAAGAGCTTGCAGTCGCAAAGGAAATTCTCTCCCTGATCGACAATATTACCAGCCAGACAAACCTGCTCTCCCTAAACGCCTCCATTGAAGCCGCGAGAGCCGGGGAGCAAGGCAAGGGATTTGCCGTCGTGGCAGGGGAGATCCAGAAACTGAGCACGGATACCGGAAGCGCGACAAATAAAATCAACCAGATTTTAGAGGAGCTCTTCAATCAGGCAACCGCGGTCAGCCGCGCCGTAGAAAACCTTGATACCCTCAGCAGCCAGCAGAGTACTCTGGTGGCCGACACCAACAAGAAGTTCCACGATATCAACGACAACATTGCCGCAATGACCGAAGCGATCCGCGCGCAGAACAATTATCTCAACACAATCAACGACAACAATCAGAATATTGCCGGAAGTATTTCCAGCATGAGCGAGTTCACTCAAATGCTCACGGAAAACAGCGAGCACACGATGTCCATGACCCAACAATCCATGGAGGACACCCTGCAGATGACCTCCCTGCTGGAGAACATCATAACCAAGGTCAAGGATCTGGAGCACGCAGTACAGAAAAACTGACATACAAAGGAAAAGAAAAACAGGGCGAAACCGCCCTGTTTTTTTGCTTTGCCTTATTTCAAAAATCCAAAAGAAGAGACGATCGGCGCCTCCTTTGCTTTTCCCGCGCAGACCTGGAAGAAACAAATAATCCTGACAACCAGAATAATGAGTGCGCAGACAGCTCCCGCAAAGGGAACGATCAAGGTAAAAAACAGCACTGCCGAGCAGATTCCAATAAGAACATTACAGATGGTGAGCTTCAGAGCCTGGCGCACATGGAACGCTGCGTAGGGCGACTCCTTGGATGCCAGCAGCGCAATGATGATGCCGACAGTTCCCATGATGTATGGCACCATTGCGATCACCTTGTTGTCGCTGATATCCTTTCCGTCAAACTCCTTCGTGTGATCCTTGGGATCCATATAGACCTGCTGGGGATTCCCATACATTGCACCCTGTGGATTTCCCTGCTG
>JAFLRQ010000035.1:0-10121 GCA_022511395.1 Agathobacter sp. | reverse complement strand
TTCCCTGCTGCATATTTGGATTCCCTTGCGGCATTCCCTGCTGCGGATTCGGATTTCCCTGCGGTACTCCCTGCTGTGGATTCATTGCCGCACCGCATTTCGTGCAAAATGAACTTCCATCCTGTACCTCACTTCCACATTTCGGACAAATCATTTTTTTCTCCTTTCTCTCCAAGAACAAAAGTATCTGGTTTTATTGTATACAATGGGTTCTTCTTTGTCAATGCCGCACACTTTTCAACAGAAGCTCCGCCAGCATCAGATCCTCGGGAGTCGTGATCTTAATGTTTTGGCTGCTTCCAGGAAGGAGATAAATCCTCTGCCCAAGCGCGCGCTCCACAACTCCTGCGTCGTCTGTGACCACCGGCATCCCCCCCGTCTCCAGCTCAGCCAAAAGCGCGCGGTAAGCCCCCATTAACAAGTCATAGGAAAAACTCTGCGGAGTCTGCATCGCCCAAAGCGTATCCCGATTCGGAGTATCCAGCACACAGCCGTCTTCGCCCGCTATCCTTATGGTGTCCTTCACCTTCGTTGCCAGAACACATGCCTTATGGCTGCGCACACATTCCATGGAGCGATGGATATCCTCCACATCCAGAAGCGGTCTTGCGCCGTCATGAATCAGCACATAATCGCTGTCCGCGCATGCCAAAAGCCCCTGATACACCGAAAGCCAGCGCTCATCTCCACCCGGCACAACCGCCGTCACCTTGGAAAACCCAAAATATTCTACAATCTGCTCCCTGCAGTATGCAATGTCCTCCGCGCCTGCCACCAGAACGACAGAATCCGCTTTGCTCTCCTCAAATGCCTTTAGGCTGTAATAAATCACCGGCCTGCCGCCCAGCTCCATATACTGTTTGGGCACTGCGCTGTGCATCCGCCTTCCGCTGCCCGCAGACAAAACAATCGCTGTGTATTTCTCCCCCATAGTGCTTACGCCTCTCCCAGTTTTAACGCCGGAACCGCGTTGAGGTCCAATCCGGAGCGCTTTCCCGCGATAAAGTCATAGTAGGCCGCTGCTCCGATCATCGCCGCGTTGTCCGTACACAGAATCGGCGAAGGGCGGTAAAACTGTACGTCATGTCTTGCGCACATCTCCTGCATCGCCTGCCGGATCACGCCGTTGGACGCCACTCCGCCCGCAATCGCAAAGCGTTCCATGCCAAACTCCTCAATCGCCCGCTCCGCGTGTGCCACCAGCACATCCGTCACAGCCTTCTGGAAGGATGCCGCCACATCTGCCTGACAGACTGCAATCCCTTTCATACTGCACCCGTTCAAATAGTTGAGAACGGCCGATTTCAAACCGCTGAAGCTGAAATCGTACACATCATCCCCTACCTTCGCCCTCGGGAAATCAATTGCCTGCGGATCTCCCTCACGTGATGCCTTCTCTATCTTCGGTCCGCCCGGATATCCCAGCCCGATCGCGCGCGCCACCTTGTCAAACGCCTCGCCCGCCGCATCGTCTCTCGTGCGTCCAAGAATCTCGTATTTCCCGTAATCAGAAACTTTGACCAGATGGGTATGTCCGCCTGAGACCACCAGACACAAAAAAGGCGGCTCCAAATCCCGGTTTTCGATATAATTTGCGCTGATATGCCCTTCAATATGGTGCACCCCCACCAGAGGGATCTTTGCGGCATAGCTGATGGCCTTCGCCTCCGCTACCCCAACAAGCAGCGCCCCAACAAGTCCGGGTCCGTAGGTGACACCGATCACATCAATGTCCGCCAGCGTCATTTCGGCATCCTGCAGCGCCTGCGTGATCACCTGGTTGATCTTCTCGATATGCTTGCGCGACGCGAGCTCCGGCACGACACCGCCGTAGATTGTGTGCAGATCAATCTGGGAGGAGATGACATTTGAGCGCATATCCCTGCCGTTCACTACGACCGCTGCGGCTGTCTCGTCACAGGAGCTCTCAATCGCAAGTATGCGGACATCACTCATCCGAATCATCCTCCGACGCTTTTCCGGAAACCTTATAGAAAGTAAGGATTTTCCAGTGACCCTCCTCGTCCTTGCGCAGCACATACTCCTGATGCGTCCGGTCGTACTTTGTATTTTCCTTCACAAAATACGAGGCGGTCACATAGGCAATATTGTCCTTGGTTTCTTTATCCGTCAAATAAACGACATCCCGGCTGTTACAGACGTTGCTGTTGACAATCGACCGCTTGCGGGATTTATAGTTTCCCGCCTCGGCCCTGATCTGTTTTAAATAGTCCTCCTTGGGGTTGTTCGCCGCCAGCTCCTCGTCAAAGAGCATAAGCGCCTGTGCCGCCATCTGCTCCAGCTCCTGATCCGTGTATTTCTCGCCGTAATATGCAGTAATAATACGGTTATAGAACTTGATGACATCACGGGCAGAGGACGGATAATCCTTCTCCAGATCCCGCGTGGTAATCTTCTGCACTTCCGTGAGCTCCGGCTCCTTGCTGTTGTCCATCCGCACCTTCAAAAACCAAAAGCCCCCGCAAATCAGAGCAACACACGCAACCGCCGCAATGATAATTCCAACCTTTTTCATAGACCTCTCCTCTCATTCTTCAAACATCAGCTCCACGCTCTTCCCGTCCCTGCCGAGATGAGCGTTTGCAAATATTTTGCGGACTGCAGGCATATAATCCTCCGCGCGCATCATCGACGGAGAGAAATGCGTCAGCCACAGCTCTGCCACCCCTGCCCGTTTTGCCATCTCCGCCGCTTCATAAAATGTCATGTGCTTGTACTGTTTTGCCTTGGCAAGCTTGTCCTTCTCTGCATACATGCCCTCGCAGATAAACAGATCCGCCCCGCTTGCCGCCTCGACAATGGCGTCCGTCGGACGGCTGTCCGTGCAGTATGCGACCTTCAGGCCCTTTCGCTCCGGCCCAAGCACCATATCCGGCGTGTAGACCTCACCGTCCTGCTCCACGGACTCTCCCTTCTGCAGGCGGTTCCACAGCTTCAGCGGGACTCCCAGAGCCTTCGCACGCTCCACATCAAAGCGGCCGCCGCGCGGGATCTCGACGGAGTATCCGTAGCAGGTCACATTGTGTCTCACCCGGAACGCATGAATGTGATAGCCGTTCTTCTCCAGCTTCACATCCGGCTCCGCAAGCTCCACACACTCAACAGAAAACGGCAGCTCCGGCACGATAACCCGCAGCGCCGCCACCACGCGCTCCAGCCCCTGTGGGCCGATGATCGTCAACGGCTCCGTCCTCTCCGCATTGCCCATGGTCAGAAGAAGCCCCGGCAGGCCGCTGATATGGTCTGCGTGAAAATGCGTGATACAGAGAATATCAATCGGTTTAAAGCTGCGCCCCGCCTCCTTGATGGCGATCTGCGTGCCCTCCCCGCAGTCAATCATCAGACTGCTCCCATTGTAGCGGAGCATAAGGGAGGTAAGCCAGCGGTAAGGCAGGGGCATCATCCCCGCAGTTCCCAATAAACATACATCCAGCATAAATTTATATCCTATTCCACCTCATTAACTTTGCATCTTCTCTCGGCAGATCATAGAAATTCCTGCGCACGCCGATCTCCTCAAACCCCGCTTTCTCATACAGACGGATCGCCGGGGTATTGCTGCATCGAACCTCCAGAAAGATCTGCTCAATTCCAAGCTTTACGGCCTGCTCCTGCATTGCGGCCATCAGCGCTCCTCCGATGCCGCCGCCGCGAAAAGCTTCCGCCACCGCCACATTTGAGATCTCTCCCTCCGGCGGAGAAAGGTACATGCCGATATAGCCCACAACAATATCCGCCTCGTCGCCCCCGGAATTTACCACATGCTCATCTGCGACCAGAAACACGGCGTTGGCATCCGCCACAGCGTCCGAGAAGCTCTTCTCACTCCACGGCAGCGAAAAAGACGATTGCTCAATCTGCACCGCCTGCGGCACATCCGAGAGTTTCATTTCACGGATCGTCATACGGTCTCTCCCACCTGAAAATCGCGCGCACGCTCCTGCCTTTCGCGCTCCGCCTGAGACATGCGAAGGTATTCCGGCTTGTGCTCCTGCGCCTTCTGCGCGTAACCCTCGGCAAACAGCACCTCCCCGAGCGCCGCCACGGACGCCGCCCGCTGTCGGTTGCAGTGCGCCGGGGCAAAACGGCAGGGTACAGTGGCATGCTCCGCAATATAGCTTTGAAACACAGGCACTCCGTCCCCGAGGAAAACGGTTGCCCTTTCTCTGCTGTTGATGGTTTCCACTAATTCCTCAATCCCGATCGCACACTGGGGCATAAATGTCTGCATTTTCCCGTCAGAAAAACCATAGAGCCCGGTATACGCCTGCTGCCTCCTCGCATCCATCATCGGGCAGACCTGGTCCGCAGAGCCCCACAGATTGTACGCGAGCGCGTCCACCGTTGGCACAGGGACAATCGGCTTATCCAGCGCAAGCCCCAGCCCTTTCGCGGTAGCGGAGCCAATGCGCAGCCCGGTAAAGGAGCCCGGTCCCGCGGACACCGCAATCGCATCGACGGTATTTAAATCCAGCTCCAGCATCCGCACCACTTCATCCAGCATCGGAAGCAGCGTCTGGGAATGTGTTTTCTTGTAGTTGACCGTATACTCGCCGAGCACACAGCCATCCTCCGACACCGCCACGGACGCGACAAGCCCGGAGCTGTCCAGTGCAAGAATTTTCATGTCTGCTCCCACTACCGCTCCCGGATCGTGATCCGCCGGTAGTCAAACCCTTTCTCTAAATCCTTCTCTATCGTAATCTGGCGATAATGCTCCGGAAGCAGCTCCTCAATCAGGTTCGCCCACTCCACCATCGTCAGTCCGTCCCCATAGAAATAATCCTCGTAGCCGATCTCATCCATCTCCCCGATGTCCCCAATCCGGTACACATCAAAGTGATAGAACGGGATTCTCCCCTCCTCGTACACCTGTACGATCGTAAACGTCGGGCTGCAGATCGGCTCCGCAATCCCCAATCCCTCCGCAATCCCCTGCGTCAGGACGGTCTTTCCCACGCCAAGATCCCCTATCAGCGCATACAACTCTCCCGGCTGTGCCGTGCGCCCGAGCTGCTGTCCGATCCCGCGTGTATCCTCGGGGGAAAACGCCTCGATTACCTGCTCCATGCCATTCATGCCATACCCTCTCTAATCTCTGAACTTGACACGGAAGCTCTCCAGCTGCTGCGTGGCAAGCTCCTTTAAGGGTTGGTAGCTGTCCCCGAGCTGCTCCCTCGGGATTATATAGGCATTTTGACGGTTCACAAAAATCAACACCTGCTTTGTGTCGGATACCAGCTTGTACACCTCATTCCACTCCAGATTTCCGGACTCCTCGCCCTGCGTCAGGCGGATTCCCTCCTCTGAGAGCTCATAGTGCACCGTCCCGGAGAGAATTTCATTTGACTTGATAATACGGTTTGCACTCTTCCACAGCGTAATCGGGAGATAAAACAGAAACAGTGCTCCGCAGAACAGATACATCAAAGTGTAAATCACTTCTGTCTGTCCGACCGTCACTGCCGCCATGACAAAGGCAAGCACAGCTAAAATGATAGAAACCCACCCATACAGCCCGGTGTAGGTCTTGCGCATATTAAAGCGGTACAAATCCTTCGCCTGCGGCTTGATATCAAACGCTACCGTCATGGTCAGTTCCTCCTTATCACAAATTATATCATTTCATGTTGTCAGGGTCAAAAGGTTTTTACCCCTGACGGATGCCAGCGGATTGCTTTGACAACGCGG
Source organism: Agathobacter sp. (assembly GCA_022511395.1). Lineage (GTDB taxonomy): Bacteria > Bacillota > Clostridia > Lachnospirales > Lachnospiraceae > Roseburia. The sequence goes on along the minus strand of JAFLRQ010000035.1, from coordinate 4,409 downwards.
GCATTTCATCTTATAATCAGAACTATCACACACACGAAAAGGACATGCCATGAAAACAGACCCCTTTCTGGACAAATGCTTTTATATCGCCGGCTGGGTAGTGCTCGCCCTCACTGTGGGCGTCCTCACAGCCGTCCGCCTCGGGGCGCTTGAACGCCTCGGCGGGCTCCCTCCCTGCATCCTGCACAGCCTCACAGGACTATACTGCCCCGGCTGCGGCGGGACAAGAGCGGTATCCGCCCTCCTGCACGGCCGTCTGCTGCGATCGTTTTTCTTCCATCCGCTCGTCCTCTACACCGCCGTTTTCGGCGGCTGGTTTCTGCTCTCCCAGACCATTGAGCGACTCTCGCGGGGGAAGCTGCGGATCGGGATGCACTACCGCGACATCTACCTGTGGATTGCGCTGGCCATCGTAATGGTCAACTGGATCGCCAAAAATCTAATTCTGGTCATCGGCGGCATTGCACTCATGGGTTAACGGGACTGGTACAACTGCTGCAGCAATTCATTGTAATCCATTCCCGCCAGCTCGGAGTACGCGTCCAGGATTCCCTCGATGCTGCCGTACTCATAGAGGAGGGCCGCAAAACTGACCCCGTAGAGCAGAACCGTGAACACCAGCGCAAAGATGCCAAGCATCAGGCCCGCCTGCGCTTTTGAGCCATAAGCCATCTCCCCGCTGCGGGAAAGGGTTGCCAAAATAATCGCAATTGCTCCGCAGGGCAGCGAGAGATAAATGCAGGTGCAGCCCACGAGCGCCACGATTCCCAGGATCAGGGATGCGTACTCCATCGGCTCTGAGCGCGGATTCTCCCGGGGTTTCTCGTATTGGTTGTAATATTCATTGTACATCTCCATGCCCTCCGGATAAATCAAGATTGATTTTATTTTATCACTTACGCTATAATAGTGGAAGGACATTTTACAGAGAAAGGATATTTTGTTATGGATATCAATGCACAGATCGCGGAAGAACTCGGAGTTAAAAAAGGACAGGTGGACGCCGCCGTCGGACTGATCGATGAGGGCTGTACCATTCCCTTCATCGCACGATACCGCAAGGAAGCCACCGGCGCGCTAAACGACGAGGTGCTCCGGGAGCTTTTTGACCGCCTGACCTACCTGCGCAACCTCGAGGAGCGCAAGGAGACTGTTCTGGCCTCCATCGAGGAGCAGGGCAAGCTCACGGAAGAACTGAAGGCGCAGATTCTCGCCGCCCAGACACAGGTGGCACTGGAGGACATCTACCGCCCCTATCGGCCGAAACGCCGCACCCGCGCCACCATCGCCAAGGAGAAGGGACTGGAGCCGCTGGCGGAGCTCATCAAGCTGCAGGCCCTCACGGCGCCGCTCATGGAGGAGGCAGCAAAATTTGTCGATCCCGAGAAGGAGGTCAATTCCCCAGAGGATGCGCTGGCGGGAGCAAAGGACATTCTCGCCGAGGCCATCTCCGACACCGCCGATTACCGCACCCGCATCCGCGAGATGACCATGGCAAGCGGCCGCATTCTCTCCACAGCAAAGGATCCCGAGACAGAGTCCGTCTACGAGATGTACTATGACTTTGACGAGGCTCTGTCCAAGATGGCAGGACACCGCACGCTGGCTGTCAACCGCGGCGAAAAGGAAAAGCTCCTCACGGTCAAGCTGAACTCTCCGGAGGAGGACATCCTGCGCTATCTGGAAAAGCAGTTGATCACAGCGCCGGAGGCCGAAACCGCCGGTGTGCTCCGTGAGACCATCGCGGACGCCTACGAGCGCCTGATCGCCCCGGCCATCGAGCGCGAAATCCGAAACGACCTGACCGAGAAAGCAGAGGACGGAGCAATCAAGGTCTTCGGCAAGAATCTGGAGCAGCTCCTCATGCAGCCGCCCATCGCCGGGCAGGTGGTGCTGGGCTGGGATCCCGCCTTCCGCACCGGCTGCAAGCTGGCAGTGGTGGACGCAACGGGAAAGGTGCTGGACACCACAGTAATCTATCCCACGGCCCCGCAGAACAAGGTGGAGGAATCCAAGGCCGTCGTGAAAAAATTGATTTCCAAGTACCACATCTCTCTGATCTCCCTCGGCAACGGAACTGCCTCCCGGGAGTCTGAGCAGGTCATTGTAGACCTTCTGAAGGAGATCCCGGTTCCGGTACAGTACGTGATTGTCAACGAGGCGGGAGCCTCAGTGTACTCCGCCAGCAAGCTGGCGACAGAGGAATTTCCGAATTTTGACGTAGGCCAGAGAAGTGCCGCCTCCATGGCGCGCCGTCTGCAGGACCCGCTGGCGGAGCTGGTAAAAATTGACCCGAAATCCATCGGCGTCGGCCAGTACCAGCACGATATGAACCAGAAAAAACTGAGCGACGCCCTTGGCGGCGTGGTGGAGGACTGCGTGAACCGCGTGGGCGTTGACCTCAACACAGCCTCTGCCTCCCTTCTGGAATACATTTCCGGCATCAGCAAGGTAATCGCCAAGAACATTGTGGTCTACCGGGAGGAGAACGGCAGATTTACCTCCCGCTCCCAGCTCTTAAAGGTCGCCAAGCTCGGCCCCAAGGCCTACGAGCAGAGCGCAGGCTTCATGCGCATTCAGGGCGGCAAAAATCCGCTGGACGCAACCGGCGTACACCCGGAGTCCTACAAAGCGACGGAGGCGCTGCTTGAGAAACTGGGCTACACTCTGGATGACGTGGCAAGCCGCAAGGTAGTCGGCATCTCGAAAAAGATCAGCGATTACAAAAAGCTGGCCGAGGAGCTGGGCGTGGGCGAGCTGACCCTTCAGGACATTGTAAAAGAACTGGAAAAGCCGGCCAGAGACCCCAGAGAGGACATGCCGAAGCCGATTTTGCGAAGCGATGTTCTGGAGCTGAAAGACCTGACACCCGGAATGATTTTAAAGGGAACTGTGAGAAATGTCATCGATTTCGGCGCCTTTGTGGACATCGGCGTCCATCAGGACGGCCTGGTTCACATCTCCGAGATCTGCGACCACTTTATCAAGCATCCTCTGGAGGCGGTAAGCGTGGGAGACATCGTGGAGGTGAAGGTGCTCTCCGTGGATTTAAAAAAGGAGCGCATCCAGCTCTCCATGAAAACCGGAACGAACCAGGTCAAAAAGCCCGCAGGAACCGGACATCCGAAAAACGGAGGCAAGGGCGGCGAGCGGAACAAAGGTCCAAAGAAAGAGAAGGGCTTGGATTTGTCAGGGCTGAAAAATTTCATGCGAAAATAAGTTAAAAAAACGGCTGTGAAATAAGGAGATTTTCATCCCATTATTTTCACAGCCATATTTTATGCGATCAAATCCAGATGCGCGCCCCTGAGCCTCGTTGCATCCGCCGCCTTTAGCTCCTTCTGATAAGGATTATCCTCATTCCTATACTTGATCATTGTATTCGTTGTGCCGCCGGAGATATAACTCCTCCCGCACTCCGGACAGATTGCTGTGTGGATGGACACCGTTGCGGAGAGCACCTCTCCGTTGTCCTTGGCCGCTTTCTTGTATGCGTTGCTGACATGCTCACTCTCGTGTGCCCGCACGGCAGCCCCCGCCGCCTGGGGTGAAATATGCGAAGCGGACTTAAAGGACACATTCGCCTCGTCTGAGCCGTCCTTATATTTGCGGGACTTACAGGTCTCGCAGTCCGCAGGGGAAGACTTCCGCCCGGCCTTCTTATGCTCATCGGGATCCGCCTTCTCGGCAGGAGTTTTTTCGGTGTCTTCCTGTCCGGGCAGACGCAGCTTCCCGGCGTCCTCCGGACGAACCGCAGACGAATTCTGCGCATAGACACCTCTGTCTGAAAAAGCGCCATTGCCCGCGTAGGATTGATAACTGCTGTACGGATCGTAACCAATTCCGATTGTCATTGACGCATCCCCCTTTCAGCAAATGTACTTACATAGCTAGATAGTTAAAATGATTATACCATAGATACTCAGGAAAGCGCAAGAAGATCATGATATAAAATTGGTAAATAATTGCAAATCATTGCAAGCCAAAAACAGATGTCCGGACAAAAAACAGTTGCTATATATTAAAAAAAAAGGTAAACTTCTATTGAGTACTTTAGCAGGAGGAATTATTATGGGAAGCTCCAATAATAAGGGAAACAACATGGGGAAATTTACAATAAATGATATTATGCAGGGGATTCCCGGCGGCTTCTTCATCTATCATGCGGGCGGCAATGAGGAATTAATTTATGCCAATGACACAATGCTGCGCTTATTTCGATGTGATACCATGGAAGAGTTTCAGGAGCTTACGGGGAATTCTTTCAAAGGAATCGTCCATCCTGATGATCTGGAACGGGTGGAATCCTATATCGCGCATCAGATTTCCAACAGTCTCCAGGCACTTGACTATGTGGAGTACAGAATTATCCGAAAGGACGGGGAAATCTGCTGGGTGGAGGACTTTGG
>JAFLRQ010000034.1:12481-18379 GCA_022511395.1 Agathobacter sp. | reverse complement strand
GAAAAGGAAAAATCCGATTGACCGGTTGATCTGCCGGCTGTTTGGGGTTGTGATAAAGGAATCGGAATATGACAGCCGTGTGGAGGCGATGGCGCTCTCTCTGGGAAAGATGCTGGATGCCAAGCAATGTGAGAATGCAACGGTTGCCTTTGTGGGAGACGTGAAGGGTGAAGAGCTGAAGGGGTTGACGGATCAGATAGCAAAGACGCTCGCCGGCAAGCATAAAATCGTGACGGCAGGCAATATGATTGTGGATCCGGCGGCGGCTAAGGCAGCTTATGAGGCCGATGCGGTTGTGATGGTGGTGAAGCAGAACGCGTCTAAGAGAAAGACATATGTGCAGTTTTGCGAAAAGCTCTCTGCCTGCAAGGTACAGGCGCTTGGAACGGTTCTTATGGGCGTAGAAGCCATATAAGTCACAAAACATTGGTGATGATGCAGCACAGGATCAGGCAATGCTGTTTCGGCAAATACCGGGGAATGCCCTCCGGGGAAGGATATTCGATGGAGGGCGTTCCCCGCTCTCTGTTTCGGGGGATATTCCCACAAGAGGTTAAATGGAAAAACAGAACGCGGTAAAAGGAGGTAATCTATGAAAACAATGTTGAGCAAGCCGCCGATGGGGTGGAACAGTTATGATTACTATGATACGACAGTGAATGAGGAGCAGGTCCGCGCCAACGCGGAGTATATGGCGGAGCACCTAAAGGAGTACGGCTGGGAGTATATTGTTGTGGATATCGCGTGGTATTCCTATGAGGCGGGGGAACAGCGGGACAGGTTCCAGTATGTTCCGTTTGCGAAGGTGGAGATGGATGAGTATTCCCGGCTTTTGCCCTGCGTGGAGAGATTCCCGTCCTCCGCAGGCGGGAAGGGATTTCAGCCGCTGGCGGAGTATGTTCACAGTCTGGGTTTGAAGTTTGGAATACATATTATGCGCGGAATCCCCAGACAGGCGGCATATCTTCGCACCGCCATCAAAAACAGCACGCACAGGGCGAACGAAATCGCAAATCCGTACTCCATCTGTTATTGGAATCCGGATATGTACGGCGTGGAACCAAAGGCGGAGGGCGCACAGGAATACTACGATTCTTTGCTGGAGCTCTATGCGCAGTGGGGAGTGGATTTCATCAAGTGTGACGATATCTGCCGGATGGATGCGCATTCCTCCAAGGCGGAGATTGTGATGCTCCACAAGGCGATTGAGAAGTGCGGCAGGGAGATTGTGCTGAGCCTCTCGCCCGGACCGGCCATTGTGGAGGAGAATGATTTTTATCAGGAAAATGCGAATATGTGGCGGATCACCGACGATTTCTGGGATAACTGGAAGTCCCTGCGGGATATGTTTGACCGCTGCAGGAATTGGCAGGACTTTGTGACAGACGGAGGCTATCCGGACTGTGATATGCTGCCGCTCGGGTTTCTCGGGAAAGGGTTTGGCAACGAGAGGGAGACGAATTTTACCCCGGACGAGCAGAAAACGATGCTGACTCTTTGGTGTATCTTCAAATCCCCGCTGATGCTGGGGGCGGAGCTCACGAAGCTGGATTCAGAAACGCTTGCACGGATCACGAACCGGGGGGTTCTGCATTTGCTGGAGGCGGAGGGCGCCGGGGAGTGTTTCCGGGATGACAGCTTTATTGTCTGGAATGCGAAGGAAAAAGGGACTGGAAGTGATTATCTTGCGATCTTTAATATTGCGGAAAAAGAGCTGAGCGTACAGCCTGATCGTTTTCTGCAGCTTGAGGGAAAAGCGTTGGATGTGTGGGCGGGAAATACTTGCAATTTCGCTGAGAAGCAGACGATTCCCGCGCATGGGGTGGTATTGTTGAAGGTGGAGAAGAAGGAGGGGAAAAATGAGTGAATTTACTTTGCACATGGAGGAGTATCAGGCGTGTGCCCGGCAGGCTGCCGCGGAGGGATGTGTTCTCCTGAAGAATGAGAATGCGACGCTGCCGCTGCATACGGGGGAGAAGGTGGCTGTGTTTGGGCGCATTGCGTTCAACTACTATAAGAGCGGACTTGGCTCCGGCGGTCTGGTAAACACCCGCTATGTGGTGGGTATTCTGGATGCATTGCGGGCGGAGTCCGGCATCACGGTGGACGAGTCGGTGCTGTCCGTCTATGAGGACTGGATCGGGGAACACCCTTTCGACGAGGGCGAGGGCTGGGGCAAGGTACCCTGGAGTCAGAAGGAGATGCCGGTGAGCGATGAGCTCATCGCAAGGGCAGCAGGCAATGATGCGGCGCTTGTCATCATTGGCCGCACAGCGGGAGAGGATCAGGACACCGGGAATCTGCCCGGGCAGTATCTTCTGACGGAGGAGGAGAGCGATCTGATTCGGAAGGTGAGCGCCGCTTTTCCCCGCACCGCCGTGATCTTAAACGTGGGCAATATCATTGACATGAAATGGGTGGAGGAGTTCTCTGTACCCTGCGTGCTCTATGCGTGGCAGGGCGGTCAGGAGGGCGGAAATGCGGTCTGCGACGTGCTGACGGGGCGGGTGACCCCCTGCGGGAAGCTGACGGACACGATTGCGAAAAATATCGAGGATTATCCCTCCACGGCGAATTTTGGAGATGAGAAGAAAAATCTTTACCGCGAAGATATCTATGTGGGCTACCGGTACTTTGAGACCTTTGCAAAGGAAAAGGTGCTGTATCCCTTTGGATTCGGTCTGTCCTATACCGACTTCTCGGTGGAGCAGAAGGGTTTTGCGTATGAGAAGCATTCGGATGCGGCGGAATCCAATGCCCTGCGTCTGGATATTGAGGTCAAAAACATCGGCGGGACTTCCGGAAGCGAGGTGGTACAGGTCTATATCGAGGCACCTCAGGGGGCGCTCGGCAAGCCGGCACGCGTGCTCGTCGCCTACTACAAGACCGCTGTGCTCGCGCCGGGAGAGACAGAGAGCGGGACTCTGGTCATACCGGTAAGCCGTTTTGCCTCCTACGATGACAGCGGGGCGAGCGGTCACAAAAACTGCTATGTGCTGGAGGCGGGAAATTACGGCGTTTACCTCGGCACGGATGTGCGGAGTGCCCAAAAGACTGTGGAGTTTGAGGCGGAGCTGACGGTGGTGGAGGAGCTGCAGGAGGCGTGTGCGCCGGTGGAGGCGTTCACGCGCATGCGTCCGTCCCCAGAGGGGCTGACCTATGAGGAGGTGCCGCTCAGGAGTGTGGATGTGAGTGCGCGCATGGAACAGCCGGAGGCGCTTGCAATCACCGGAGACAAGGGCTATAAGCTGGCAGATGTCTATCAGCAAAAGGTGACGATGGAGGACTTCATTGCGCAGCTCTCCGTGGAGGATCTGGTATGTCTGTTTCGCGGCGAGGGCATGAGCTCCCCGAAGGTGACGCCGGGCACCGGATCGGCGTTTGGCGGTCTGACAGAGTCCCTGCGCGGGTTTGGGATCCCGGCGGTCTGCACCTCGGACGGCCCCTCCGGCATTCGGATGGATGTGGGGGCAAAGGCGTTTTCTCTGCCGAACGGCACCTGCCTTGGCTGTACCTTCAACGATGCGCTGGTGGAGAAGCTGTATGAGTACACGGGCAGAGAGCTGCGCATGAATCGCATTGACGCGCTTTTGGGGCCGGGGCTTAATATTCACAGAAATCCCTTGAACGGGCGCAATTTCGAGTACATTTCGGAGGACCCGCTGCTCACCGGGCGTATGGGCGCCGCTCAGGTTCGCGGACTGCGCGTGGTGGGATGTACAGGGACGATCAAGCATTTTGCCGCAAACAATCAGGAGAAGGAGCGCAGGCATGCGGAGGCTGTCATCTCCCAGCGGGCGTTCCGGGAGATCTATCTGAAGGGATTTGAGATTGCGGTTAAGGAGGGAAATGCCAGCGCCGTTATGACGACCTACGGCCCTGTGAACGGCATTTGGACTGCGGGAAGCTATGACCAGAACACGCTGATTTTGAGAGACGAGTGGGGCTTTGACGGAATTGTCATGACCGACTGGTGGGCGGAGTCCAACTATGAGGGCAGCCCCTCCGACATGCGCTGTCATGCGCCGATGGTGCGGGCCGGCAATGATCTGTACATGGTGTGTGCCGATGCCTCGGACCACGCGCAGGATGATGTGATGTCTGCACTGGATAAAGGGATAATCACCGTGGGGCATTTGCAGCGCAATGCCGCCCACATTCTGAACTATACCTTAAAATCGCCTGCCATGCTCTATGAGATGGGATGCATTACCGAGGAGGAGATAGCAGAGCGGCAGAGCGTCAAAGAGCAGGACGGGGACTATGACAACATTGTCTACTATGCGCCGGGCGAGAACGGTGAGATTGTGATTCCGACGAACGACTGGAAGACGACGGCAGGCTCCTCCGTGGTGTTTGGCATTGAGGCAACCCAGGCGGGACCCTATGACATAGAGATTGCTGTGCGCTCCGATCTCGAGGCGCTGGCGCAGCTTCCTGTCTCAATTTATTATGACAATGCGTTAAAGGAGACCGTCACCTTCCGCGGTTCGAACGGCGAGGAGGTGCAGGAAACGCGCGACCTCGGCTTTGTCTTTGGGCAGCACCACTATATCAAGCTGTACTTTGGAGCGACCGGACTGAAGGTGGAGCGGGTTGTTTTACGAAACAGGAAGTGATAAGGAACGCGGGAGGCGGACCTGATTTTGAGCGACGTATTAATTCTACAGATTACGATGCTCCTTCTGATCCTTGTGGGAGTACTTGTGAAAAAATGCGGGATTATCAGCCCGGAGGGGCAGAAGAATATAAATGATCTGGTGATCTATCTGGTGCTGCCCTGCAATATCGTGAATTCCTTCCTGATCGGGAGCGATGGGGACATATTCCGCCAGTTCGGGATGGTGTTTCTTATCTCAATTGCCGTTCAGGCGGTGAGTGTTGTGCTCGGGAGAATCGTATACCGCAGGAAGGAATTGGGGCATAAAATGAGTCTGCAGTACGGGCTCATCTGCTCGAATGCCGGATTTCTGGGAAATCCGGTTGCCGAGGGCGCGTTTGGCTCTGTTGGACTTGCGATGGCGAGCATCTACCTGATTCCGATGCGCGTGATGATGTGGTCCTCCGGGATTGCAATCTACACGCAGAGCACCGACTGGAAGGCGGCGTTAAAAAAGGTGGTGACACACCCCTGCATCATTGCCTGTGTGCTGGGACTGGTTCTGATGATCTGCCGGGCGCAGCTGCCGGGGGTGATTGGAAGGCCGCTGACCGCTATTGGGAGCTGCAACACGGCGCTGTCCATGATGGTCATCGGTATGATCCTGGCAGACGCGGATGTGCGCACGCTCTTTGACCGGGAAATCTTTGCCTACAGCTTTTTGCGGCTGATTGTGATGCCGGCGGCCCTGTATTTTGTCTGCATTCTGTGCAGGGTTCCGGCGCTGGTCACCGGCGTGTGCACAATCCTGACGGCGATGCCCGCGGGGGCGACCACAAGCATTCTCGCCTCCAAGTACCACGCCGACGAGCTCTTTGCCACGCGGCTTGTGGTGGCATCCACGGTGCTTTCCATGGTTACGATACCGGTCTGGAATATGATTCTGGCAATATAATTGGAATCTGGGATATATTTTTTTCAAATTTTGCTTGCATTTAGAAAATGGATGTGGTATAAGAAGAAAAAACAAATGCGTTGAAGGAGACTCGCATCATCAGACACCGACAGGAATACAGCGTCACCGACTGAGAGCGCTGTTTGGGAGAGAGGATTGCGGGAACACTGCCGGAGCAGGCGGGTTGAACAAGAAGCTGTGAGGTTTGGCTTTCAGTAGGTCCGTCCGTTGGCGCACGTTACGCGCAGGAGAGCGGAGAGCATATGTTCTCAATGCGGGTGGTACCGCGGATAATTTGATTATTCGCCCCGGAATACTTTTGACAGTATTCTGGGCTTTTTTT
>JAFLRQ010000034.1:9481-12381 GCA_022511395.1 Agathobacter sp. | reverse complement strand
GCAGGAAAGGAGAGCAAGAGGGATGAAGAACAGTTACAGAGACGTAAACCTTGGAGAGGTCAGTGAGGACAGCATCGGGAAAACCATGCGCGTGGCGGGCTGGGTGGAGAACATCCGCGACCACGGAGGGGTGTCCTTCATTGATCTGAGAGACATGTATGCGGTGATGCAGGTTGTGATCCGCGACAGCAGGCTGCTGGAGGGGATCCGGAAGGAGCAGGCCGTCTCCGTTGAGGGCATCATAGAGAAGCGCGATGAGGAGACCTACAATCCGAAGATTCCCACCGGTACGATTGAACTGGAGGCAAAGTCCATCGATGTGCTGGGAGAGGTGTACAGCCCGCTTCCCTTTGAGATTATGACCAGCAGGGAGGTGCGGGAGGATGTCCGCCTGATCTACCGCTATCTGGATTTGAGAAACCGGAAGGTAAAGGACAATATTGTTTTCCGATCGCAGGTGATCGCATTTCTGCGGCAAAAGATGACGGAGCTGGGATTTCTGGAGATCCAGACACCGATTCTGTGCGCCTCCTCGCCGGAGGGAGCAAGGGATTATATTGTGCCCTCCCGGAAATTTAAGGGGAAATTTTACGCGCTTCCGCAGGCACCCCAGCAGTACAAGCAGCTTTTGATGGTGTCCGGGTTTGACAAGTATTTTCAGATTGCACCCTGCTTTCGGGATGAGGATGCGCGTGCAGACCGCTCGCCGGGCGAATTCTACCAGCTGGATTTCGAGATGAGCTTTGCCACGCAGGAGGATGTGTTCCGTGTGGGAGAGGAGGTACTCTCTGCAGCGTTTGAAAAGTTTGCCCCGGAGGGCAGCACGGTCACCAAAGCGCCCTTCCCGATTATCAGCTACCGTCAGGCGATGCTGGAATTCGGCACGGACAAACCGGATCTGAGAAACCCGCTGCGCATCATCGATGTGACAGACTTTTTCCAGAAGTGCAGCTTTAAGCCCTTTATCGGAAAGACCGTCCGCGCAATCCGCGTGCACAGTGAGATGTCCAAGAGCTTTCACGAGAGGCTGCTGCAGTTTGCTACCGGGCTTGGCATGGGAGGCCTTGGCTACCTTGAGGTGATGGAGGACGGCAGCTACAAGGGGCCGATCGACAAGTTTATTCCCGCGGAGCTCAAGGAGGAATTTAGGGCGCTTGCAGGACTTGCGGTGGGAGACACAATTTTCTTCATGGCAGACAAGGAGGAGCGCGCGGCATATTACGCGGGCATGATCAGAAACGAGCTGGGCGCAAAGCTGGATTTGCTGGAGAAAAACGCGTATCGTTTCTGTTACGTCAACGATTTCCCCATGTTTGAGCGCGACCCGGAGACGAAAAAGATCGGATTTACCCACAACCCGTTCTCAATGCCGCAGGGAGGTCTTGAGGCGCTGAATGAGAAGGAGCCGCTTGAGGTGCTGGCGTACCAGTACGACATTGTCTGCAACGGCGTGGAGCTCTCCTCCGGCGCAGTGCGCAACCACGATATGAAGATCATGGAGCGGGCGTTTGAGATTGCGGGCTATGACAAAGAGGTATTAAAGAACAAATTCGGGGCACTTTACAGTGCGTTTCAGTTTGGGGCACCGCCCCACGCGGGCATGGCGCCGGGGGTGGACCGCATGATTATGCTTCTTCGGAACGAGGAAAATATCCGCGAGGTAATTGCGTTCCCGATGAACGGCAACGCGCAGGATCTGATGTGCCAGGCACCGAATGAAGTAACGGAGCAGCAGCTTCGGGAAGTGCACATTAAGGTACGAGATTGAGATGTCCCTTAGGGATACCTCAAAGGAGCAGATCACATGAAAAACCGCGTTGCGGTGTGATCTGCGCAGGAGATATCCCTGAAGGGATACCTCAATAGGAGGATAGACGATGGCAAATGTAATTAGCGACGAGACCATGGAGTATGTCGGCATTCTCGCAAAGCTGGAATTGTCTGACGAGGAACGGGAAGCAGCAAAAAAAGATATGGAGAGCATGCTGGACTATATCGACAAGCTGAACGAGCTTGATACCTCGGGCATCGAACCCATGTCCCACGTATTTCCGGTAAACAATGTGTTCCGCGAGGATGTGGTGGAGAACGGAGACGGCGGAGAGGATACGCTTGCGAATGCGCCGGAGCGCCGCGACCGCACCTTTGTCGTGCCGAAAACCGTGGATCAGTGACGAGGAGGCAGAATATGAGGCTTTTAGAATTGACGGCGCTGGAGCTGGGAAAACGGATTCAGGCCAAAGAGGTTTCGGTGAAGGAGACGCTGGATGCGGTGTTTGACGCGACCCGCCGGAAGGAGGAGCGGGTACACAGCTTTGTGACGCTTGATGAGGAAGGGGCATACGCGCGGGCGGAACAGGTACAGGAGAAGATCTTGGCCGGAGAGCTGACCTCTCCGCTGGCGGGAGTGCCGGTGGCCATCAAGGATAACCTTTGTACGAAGGGGCTGCTCACAACCTGCAGCTCGAAGATACTGTGCAGCTTTGTGCCGACCTATACGGCGGAGGCGGTCTGCAATCTGGAAAAGGCAGGCGCTGTCGTTGTCGGCAAGACGAACATGGACGAGTTTGCCATGGGGAGCACGACGGAGACCTCCGCTTACGGGGTCACGAGAAACCCGTGGAATCCGGAGCATGTGCCCGGCGGTTCCTCCGGCGGAAGCTGCGCGGCGGTGGCGGCGGAGGAAGTGCCGTACGCACTGGGCTCCGATACCGGCGGAAGTATCCGCCAGCCCAGCGCCTTTTGCGGCGTGACCGGGATCAAGCCGACCTACGGGACGGTGTCCCGCTACGGTCTGATTGCTTACGGCTCCTCGCTGGATCAGATTGGGCCGGTGGCAAAGGATGTGGCGGACTGTGCCGCCATTTTGGAGACCATTGCCTCCTGGGATAAAAAGGATT
>JAFLRQ010000034.1:0-9381 GCA_022511395.1 Agathobacter sp. | reverse complement strand
GTGGCGGACTGTGCCGCCATTTTGGAGACCATTGCCTCCTGGGATAAAAAGGATTCCACCTCCATCCGGCGCGAGGATACGGATTTTACATCGGCGCTTGTCGCGGACGTAAAGGGCATGCGGATCGGAATTCCCAGCGATTATCTGGGCGAAGGTCTGGACTCGGAGGTGAGGGATGCCGTTCTCGCCGCTGCGGCGGAGCTCAAGGCACAGGGCGCCATTGTGGAGGAGTTTCCCCTGAGTCTGGTGGAGTACGCCATCCCCGCCTACTATGTCATTGCGGACGCGGAGGCGAGCTCCAATCTGGCGCGCTTTGACGGCGTGAAGTACGGCTATCGGACAAAGGACTACGAGGGGCTGCACAATATGTACCGCAAGTCCCGCTCGGAAGGCTTTGGCGCGGAGGTCAAGCGGCGGATTATGCTGGGCTCCTTTGTTTTGAGCTCCGGCTACTACGATGCCTATTATCTGAAGGCGCTAAGGACTAAGGCTTTGATCAAGCAGGCGTTTGACCGGGCGTTTGAGTCCTACGATGTCATTCTGGGGCCGGCGGCCCCCACAACGGCGCCGCGGATCGGGGAATCCCTGAGCAACCCGCTTAAAATGTACCTTGGGGATATCTATACAGTGTCCGTGAATCTCGCGGGGCTTCCGGCCATCAGCCTCCCCTGCGGGCAGGATAAAAACGGACTTCCCATCGGCCTGCAGCTGATCGGAGATTGTTTCAAAGAGAAAAATATTATACGGGCGGCGTACTCGTTTGAGCAGGCCGGAACGTACCGGCACAGTCCGATTGCTATGGAGTAGAAAGGGGGAGAGAAGATTATGGGCAAACAGTATGAGACAGTGATCGGTCTTGAGGTTCATGTGGAGCTTGCGACGAAAACAAAGATCTTCTGCTCCTGCTCCACCGCGTTTGGCAGCGCGCCGAACACGCACACCTGCCCGGTGTGTACCGGAATGCCGGGCTCCCTGCCGGTCTTAAACCGTCAGGTGGTGGAGTATGCGATGGCAGTCGGCCTTGCCATGAACTGCCAGATCAACCAGTACAGCAAGTTTGACAGGAAAAATTATTTTTACCCGGACAATCCGCAGAATTACCAGATTTCCCAGCTCTATCTGCCCATCTGCCACGACGGCGGCATCGAGATCGAGACGGAGAACGGGAAAAAGGTGATCGGCATCCACGAGATCCACATGGAGGAGGATGCCGGAAAGCTGGTGCACGACGACTGGGAGGATGTGTCCCTTGTGGATTACAACCGCTCCGGCGTGCCTCTGATTGAGATTGTGTCGGAGCCGGATATGCGCTCGGCGGAGGAGGTCATTGCCTATCTGGATAAGCTGCGCATGATCGTGCAGTATCTTGGAGCGAGCGACTGTAAAATGCAGGAGGGTTCCATGCGCGCGGACGTGAACCTGTCGGTGCGCGAGGTGGGAGCAAAGGAGTTCGGAACGCGCACGGAGATGAAAAACATTGGATCCTTCAAGGCGATTGCCAGGGCGATCGAAGCGGAGACTGCAAGGCAGATTGATCTGTTGGAGTCCGGGGAGCAGGTCGTGCAGGAGACGCGCCGCTGGAACGACGATCAGGGCTATTCCTACGCAATGCGCTCCAAGGAGGATGCACAGGATTATCGGTATTTCCCGGAGCCGGATCTGGTGCCGATCGTGATTGAGGATGCATGGATTGAGCGGCTGAGGGCAAGCCAGCCGGAGCTGCGGGATGCGAAGCGTGCGCGCTATGTGGCGGAATACGGACTGCCGGAGTACGACGCAGAGATTCTCACCTCGGCCAAAAAGCTGGCGGATGTCTTTGAGGAGACCACCGGGCTGTGCGGCAATCCGAAAAAAGTGTCCAACTGGCTGATGGTTGAGACCATGCGTCTTCTGAAGGAGCATGAGATGGACCCGGAGGATCTTCATTTCTCCCCGGCCAATCTGGCGAAGCTGATCAGGCTCACCGACGAGGGGACGATCAACAGCAGTGTGGCGAAGGAAGTGTTTGAGCTGGTGTTTGCGGAGGACATTGACCCTGACCGTTACGTGGAGGAAAAGGGATTGAAGAGCGTCAGCGACGAGGGGGAGCTTCGGGCGATTGTGGAGCGAGTGCTTGCAGACAACCCGCAGTCGGTCGAGGACTATCACAATGGAAAAGAGAAGGCAATCGGATTTTTGGTCGGTCAGGCGATGAAAGCGACAAAAGGCAAGGCAAATCCGGGAATGGTCAATCAATTATTGAAGGAGCTGCTGTAGGCAGCTCCTATTTTACTTGTTTTTATGAAAGATTTGTCGTATAATAATGTATCATATTTTTTACTGAGAGAAGTGGAGAGTGTCTATGTCTGATGATCAGAACCGGGATGAGTTTAAGAATACTCCGCCGAAGGACGGAGATTCCCATAATGAGTACGAAGATATCTGTTACATGTGCCGCAGGCCGGAGCACGTTGCAGGCAAAATGATACATATTCAGCCGAACATCTATATCTGCAGGGATTGCATGCAGAGGACGTTTGACACGATGAATGCCAGCGGCCTTGGACTCGGCGACCTTATGAATATGAATTTCAATAAGCTGCCGAATATCAGCATGATTAATC
Organism: Agathobacter sp.; assembly: GCA_022511395.1. Taxonomy (GTDB): domain Bacteria; phylum Bacillota; class Clostridia; order Lachnospirales; family Lachnospiraceae; genus Roseburia. Next base: position 6,778 of record JAFLRQ010000034.1, on the reverse strand, counting down.
TGTCGGATTTACAGGGCAGCGTTCCCCAGAACAGGAAACTCAAGAAACCAAAGCCGAAGGAAGAAAAGCAGGAGAGGCCTGTGCTGGACATTCGCTCCATTCCGGCGCCGCACAAAATCAAGGCGCGTCTGGACGAGTATGTTGTGGGACAGGAACACGCAAAGAAGGTGATGTCCGTTGCAGTGTACAATCACTATAAAAGGGTGATGTCCGACACATCGGACGGGATTGAAATCGAGAAGTCCAATATGCTGATGATCGGTCCCACCGGAAGCGGGAAGACCTATCTTGTAAAGATGCTGGCGCAGCTTTTGGATGTGCCGCTGGCGATCACGGACGCGACCTCCCTGACCGAGGCGGGCTACATCGGCGATGACATTGAGAGCGTGGTCAGCAAGCTGTTGGCGGCGGCGGACAATGATGTGGAGCGGGCGGAGCACGGCATCATTTTCATTGATGAGATCGACAAGATTGCAAAAAAACGCAACGCAAACCAGCGGGATGTCAGCGGCGAGTCCGTGCAGCAGGGGATGCTCAAGCTCCTTGAGGGAGCGGAGGTGGAGGTTCCGGTCGGTGCCAGCAGCAAGAATGCCATGGTGCCCATGACCACGGTTGACACCAGCAATATCCTCTTTATCTGCGGCGGGGCATTTGCCGATCTGGAGGACATCATCAAGGCGCGCCTGAACAAAACCAGCGCCATCGGCTTTAAGGCAGAGCTCAAGGACCGGTATGACAACGATGAAAATATTCTCACAAAGGTCTCGGTTGAGGATGTGAGAAAATACGGCATGATTCCCGAATTTCTGGGGCGTCTTCCGGTGTTGTTTGCCCTTGAGGCGCTGACGGAGGAGATGCTGGTGCGCATCCTCATAGAACCGAAAAACGCGATCACAAAGCAGTACCAGAAGCTGCTTGCCATGGATGAGGTCAAGCTGATCTTTGACATGGAGGCATTAAAATGTATCGCCGCCAAAGCGAAGGAGAAGAAGGTCGGGGCGCGGGCACTGCGCGCAATCATAGAGGAATTCATGCTGGATATCATGTATGAAATTCCGAAGGATTCCAACATTGGGATGGTTACAATCACGAAGGACTATGTAGAGAAAAAGGGCGCACCTTTGATTGAGATGCGCGGGATCTATGCGATCCCGATGAGGTGAGTACTATGAAGATAATTCATTGTGCGGATTTGCATTTGGATTCCAAGATGACAACAAATCTCAGCAGGGAACAGGCAAGGGAGCGCAAGAAGGAGATTTTAAGAACCTTCACCCGTATGGTGGATTACGCGGTCGAAAACGAGGTGCGTGTGATTCTGATTGCCGGGGATCTCTTCGATACCCGTGCGGTCTCTGCCATGGCGCGCAATGTAGTAAAGGATATGATATTGGGGCACCCGGAAATTGATTTTATCTATCTGAAGGGGAACCACGACAGCGACAATTTTTTAAGCAAGCTGGAGGCGATTCCGGAAAACCTGCTCATGTTTCAGGATCAATGGACGACGTACCGCTACGGACGGGTGGCGATCACCGGGCTGGAAATCAGCGCGGAGACAAAAAACACGATGTACAATTCCCTGGTGCTCGAGCATGACATGTTCAACATCGTGACACTGCACGGGCAGCTTGAAAATTACAAAAGCAGGGACCAGGCGGAGGTCATCAGCCTAAACGATCTGAAAAATAAAAATATTGACTATCTGGCCCTCGGCCACGTGCATGCAATGAGGCTGGAACGGCTGGACGGCAGGGGCATGTACTGCTATCCGGGATGCCTGGAGGGGCGCGGCTTCGATGAGTGCGGAAAGAAGGGCTTCATGCTCTTAACGATTGACGATGAGGCGCGCAAGGCAGACTATCAGTTTGTCCCGATTGCGGCGCGGACTCTTTACACGCTGGAGGTGGATGTCTCCGGCGTGATGACGACGCAGGAGGCCATGGGAAAGATTGAGAAGGCCATCGCGGATGCCGATTACTCCTCCGGAAGCCTGGTGAAGCTTGTGCTGGTCGGGGAGGTGGAGGTGGAATCCGAATTCAACTGTGAGTATCTGCAGGAGCTGTTCAAGGATTACTTTTATTTCGAGAAGGTGTATGATAAGACAAAGCTGCGGCTGAATTACAGCGACTATGAACAGGATGCCTCCCTGAAGGGAGAATTTATCCGCATGGTTCTCGCCTCAAATCTGAATGAGGAGCAGAAGAGCGAAGTGATCCGCTGCGGGATCATGGCGTTGTCGGGGGAGGAGATATAGCATGAGGCTGATCGAATGCCACATTGATAATTTCGGAAAGCTGTCTAACCTGAACATGCAGTTCGGGCAGGGATTGAATATCATACATGAGGCCAATGCGTGGGGAAAGAGCACGCTGGCGGCTTTCCTTCGCGTGATGTTCTATGGATTTGATTCCAAGAAGGAGTCCGGCTCCTTCGACAAGGAGCGCGTGGTCTATCGCCCGTGGCAGGGCGGAACCTACGGCGGTGAGCTGGACTTTGAATATCAGGGAAAGCGCTATCGGATCAGCAGAACCTTCGGGAAGACAGAGAAGGCGGATGAGTTTCACCTGTATGACCTGAGCACGAATCTGGAATGCCACGATTTCTCCTCAGAAATCGGCAGCGAGCTGTTTGGCCTGGACAGCGCGTCCTTCCGTCGAAGCGCGTTCATTGCCCAGAATGACTGTGAGTGCGGTTCCACTGACGCCATCAACGCAAAGCTTGGAAACCTCGTGGAAAACACGAATGACATCAATAATTTTGAGAGTGCGACAAAGCGCATCCGCGACCGGATGAACAAGCTCTCACCGGACCGCGCCACCGGTTCCATGAAAAAGCGCGCGAATATGATCACGCATCTGGAGGAGGAGCTGAGAAGCTTTCTGGCGGCGGAGGTGGCCTCCATGGAGCTTGGCATGAAGCTGACGGAGAAACAGGAGCAGAAGAGGGAGCTGACCGAAATTCGGAGCCAGTATGCTGCCGCGCTGCAGCTCGCCAGTGAGGAGAGCCGCAGGGAAAGCTTAAAGGCCAACTATGACAGCATCTGCCGGGAGGCGGCGGAGCGCCAGAGGGTGATGGACGGGTATGGCAAGCTGTTTCCGGTGCGGGTTCCGGAGGAAGTGGAATTCCTGCAGAAAAATCAGGAAGTGCAGATGCTCGGAATTTTGAAGACGACGCTCTACAATATCGGACTGACCGAGGAGGAAAAAACACAGTTCCACAAGCTGCAGGATACCTTTGCGGAGGGAATTCCCGAGGAGGCTGAGATCGACGAGGTGGACCGGAAGCTGGATCTCTTGATTCACTGCCGGGACGAGCGCACGCAGCTTGAGACCAAAATGTCGTACTTTGAGGCGATGGCGATCACGCAGGAGGGAGAGCTTCCGGAGAGGGGCAAGCACAGAGGGATGCAGGTGTGCGCGATTCTCAGCCTGGTGCTTGGGCTTGGGTGCTTCGGAGTGTCTGTCTATGCGGTGTTGGCCAAGCTGCTGTTCCTGCCATGGATCATAGCGGGAGCTGCGTTCATTGTGTCGGGAATTTCTTTGCTGCTTGTCCGCAGAGCTAAAATTTTATCTGAGCGGAAGGCGATTTTGCTGGCGAGAAAACAGAGGGAGGAAGAGCATAAGAAACGTCAGAAACCGATGGAGGAGATCATGGCGCTTCTCGAGCGGACGGGGCAGCAGACCCAGGAGCTCAGGCAGGAAATCATGGATTTCCTCAAAAAATATCACATTGAATGCGAGATCAAGGAGGCGAAGTCCCGCCTTTACGAGCTCAAAAATATGCTGCATGAATACGACCGGATGAGCCGGCGGCTGGAGAAAAGCGCGGAGACCGGAGCCGAATGTGAGCGGACGCGAAAGGAGCTGCTGGCGTTCGGGGAGGAGATCGGCGTGGATTTCGGCGACGATATTGCGGCGGAGATCAGCCGAATGCAGACAAAGGCAGCAGAGTACCGGCTGGCCAAGAGCGCGAGGGACGAGTCGCTGAAAAAGAAGGCGGAATTTGAGGCGTCCTGTGATGTCAATAAGCTTGCTGTGCCGCAGAGGTGCCCGTATTCGCTGGATGAACTCAACCAGATGATTCATGATGTGGACGAGCGTCTTGAGGATGTGCGCGAGTCCATCGAACAGTACAACCGGCAGCTGGAGGATCTGCAGGAGCAGCTTGATCTGCGGGATGAGAAGTGCCAGCAGATGGAGGAGTACAAGATTGATCAGGAGAGTGAGCTGCACACCTACGGTGTCCTGACCCGGACACAGGATTTTCTGCAGCGCGCGAAGGAGCAGTTTTCCGCCCGCTACCTCGGACCGATTGAGAACGGCTTCCAGAAATATTATGAGATGCTGACCGGGGATACCAGCGGAAACTGGATGGTGAATGCCAATATTGCCGTGCAGGTGAAGGAGCAGGGAGAGCTCAGGGATACCAAATGGCTCTCTGTGGGATATCAGGATCTTCTGGGTGTGTGTATGCGCCTTGCGCTGGTTGACGCCATGTACCCGTCGGAGAAACCGTTCCTCCTGCTGGATGACCCTTATGTGAATCTGGACGAGATGAAGCTGCAGTGCGGCAACCAGCTTTTGGAGAAGCTCAGCAAGGAATATCAGGTAATCTATTTTACCTGTCACCAGAGCCGGGTGGTGAAAACGAACGGATGATTACACAGGAGAATAAGGAATGAATTTATCTTTTGAAGTGTTTCCGCCAAAGAAGGATGGAAGCTTTGACACGGCCTTTGAAGTGGTGGAACGGCTGGCGGAGTATCAGCCGCAATTTATCAGTGTGACATATGGCGCGGGGGGGAGCAAGTCCAAAAAGACTCTGGAGATTGCCTCCCATATCCACAACGAATGCCGGACGATGGCGGTTGCCCATCTGACCTGTGTCGGGAATACAAGGAGTGAGATTGTGGAGCGCTGCCGGGAGCTTGAGGCGCACAATGTGATGCATGTGCTTGCACTGCGCGGCGACCGTCCGAAGGATATGCCCGACGAACAGTACAATGCGAGAGAATTTATTTACGCGACGGATCTGATCCGCTTTATTCGGGAAAACAGCGGACTCCATGTCATGGCGGCATGCTACCCGGAAAAGCATTTCGAGGCGCCCTCTATGGAGGCGGATCTTGCGGTCATGAAGGAGAAACAGGATCTTGGAGTGGAGGAATATATCAGCCAGATGTTCTTCGACAACCGGCTGTTCTATGAATTTCTGGAAAAAGCGAGGGCAATTGGAATCACAAAGCCAATCCATGCCGGAATCATGCCGCTCACCTCGGCAAAGCAGCTCGGCACCTCCGTGTCGCTCTCGGGCTCCTCGGTGCCGAAGGCTCTGTCCGACCTGATCGCCGCCTACGCAGAGAATCCGGAGGATATGTATCAGGCGGGCATTGAGTATGCAGCCGCGCAGATCGCGGATCTGCGGGAGCACGGTGTGGACGGCGTGCATATTTACACAATGAACAAGCCGAAGGTGGTGGGAGATATCCTTCGCATTCTTGGCGGGGAATGATATGTCCAATTTACCGGGAACCGAGAATTGACCGGATGAACTCCCTGGATCTGGACTCTCTGGGATTTTCAAAAAATGTCTGAGACGGTCCGGATTCCACAATCACGCCATTTTCCATAAACACTACCTTGTTGGAGACGGTGCGGGCAAAGTCCATTTCATGGGTGACCACAAGCATGGTCATGCCCTCCTGAGCAAGCTGGCGCATAACAGCCAGCACCTCGCCGATCAATTCCGGGTCCAGCGCGGAGGTCGGCTCATCAAAATAAATAATTTCAGGGTCGGACGCAAGGCCTCTGGCAATTGCCACACGCTGCTGCTGACCGCCGGAAAGCTGACCCGGATAGCTGTCCAGACGATCGCCCATACCGACCCGCTCTAAGGAGCGGACAGCGATTTCCCTTGCCTTATCCTTTTTCATCTTGCTTCCGCAGACCAATCCCAGCGTCACATTCTGCAAAACTGTTTTGTTTAAAAACAGATTGTAATTCTGAAAGACAAAGGCTGTCTTTTGCCGGACACGGATGATATCCTTTCGCGATGCTCCGTGCAGGTCAAAGGGCTGTCCGTCAAACACCAGGGTTCCGCTGTCAGCCCGTTCCAGAAAATTCAGACAGCGCAGAAAGGTAGTCTTGCCGGAACCGCTGGGGCCGAGTATAGCGACCACGTCACCTTTTTCCACCTGCAGATCAATCCCCTGCAGGATTTCTTTTTTGCCAAATGATTTTTTGACTCCACTGACTTCCAGCATCATGCCTTGTACCCTCCATAATGATTCAGCCTTTTCTCAATCACCTTCTGCAAAATGGTCAGAATCGAGCAGAACAACAGGTAGACAAGCGCGCATTCCGTATACAGGGCCAGCGGCTCATAAACACGGGCGTTGATCACCTGTGCCTGCCTGAACATTTCCGTCACCGTGATTGTCGCCGCCAAAGATGTACCCTTAACCATGGCGATCAAGGAGTTGGACAGGGACGGGAACGCTGTGCGGAAAGCCTGTGGAAGCACGATATGCCACATGATTTTGATATAGGACATGCGCACGCACAGACCGGCCTCCAGCTGCCCGATGGGAACGGCCTCCAGGGCGCCGCGAATGCTCTCCGCCATATAGGCCGCCTCATTAAAGCCGAAAACCAGAACCGCCGTCGGGTAGGCAGCTAACTGGATACCCAGATAGGGAAGGCCGTAAAACACGAGAAACAGTTGAACCAGAAGCGGTGTGCCGCGTATGATCCAGATATAAACACGGCATAACTGC
>JAFLRQ010000033.1:14957-18715 GCA_022511395.1 Agathobacter sp. | reverse complement strand
AGAGCATCTGCCTTACAAGCAGAGGGTCATAGGTTCGAGCCCTATAGGTCCCATTCATTCAGATCATGCAGAGAGAATCTGTCTGCATAGCGAATCAGTTTCATGATGTGGCGAGATGGCTCAACTGGCTAGAGCGTCCGGTTCATACCCGGGAGGTTGAGAGTTCGAGTCTCTCTCTCGCTATGACTCCCTTGGGAATTTTCCAAGGGAGTTTTTTGACCGCAAAGTATTGATTAACCAAACATACAAAGGATTACAGGAGGGAGAGCTCAGATGCTGAGACCGAAGATCGGGCTGGACTGGGACGATGTCACCGCCCCCTTTAACAGCGTCGCCATTGCACTGGCAAATGAGAAGTACAAGTATGACCCGCCGCTTGCCTTGGAGGAGATCGATTCATGGGCGAATACCGGGCGGACCTCAGTGATTCGGGAGTTCTACCATGAGGAGGAGCTGTACCAGCGCCAGCAGGTGCCGGAGCGGAACAAGAAGGCAGTGCAAAGGCTGATGCAGATTGCGGACGTGTACTTTATTACCGCCGTGTATCCGCAGTTTATGGGAGTGCGCGCAAAGCAGATACTGGACGAGTTTCCGGAGTTTCCGCCGGAGAATATCATTCTGGGGAATGCCAAGAACCTGGTGCAGTTTGACATTATACTGGACGACGCGATCCACAATGTGCTGGAGACCCCGGCGACCTACCCGGTGCTGATGCGCAAGCCCTGGAATTGGAAGATGACGGGGCTGCTGTCGGTCAACAATCTGACGGAATTTGTCTCTCTGGTAAAGCAGATCATCCATGCGTCCCAGTCAAAGAGCAGCAGGATCGAAATTCCCTGTGTGCTGGCGCTGGTGGGACCCTCCGGCTCCGGAAAGACAGAGATTGCCGACCGGCTCTGTGAGGACAGCCGCTTTGTCAATCCCAGAACCTACTGCACAAAGCCGAGCAGCAAGCATCGGTTTCTCTCGGAGGAGGAGTTCGACCGGCAGAATTTTTTTGAGAAGACCATGTATGCCGGGGTGAAATACGGTACAAAGCAGGAGGACATCCAGGAGGTGCTGGACGAGGAACAGTGCGCGGTGATGCCGCTGGATATGTGCGGGGCCATCGCTATGAAGAGGCATTTCCCGACGGCAATCATCTATGTCGCGCGGGACAAGGAGCACCTGATCCGGGATATCATAGAGGAGGATTTCCCGGTGGAGGAGAAGACCCTGCGGATCCTTTCCATCGACGCGGAGAAGCGCAACCGCGAGATCTGTGACTATGTGGTGGACAACACGGACGGGAAGGGGGCGGAAAGCCTCCTGGCAATGATCGGACAGGGCTGATGCTTTTTCACGTAAGGTTTTTGTTGTATTGAGAAAAAAACAGCCGGACGCATTGAATTTCGGGCAAAATAAGTATAGAATATCCGTGAGTATCAAAAATGGATTGATCGATAAAGGAGAGTGTGCATATGAGTTCGTATGGCTTTGGTCAGTTGATTGACATTCTGAAGAAAAGTCCAAAGAAAATTGTGTTTACGGAAGGAGCCGACCCGCGTATTCTCGAGGCGGCGTCCCGTCTGCTTGCCAGTAACTTTTTAAAACCGATCCTGATCGGCGAGGAGGAGGAAATATACACATCCGCGGAAGAGAGCGGCTTTAATATCCGCGGGGCGGAGATCATGAATCCCGGAAACTTTGACCGGATGGAGGAAATGATCGAGCTGTACTGTGAACTCAGAAAGAGCAAGGGAGTGACCAAGGAGCAGGCGAGGGGAATCCTTCATCAATATAACTATTTCGGAACGATGCTTGTGAAGATGGGCATTGCGGATGCGCTTCTGGGCGGAGCGACCTACTCCACGGCGGATACGGTGCGCCCGGCGCTGCAGCTCATCAAGACAAAGCCGGGGAGCTCGATTGTGTCCTCCTGCTTTATTCTGGTCCGTCCGTCCGCGACCGGTGAGAACGAGGTGCTCGCCATGAGCGACTGCGCCATCAACATTCATCCCACGGAGGATGAGCTTGTGGAGATCGCAGGGGAGGCGGCGGCCTGTGCCCGGATCTTCGGCGTGGACCCCAAGGTGGCCTTTTTGAGCTACTCTACATTCGGCTCCGGCAAGGGCGAGGATGTGGATAAAATGCGCAATGCCGCGGCTAAGACAAGAATGAAATATCCGGATCTTCCGGTGGAGGGCGAGCTGCAGTTTGACGCGGCAGTGTCCCCGCGTGTCGCGCGCACCAAATGCCCGGAGTCACAGGTGGCCGGACATGCAAATACCTTTATTTTCCCGGATATCAGCTCAGGAAATATCGGCTACAAGATTGCACAGCGCCTCGGCAATTTCGACGCCTACGGCCCGATTCTTCTGGGGCTGAACGCACCGATCAATGATCTGTCCCGCGGCTGTAACGCTTCCGAGGTGTACTCGATGGCGATTATCACAGCGGCACTGGCATAAGTCTTGGTTTTGTTGCATATGTGATCTAGTGCGGGACACAGCGATACTGTGTCCTGCTTTCGTATAACGGGAGGAGGCAGCAATGCGTGTAGGAATGGGGTATGATGTTCACCGGCTGGCGGAGGACAGGGAGCTGATCCTCGGCGGGGTGAAAATTGATCATAAGACGGGGCTTTTGGGACATTCGGATGCGGACGTGCTTGTGCACGCGGTCATGGATGCGCTCCTTGGCGCGGCGGCTCTGGGAGATATCGGGAGGCATTTCCCGGACACAGACCCGCAGTATGAGGGGATCTCCAGCATGGAGCTGCTGGCGCGCGTGCGGGAGCTGGTCGCGGAGGCAGGGTATGTGCTGGAGAACCTGGATGCGACCGTGATTGCGCAGAAGCCGAAGCTTGCCCCTTACATTGACGAGATGGAGCAGAATATTGCGAAGGTGCTTGGCGTGGCGAAGGATCAGGTGAACGTCAAGGCGACGACCGAGGAGGGGCTGGGATTCTCCGGGCGGGAAGAGGGAATTGCCGCAAGCGCCATCTGTTCGCTGACGGGGCTCTATGAGGCAAGCGCGCCTGCGGGCAATGCGGCCTGCGGAGGCTGCTGCAGATTTAGCTGACGCTCAGTATAATTCAGGTGACAGATGAGCAAAAATCGCATATAATAAAAAAATGCGAGAAACAGGAGGAGAAAGCTATGTCCAGCGTGATTGAAGAACAGATCGGCGGTATTGTGAACGAGATTGTGGCGGATTATAAAAAGGGTCGTGTGATCGACCGCGCCGACATCTACAACCAACCGGATAAGGCGGAGATCATCGATATCTTGAAAAAACTGCTTGCCATTGTGTATCCGGGATTTTTCCGGGACAAGAGCAGTAAGATCTACAATATCGAGCACACCATCTCCACGCTGATTGAGGATGTGATGTTCCATTTAAACAAACAGATTATCGTCGTGATGCGCCACATGGGGCGTTTTGACGGGGACGAGAAGGGACTGTCGGAGTTTGCGGAGCAGACATCTGTGGACTTTCTGCGCAGGATTCCAAAGGTGAGAGAGTATCTGGACACAGACCTGGAGGCGGCCTACGAGGGAGACCCGGCGGCGAAAAGCCGCGATGAAATCATTTACGCCTACCCCGGACTCTATGCGATCACCATCTTTCGGCTGGCGCACGAGCTGTTTCTGCTGGATGTGCCGCTGATTCCGAGAATGATGACCGAGTACGCGCACAACAAGACCGGAATCGACATCCATCCGGGAGCCACAATCGGAAAATATTTTTTTATCGATCACGGAACCGGGATTGTC
>JAFLRQ010000033.1:0-14857 GCA_022511395.1 Agathobacter sp. | reverse complement strand
CCATCCGGAAAGGGAATCTACAATGGAGAATCAATTTCGCTTTTATAATACACTGACGCGGGAGGTGGAGACCGTGGTCCCTCATGAGGAGGGAAAGATTGCGATGTACACCTGCGGGCCGACGGTCTATCATTTCGCGCACATCGGCAATCTGCGCAGCTATGTGATGGAGGATGTACTGGAGAAGGCCCTGCGCTATGCGGGCTATGACGTGAAGCGCGTCATGAATATTACGGATGTGGGACATCTGGCCTCCGATGCGGACACCGGCGAGGATAAGATGCTCAAAGGCGCAAAGCGGGAGAACAAGACCGTCATGGAGGTGGCCCGGTTTTACACGGATGCGTTCTTTGAGGATTGCCGCAGGCTGAATATCAAGCGGCCCGATGTGGTGGAGCCGGCGACGAACTGTATCCCGGAGTTCATCCACATGGTGTCGGCACTCCTTGAGAAGGGCTATGCCTATGTGGCGGGCGGAAATGTGTACTTTGACACCGGAAAGCTTGCGGATTACTTTGTGTTTTCATCCGCTGTCGAGAAGGAGCAGCTGCAGGTCGGCGTGCGCGACGATGTGGAGGAGGATAAGAACAAGCGAAACAAGAATGATTTCGTGCTGTGGTTCACAAAGTCCAAATTTGAGAATCAGGCTCTGAAGTGGGAGAGCCCGTGGGGCGTGGGGTATCCGGGATGGCATATCGAATGCTCCTGCATCGGAATCAAGCACCTTGGCGAGTACATGGATATTCACTGCGGCGGCGTGGACAATATTTTTCCGCACCACACAAACGAGATTGCGCAGTCAGAGTCCTACCTCGGCCACGAATGGTGCAAATACTGGTTCCATGTGAACCACCTGAATGACAAAAGCGGCAAGATGAGCAAGTCCAGCGGAGAGTTTTTGACGCTCTCCCTGCTTGGCGAGAAGGGCTATGACCCGCTGGCCTACCGCATGTTCTGCCTGCAGTCCCACTACCGCAAGCCGCTTGTGTTTTCCTACGAGAATCTGGACAATGTGGCGTCTGCCTACGAGAAGCTGGTGAAAAAGATCGCGCTGCTTAAGGATGAGGGAGAGGTGGACGACGCGTGCTTTGCCGCGTACCGCGAGCAGTTTGTGGACGCGATATGCAATGATTTGAATACTTCTATGGCGATAACGGTTGTCTACGACGTCGTAAAAGCCGATATGAATGATAAGACGAAGCTTGCGCTTTTGCAGGATTTTGACCGCGTGCTTTCCCTGGATCTCACGACTGCCGGAGCGCGGTATGCGGAGGCGGGAAACGATGGCGACGAAGAGCTTGCCGCTTTTGTCGCGGCAAAAATCGCCGAGCGCCAGGAGGCTAAGAAGGCAAAAGACTTTGCCCGCGCGGACGCAATCCGCGAGGAGCTTGCTACAAAGGGTGTGAGCATCCGAGATACCCGCGAGGGAACCGTATGGGAGCTGTCATGATGCAGAAGGGGATCGATTCCTACATCAGGGAGAGGTTTCAGGTGCCGGATGTGGATATCCGCACATACTCACCGCTGGCTCTCGCCTATATCGGGGACGGAGTGTTTGACCTCATCATCCGTTCCGTGGTCGTGGGCAGGGGAAATACGAAACCGAACCGTCTGCACCAGCGGACGAGTCAGGTTGTGAAGGCACACACACAGGCGCAGATCATTGAGTATCTTCTGCCGCAGCTTGACGAGGAGGAGGCGGATATCTACCGCAGGGGACGCAACGCGAATTCCTCCACTATGGCGAAAAATGCGACGGTGGCGGATTACCGCAAGGCAACCGGGCTTGAGGCGCTGGTGGGCTACCTGTATCTGACGGACCGCTTTGAGCGGCTGATGGATTTGATCAAACTGGCGGCAGACGGGCTTGAGCTTGACCTATGACGGAAAGAGGTGCACAAATGGAGTACGAGGAGAGCCGGATCGAAGGGCGCAACGCAGTGCTTGAGGCGTTTCGCTCCGGCAGAACAATCGATAAGCTGTATGTGCTGGACGGCTGTCAGGACGGACCGGTCCGGACGATTGTCCGGGAGGCGGAAAAGCACGACACCATCATCAGTTACGTGAAAAAAGAGCGTTTGGACCAGATGTCCGAGACCGGAAAGCATCAGGGCGTGATCGCCGTCAGCGCGGCTTACGCCTATGCCGAGGTGGAGGATCTGCTGGAGGCCGCAAGGTCTAAGGGAGAGGAACCGTTTCTCTTTCTGCTGGACGGTATTGAGGATCCGCACAATCTGGGTGCCATTATCCGCACCGCAAACCAAGTGGGGGCGCACGGTGTCATCATCCCGAAGCACCGGGCGGTGGGACTGACCGCCACCGTGGCGAGGACTTCCGCGGGAGCGCTCAACTATACGCCGGTGGCGAAGGTCACCAATCTGAGCAGCACGATAAAGGATCTCAAGAAACAGGGCATTTGGTTTGCCTGCGCCGATATGGACGGAGCTCCGATGTATGAGGTGAATCTGACAGGAGCTCTCGGTCTGGTGATTGGAGCGGAGGGGGACGGAGTGAGTCCCCTGGTCAAAAAAAACTGTGACATGACGGCAGCCATTCCGATGAGGGGGGACATCGATTCCCTGAATGCGTCGGTTGCAGCGGGGGTGCTGGCTTACGAGGCACTCAGACAGAGATTAAAAAAATGCTAAAAATAGGTGGACAATGGGCGAAAAGGGCGATAAGATACAGTTAGAAACATGTTCGGATGAGGAACTGGTGCGTCTGATTCGCGGCGGGCATGAGGAGGTCACGGACTACCTTCTGGAGAAATACAAACCTCTGGTGCGGAAAAAGACCAACGCCATGTACCTGATTGGCGGGGAGACCGAGGATCTGATTCAGGAGGGAATGATCGGGCTGTTCAAGGCAATCCGGGATTACCGGGAGGAGACGGATGTCAGCTTTTCCCATTTTGCACAGCTTTGTGTCAGCCGTCAGCTCTATTCCGCACTCGAGGCATCCAACCGCAATAAGCACAAGCCGCTCAATTCCTATGTGTCGCTCTCAAAGCCGGAGAGCAGTCTTGGGGAGGAGCTGCTGCAGGAGGTGTGGCTGGCGCAGGCGAAAAGCCCGGAGCAGCAGGTGATCGAACAGGAATTGTGGGCTGAATTTAAAAAAAATTTAACTGGGAATTTAAGTAAGATGGAGAATCAGGTGCTGATTTTGTATCTGAAAGGGTATAATTATATACAGATTGCAGAGCTGCTTGACAAGAGCGCAAAGTCCATTGACAATGCGCTGCAGAGAATTCGGCAGAAAGTCCGGCAGATGAAATACGAATAAGAAATGCGATGAGATACGAGCAGAAAAGAAAGAGGGTGAGGGTATTGAAATTTTCACGAATTGGAAAACACACAATCAGGTGTGTCATCTCTGAGGAGGAAATCTCGGACCTTGGGTACACAATGGATGAAATCATGAGCAACGGGGAACGGACGCAGGAATTTATGAACCAGATCTTTGATCTGGCGGAGCAGCAGTTCGAGACAAAATTTGAGCTGGGGATCAAGACCGTTCGCGCGGATTTTATGTCCGACCACACATTGTCTCTGACTTTTTCGGAGCATCCGGGCGCAGAGAATATGATGGAGCACTTAAAGGACATTGTGAACAGCCTGTTAAACTCGATCCCGCAGCAGAAATGGGAGGAGCTTCAAGCCGCCTCAAAGGACAAGGAGGGGGACGAGGAGGTTCGCGTCATTGTCACGCTGGTATTTGCGGACCTTAACACCTTGATCCGTTTCTGCAGGCAGGCTCAGATCTCACAGCCGGTATTCAATGCGCTGTATAAATACCGGAACGAGTATCTGCTGGTCGTTGATTTCTCCACAATGCCGGAGGACGAGGTGCGCCGGCTTTCATCCCTGACGGATGAGTATGCGACGGATCTGCTCATTGGGGCGGAGCGCAAGGCGCACATAGAGGAGTACGGGGAACTTATTTTGAAGGAGCGCGCCATCGAGACGCTGCGTCAACTGTAAAAAGGGTGAATAAAAAGGCGGAACTTCCAAAACGGAGGTTCCGCCTTTTACACACACGGCAGATTGCATCGGCCGTGAGTATATATGTATGAATGTCTATATTTGATGGGAGAACACCAAAAATAATCCCCCAAAAACCGATTTCAAACTCAGATTCCTGCGAGATTATTTGTTTGGAATTGTTTGCGTGTCGATCTGTCCTTTGTAAAACGACCTGCCGCCAATTATCCGAGTACCTTGCGAATGGACTCTAACACGCGGTCAGCCTGAAACGGCTTTACGATGAAATCCTTCGCCCCGGACTGGATTGCCTCAATAACCATGGATTGCTGTCCCATTGCGGAACACATCACACAGGTCGCATTTGGATCCGCGGCTTTGATATCTTTTAATGCCTGAATTCCGTCCTTGTTTGGCATAGTGATATCCAAAGTCACAAGATCCGGCTTCAGCTCGTTGTATTTCGCAACCGCTTCGTTGCCGTCCGCAGCCTCCCCTGCAACCTCGAAGCCGCCCTTGGTTAAGATGTCCTTGAGCATCATTCGCATAAAAGCCGCATCATCAACGATCAATATCTTTGCCATTTAAATATCCTCCTGTTTTAAAATCTGTCTCACAATACTTATAGGATACAACTGAATTAGCTCGCTGTCAATGAGATTCTCAACGGTAAGCCGAAGAGTTACCCTCACAATGTCCGTTCCGTTGCACAATTCCTCCGGAATATCAAAGGTTTTCTTGTATTTGGAATTAATGAGAGGATAACCGATATCTGTGGGGACCCCCAAAATGGACGCCATCGAAGTGGCAATGGAGCCGCACATCTGGTTCATGGCCTCCGAGATCGCAGAGAGTGTCAAATCGTCAATCTGCATTTGGGAGGTGTCCGTCCCGTCACCCCCCATCATCAGGTTGGCGATGATCAGAGCGTCCGAGATCTGTAAAACCATGAGGTTCGTGCCGTCAATACCCTTCGTGTAGGGAACCTTGATCAGAATGCGGTCATCACTGGTGAGGCTTTCTTCATTGGCAAGTACCGCGACTCTCGGCGTGGTAATATTTGTCGGATGATTGGTGATCAGACTCAGAGTGGTGGCCGCCGTGCCAGTGCAGATATTGGCAATTTCGCCGATGACATCTGCCTGTTCCTGAGTTATGTTTTTCATGTCCTTTCCTCCATGGTATCTGTTTCCGAATTATTATACCAGATAAATCGGAATATGGGAAGATTATTTCTCAGATTTCAAATCTGTATTTGTATTATAACATAAATGTGTTAGAATTGGAATAAAGAAAAGGATAAAATTTTGAAGAAAAGAGGAAAATATGGGAAAAGCAGAGTATGTGGAGGCGTTAAAACTCGGAAAAAGGGAATGCAAGGCCTGTATGTCCGGAGGGCGCTTTCCGTATCTCCCTGTGCTGGATGACATTATTTCCGGCGAGGAAATCCAGACCGAGCAGAATATGGGGCTTGTGCAGGTTCCGCTGGAATTTGTTGTGGGGACAGCGACCAAGGGAAGGACAACCGCCTTTGCGGCAAATTTTATGCCGATTTTGGACGATCAGACGGAGTTTGCCGAAAAGTGGGCGACGCTCTCGGACGCACAGATGGACGAGGGAATCCGCGATCCAATCAAGGCCTTTGAGTATATGAACCGCTATTATGTGGTGGAGGGCAACAAGAGAGTCAGCGTCCTCAAATTTTTCCGGGCGGCCTCGATCATGGCCTACGTGACCAGAAAGATTCCGAAATACTCGGAGGATGAGGATGTCAGGCTCTATTATGAATATATGAAGTTCAACGAGCTGACCGGCATCAACAGCATGGAGTTTTCCAAAATCGGCATGGCGGAGCAGCTGATCGGCTTTCTTGGAGACGTACAGGCATGGGATGACATTGCAAGGCAGGATTTTAACAGCTTAATCTTGCATTTTACCAGGGCCTACTATTTCCGCGGCGGGAATAAGCTGCCGATCCGTGTGGGGGATGCGTTCACCGCGTTTGTCAATGTGTACGGATACAGCGCGGTGGCGGAGATGACGGACGCACAGCTTAACGCGAATATTATCAAGTGCTGGAGTGAGTTTGTAATGCTGACGGAGGAACAGCAGGTGGGGCTTGTCATGGACCCGAAGGATATACAGGAGAAAAAGAGCCTTTTGAGCCATTTTCTACCGTTTACCTCCAAGAAGCTGAGTGTGGCGTTCCTCTATCCGAAGTCGCCGGAGGATTCCGACTGGATTTATGCGCACGAGCTGGGGCGGAATTATCTCGAGGAGACCTTCCCGGATCAGATTGCTACGTTTTGCGTGACGGATGTGAACGAGGGCAATATTGAGAAGGTGCTCACGGATGTGATGCGCCGGGGGGCGGATATTATCTTTGAGGTCGGGCCGCAGATGATGCCTCCGAGCCTCAAGATTGCGGTGGACCATCCGGATGTAAAGATTTTAAACTGCAGCTTAAACACGCCGCACAAATATATCCGCACTTACTATGCCCGCATGTACGAGGCGAAGTTCCTCTCCGGCATGATTGCCGGAGCGATGGCGGAAAATGACCGGATTGCCTACATAGCGGACTATCCAATCTACGGGATCATTGCGAACATAAACGCCTTTGCGCTGGGGGCGCTCTGCACGAATCCGCGGGCGAAAATTTATCTGGAGTGGTCCACGAAGAAGGACTATGACAGAAACCGTTTTCTCGAGGAGCACGGAATTCAGCTTGTGTCCGATCAGGATATGATCACGCCGCAGAAGGCCAGCCGGATGTTCGGGCTGTATCACTGCAGGGACGGCGAGACGGTGAATCTGGTCATGCCGGTCTGGAACTGGGGGATTTTCTACGAGAAAATGATAAGGAGCATCATGGCGGGCGCCTACCAGACGGAGGAGAACGCTGAGGGCAGGGCGCTGAACTACTGGTGGGGCATGTCTGCGGGGGTGATTGACATGATCTGCACCAACCACGTGCCCGCGGGAGTGAGACGACTCGCGGAGCACTTCAAGGAAGACATAAAAAACGGCTACGTTGTGCCGTTTTACAGTGAAATCCGGGCGCAGGACGGAACGCTCAAGAATATGAAGCACCAGAGGATGAGCCCGGAGGTGATCATGGAGATGGACTATCTGGTGGACAATGTGATCGGCAGCATTCCGGAGATGGATACACTCATTGATGCCGCAAAATCCGTGGTACAGTTAAAGGGCGTCAAAGAAAAGAAATAGGGAAAGAATCGCGATGAAAATATTATTTCTGGCAGATCAGGAATCAAAATTATATTGGGATTTTTTTAAGAAGGCTGATTTTGAAGGGATTGAACTGATTATATCCTGCGGGGACTTAAAGGCGGAGTACCTGACCTTTCTGGCGACGATGGTGCCGGTTCCGCTGCTCTATGTGCGGGGAAACCACGACGACAAGTATGAGAAGAGGCCGCCGGAGGGGTGCACCTGCATCGAGGATCAGATCTATTGGCACAAGGATGTGCGGATTCTGGGGCTGGGCGGCTCCTATCGCTACAAGCCGGGAAATAACCAGTACACGGAGAAGGAGATGCAGAAGCGGGTGAAAAAGCTTTCGTCCAAGCTGCGCAAAAGCAAAGGCTTTGACATTCTGGTGACGCACTCGCCCGCGCTTGGTGTCCACGACGACGAGGACGTCTGCCACCGAGGGTTTGCGGTGTTCAATGACCTCATTGAACAGTATCGGCCGAAGTATTTCGTTCACGGCCATGTGCACATGAATTACGGCCGCAAATTTCCGAGGGAGGATCTGGTCGGGGAGACCCATGTGATCAACGCATATGAAAAATTTATCGTCGAGATATAAAAAACTGGTTGACAATTGCGCCGGCCTATTGTATTATCTAATCGTTGACGCGGTCAACACAAGCTGATGTGGCTCAGTGGTAGAGCACTTCCTTGGTAAGGAAGGGGTCACGAGTTCAACTCTCGTCATCAGCTCGAAAAAAGGAAGTCCCTTTTCGGAGGACTTCCTTTTTTAATCTTTTGAATTATTTACGTGGCGAGGTCAAGCTGCTGAACCGTGCCGCAGCCGCCATTCTCGTAGAGAAAGATGCCGGTTTTGCGCACGACGGCGTTGGTGTGGTTGTCTGTCAGGCTGTTCAAAGAAAACTCTGTGTCTTCGCTGCCCAGACAGATTGCGCCGACACCGGCCTCCTTTAAGCTAAGCAGTTTGCTTGTTCCGTCCGCGTTTCGGATCCAGACCTTGAGTCTGGAGAAAATTTCGTCCGCCTCGTCAATCCAGCCGTTGCCGTCCGCATCGTATGCGGCCAGATCCGCAAAGCCGTTGCCGCTTGCAGTGCCGAAGAGCTCACTGCCGTCGTTGATCTCACCGTCCCCGTTTTTGTCGAGCGCAAGGTATCCGCTGCCGGAGGCCAGAGCAGAGATCTCCTCCGCCTCGCCGTCCGCATCGAGATCAAAGAAAAATTTCTGGTCCGTGACATCGGCACCGTTTCCGGAGAGATTGATGACTAAGGGGTCGCACAGCCTTGGCTTTCCGATCTCGATGTATTCCTGGGCTGCCATCGTGAAGGAACGTGACATCTCCAGATTGACGGAGAAGGGAATCTGTCGCCCGTCAGCGGTGACGACTGTGCCTTTTGCATTAAAACAGGTAGTTTCTTGTTCGCTGTAGTAGAAGGAGGAGTAATAGCTTTCGCCGGCGCCGTAGAACCCGGAGCTTTCCTTGGTCAAAAAATCGGCTGCGCTGTCTGTCCGGCGGCCTGCACCAAAACGGTCTTTTCGCCGGAACAGGATATCAAATAGGTAGTTGAGCGTATCGTAGCGAAGCTTCTGCAGGTTGTTGACAGCCTCAGAGACTGCGATCTTCCGGGCGCCCGAGGAGGAGTTCATCTGCTCCATCAGTTCCTTCATGCTTTGGCCCCCATAACCGATCGCAGCGCCGTCCGTGTCGGATTCTTCTTTCTGGTCATCGGCAGGGGGAAGGTACGCGGAGGTCGCACCGTTTCTGCTCTGTGTGTAGGATTTGGTGCGCGTATGCTCCGCAATTTCGCTGTAGCCAAGCATGTTGCCGTAGGCGTCCCACGCGCTGTGGCGCACGCAGCTGGAACGGGAAGAACTGTAGGCTCTTGACGCTCCCGTATTCATATGGTCTGATTGAATAATCAATTTGTTCACCCTTTCTTGTGAACCTTGCCGATTATCTCATGTCTGCATCCTTTCATGTTAGAAATAAAAAGAGGTTCCCTTTTCCGAACTCCATTTCGTTCGAAGGAAACCATCCATGGCGGATCACTATGTTTTTCGTAACGTTCTGTGGCCGCAGTTTGTTACAAAGCATATATCGGATGAAATTTATTTTTTTTAAGACCTTTGCAAAAAATATTGTGAAATTACATTTGACTGTGATAGAATCATGGTATCGATTGGGAAAGAAGGAGAAAAACAATGAGCGAGACAATGAAAGATTACGAGAGGGAGCTGGAGCGTTCCTTCCGCCAGATTCATGAGGGGGATATGGTGAGCGGCACGGTGATTGCGGTGTCGGAGGAGGAAGTGACCTTGGATCTGAACTATTACACCCAGGGGATCATCAAGGTGGAAAATCTGAGCGATGACCCGGATTTTAACCCCAAGGAGCAGCTTGCGCCCGGAGATGTGATCGAGGCCACGGTGATCAGGACGGACGACGGGCAGGGAAATATTGAGCTGTCAAAAAAAGAGGCGAACGATGTGCTTGCGTGGGACAAGCTGCGCGACATGCTGGAGCAGGAAACCGTGGCATCGGTGCGCATCAAGGAGAGCGTGCCCAGCGGCGTGGTGGCATATCTGGAGGGAATCCGGGCATTCATTCCGGCCTCCCAGCTTGCGGCGGATTATGTGGAGAACACCGATGCGTGGATTGGGAAAACGGTTGAAGTGCAGGTGATCACGGTGGACAAGGAGAAGAACAAGCTTGTCCTCTCCGGCAGGAAGGTTGCGCGCAGGAAGGAAGAGGAGGCGCGGAACCACAAAATTGCGATGATGGTTCCGGGGACCGTGACGGAGGGCGTTGTGGAATCCATCATGCCGTACGGCGCGTTCATTGCGCTTGGGGACGGAATCAGCGGGCTGGTGCACATCTCGCAGATCAGTCAGAAACGGATCGGTTCGGTGCATGAGGTGCTCAAGGAAGGCCAGAAGGTCAAGGTGAAGATTCTCAATACGAACGACGGAAAGGTGAGCCTGAGCATGAAGGCGCTGGAGGAAATCATGGCCGACAAGGAAACGGATGCCCCGGCGGAAGAGTATGTCTCCGGCGAGCAGGTGTCCACCAGTCTGGGATCACTGCTTTCCGGATTTAAATTTGAATGATAAGGGTCACAAAATCAAATGAATAGGAAAAGCGCGGGGCAATCAGCCCTGCGCTTTGTTGTAGTAGTCCAGTATTTTGTTGATATAGCGGTCAATTCCGTCAAAGGGCGGGATTCCGTTGTACTTGTCCACGTTGCCGGGACCGGCGTTGTACGCCGCAAGCGCAAGGGAGAGATCACCGTCATATCTTGCCAGATGCCGGGCGATCACGTTCGCGCCCCCTAAAATATTGTCGCGCACATCGTAGGCGTTTTCAATCCCGAGCTCACTGGCAACCGAGGGCATGAGCTGCATAATTCCCATCGCGCCGGCGCTGCTGGTGGCATTCGGATCAAAATTCGATTCTGCGTAGGCGATTGCCTTAAGGAGATTTGCGTCCACCTGATAGGTTTCCGCGGCCTCCGCAAAGTAACGATTCAGCTCCTCGTCATCCACCTTTGTCACAACGGGATGATCCTGACGGGGGGAGGCGGCTTTGTAGGCTGCCGCGCTATCCGAGGTGTCCGTCTGAGTCAGTATGGGCGTTGTGGTGGTGTTGACGGCGAGGCGCGAGGCGAAGAACGGTCCGGTTGGTGTTGGGTTAAAGCCCAGAATGTTCTCTACCGTCTCGGCGTCCACACGTCCGGAGCTGCTGGCGGAGATCAGCCTGTCCACTGCCATTGCCTGCTCCGTGCGGCTTGCGTTTGCAAAGATTTCCCGAAAGCTGGAGCCTGTTGGTGTGGAGGCGGGCTCCACGGTTTTTGAAAGGGCGGCAGCAGTCAGCATTTCATTGATATACGGATAGATTTTGACATTGCTCATCGTATGTTTCCCCTTATTTTCATCAGGAGTATTCCTGAAATTACCTATACTTCAATTGTTATATCGGCAACTTTGGACATAACATAATAGGAAAATAAAAAATTACTTGAATTTGTTTTGGACATGTTGTAGCATAAGGTCTGTCAAGCGAATGATAACATGCCGGGAGGGAATGACCATGAAAAAAATACCATTTGTAACGGAGCAGCAGGTGCGGGAAATCGTGAAAACCTGTCCGACACCGTTTCATTTATATGATGAGAAGGGCATTCGGGAAAATGCGCGGGCAGTAAAGGAAGCGTTTGCCTGGAATCCGGGATTCCGCGAATATTTTGCGGTGAAGGCAACCCCGAACCCGTTTTTGCTGAACATATTAAAGGAGTACGACATGGGCTGTGACTGCAGCTCCTACACAGAGCTGATGCTGGCCAAAAGCTGCGGATTTGACGGGGAGCACATTATGTTTTCCTCCAACGACACCCCTGCGGAGGAGTTTGCTTATGCGCACGAGCTGGGGGCGATCATCAATCTTGATGATTTCACGCACATCGACTTTCTGGAGGAGACGATTGGCTGCATTCCGGAGACCATCAGCTGTCGCTACAACCCGGGCGGGGTGTTTGAACTGAGCAACGGAATTATGGACAACCCCGGGGACTCCAAGTATGGAATGACAAAGGATCAGCTCATGGAGGCCTATCGCATCTTAAAGGACAGGGGGGCAAAGCGCTTCGGACTTCACGCGTTTCTGGCCAGCAACACGGTGACAAACGAGTATTATCCGAAGCTGGCAAAGCAGCTCTTTGAGCTGGTGGTGGAGATTCGGGAGGTGACAGGCTGTGAAATCGGCTTTGTGAACCTCTCCGGCGGCGTGGGAATCCCGTACCGGCCGGATCAGGAGCCGAACGATATCCGCGTGGTCGGCGAGGGCGTGCGCCGCGCATTCGAGGAGGTTCTGGTGCCGAAGGGAATGCAGGATGTCGCGATTTATGCGGAGATGGGGCGCTTTATGATGGGGCCTTACGGCTGCCTGGTGACAAAGGCAATCCACGAAAAGCACATTTATAAAGAGTATATCGGCGTGGACGCCTGTGCCGCGAACCTGATGAGACCTGCGGTGTACGGCGCCTACCATCATATTACGGTTCTGGGCAAGGAGGATGCGCCCTGCGACCACATCTATGATGTCACCGGAAGTCTCTGTGAGAACTGTGACAAATTTGCCGTTGACCGAAGCCTTCCCAAAATTGACATGGGGGATTACCTGGTGATCCATGACACGGGGGCCCACGGCTTTTCCATGGGCTACAATTACAACGGAAGACTGCGCTCTGCAGAGCTCTTGCTGAAGGAGGATGGCAGTGTGCGCATGATTCGCCGCGCGGAGACCCCGGAGGATTACTTTGCGACCTTTGACTGCTTTGCGGACATGAAAATTACGCGGTGAAGCAAAGCAAAAATCGGGGAATGCGCTTTTATCAGCGTTTCTCTGGCCGTTACTAACGAAAACTAACAAAAACCAACAATATGCGGTGCGGATACAAGAAGAAAGGAGCAGGCGAGGAAACCTGCTCCTTTCTTAGTTACTTAAAAACGTTTGAGTAACTGAGTAGTTAATTAGATAATTGTTTATGATGCATGAACTGCATACTCATTATACTCGTTGCATATTATCACAATATGCCTCTCTAACGCTATTATAACTCAAATTTCAAATAATGCAACACTTTTTTGAAAAAAATACAAAAAAATTTAAGGCAGCGGCAAAAAATGCGGTTTTCGCTTTTCAAAGACCGTGTAATACGAAAAACCGGCATTGCGGAGAATGTCCGGCAGCCGGGCAAACTCAGCGCCTACGTGCTGCGGGATGTGGGCGTCCGAGCCGACGGTGAGGATCTCGCCGCCAAGCTCGCGGTAGCGGGCAAGGACAGCCTCCGTAGGGTGGGGGTGCCCAAGGCCCTTTGCAAAACCGCCGGTGTTGACTTCGATGCCCTTCCCTCCTGCGATCAGGGCGCGCAGGATCTCGTCGATGATGTCCGAATATTTTTCGTAGGAATAAGCGGCGTTTTTGTTTGGCCCGTAGCGCACGACATAGTCGAGGTGGCCGTAAACATCGAAATCCGTGAAGCTTTTTATATTTTCCAGTATGGATTCAAAGTATTCCCGGTAGGCGGCAGCTTCCGTCCGCCCTTCAAAGTACGAGGGGTAGTAAGGATCGTTCCCGTGAACCACGTGGGAGCTGCCGATCACAAAGTCAAAGGGATAGGACCGGGCGATTTTGCGGTTGTGCTCCGCAAGGTGCGGCTGAAGGCCCAGCTCGATCCCGAAGCGTATCGGGAGGCGCCCGTCGTACATCTGCCGCAGTGCTGCGGTTTCCTGCCGGTAACGGTCAAAGTCCAATAAAAACAGCTCGGGCTCCCCGGGATAGTCATAGTCGTAGTGATCCGTGAAACAAAGGCCGTCCAGATTAAGGCGAAGTGCGGCCTCCGCCATATCCGCCAAAGCGGCCTTACTGTCCCCGGAGAAATGTGTGTGCACATGCGTGTCCCAAAACATTGCATTTTCCTGCTTTCCTGATATATTTCACTGCGGAAAACTCCGGAGTGTCCGGCCGTCCGCCCTTCCATTATAGCACAGTACAGGCTCGGGAAAAATAAGGAAATCGTAGAAAAAAATATCATTTATGAAAAGTACTTGAATTTTCGGAAAAAATTGGGTAGAATAAGAAAAGCTTGAGGACATAAGTCCTAAGAGACTATTTACAATATTCTAGGAGGAATTAAGAATGGCAGTAAGAGTAGCAATCAACGGATTCGGTCGTATCGGTCGTCTCGCTTTCCGTCAGATGTTCGGGGCAGAGGGATACGAGGTAGTAGCAATCAATGATCTGACAAGTCCTCAGATGTTGGCTCATTTGTTGAAGTATGACAGCTCTCAGGGCAAGTACGCTCTGGCGGACAAGGTATCTGCTGGCGAGGATTCCATCACGGTTGACGGAAAAGAGATCAAGATCTACGCTTTCCCGGATGCAAACAATTGCCCGTGGGGCGAGCTGAAGGTGGATGTGGTTCTGGAGTGCTCCGGCTTCTACACCAGCAAGGCGAAGGCACAGGCACACATCAACGCCGGCGCCCGCAAGGTCGTTATCTCTGCACCGGCAGGCAACGATCTTCCTACAATCGTATACAATGTAAACCACAAGACGTTAAAGCCTGAGGATACCATCATTTCTGCGGCATCCTGCACCACGAACTGCCTTGCTCCGATGGCTAAGGCATTGAATGATGCATTCGGCGTTAAGTCCGGTATCATGAGCACCATCCACTCCTACACCGGAGACCAGATGACTCTGGACGGCCCGCAGCGCAAGGGCGATCTGAGAAGATCCCGTGCGGCAGCAGTAAATATCGTTCCGAACTCTACCGGAGCTGCAAAGGCAATCGGCCTTGTAATTCCGGAGCTGAACGGCAAGCTGATCGGCTCTGCACAGCGCGTTCCCTGCCCGACCGGTTCCACCACCATCTTAGTGGCGACCGTTGAGAAGTCCTGCACCGTTGAGGAAATCAATGCGGCAATGAAGGCGGCTGCTACCGAGTCCTTCGCATACAACGAGGATGAGATCGTTTCCTCCGACATCATCGGCAGCACCTACGGCTCCATCTTCGACGCTACCCAGACAATGGTTGGCGCAGACAATCTGGTACAGGTTGTTTCCTGGTATGACAATGAGAACA
>JAFLRQ010000032.1:1847-18850 GCA_022511395.1 Agathobacter sp. | reverse complement strand
GACACCAGAACCTAAATCTGGCGCGTCTGCCAATTCCGCCATGCCCGCAAAACGATATGTCTTTACTATACTGATTCGGCCCGCATCTGTCAACAAGATTGTAAAGGAATTTTCACATGGAGAATAAGTATTTTGCGGAGGCGCTTGCCAATTTCACATCGGAGGTGGCATATAAGAAGGCGGTGCTGCATTTGCATGAGCTGGGCTATTCTGTGCCGGAGATTGAAAAGCAGCTGGATTATCCGGTCTCACAGCAGAAAATCGCAGATGTGATCGAGAAATTTGAGAAGGAGAAGAACAGTCCTGAGGCACAGTACACCTATGTGCAGGACGTGAATGAGTTCGGGCGAAAGTCCTTTCGAAGGGTGGAGCTTGGAAAAACAACCGACGGTTGAGATGCAAGCAGGACAAGTTATTTACAGCGGCGTGTTTTGCCTGTATGCTCTAATTACGCTAAAGCATGCTCAGTGAATGATGGAAAATCGAAAGGACATAATGCTATGAAAGAGATTAACATTTCAAAAAACATTTCCGATCTGCGAAAGGAAAAAGGGATTACCCAGGAACAGTTGGCCGACAGCCTCAATATTTCTCCGCAGGCCGTTTCGAAATGGGAGACCAATACATCTTTGCCAGACACACAAACATTGCCCCTGATCGCGGATTATTTTGGAGTGAGCATTGACTATTTATTTTACGGCCAGGATATTTCATACGATGAAATATACGAGAAGGTTTTCAGAAAGGTTTCCGCCCACGAAGAAATGAGCAAGGAGTCTTATGAAGAAGCTCTCGCCATTTTTGGATGTGCCCATCACGGGCTCTCGAAAGGGAATCTGAGGGGCAGAAGTTGGAAGATCATTGATTTGCCCTGTCATATATCGGATGCGAACGGAGTTTCATTGGTGAGCGGCAAGGGGTATGGCGCAATGCTCACCCGTTCTTTCTTTGAAAATATCAACAGGAAAACGGCGGAGTTTGCCGCGGCGATCCTTCCGGCATTGTCCGAGGAAGATGCGCTCCTTGTCTGTATGGCGATCCTCTCCATGAGCGATATCAGCTATGGAGAACTGAAAGAAAAACTGGGGTTTGATGATGATGGCCTGCGCCAAACGCTTGATAAGCTGATGGAAGCAAAAATCGTTGTTGAAAAAGTGTCCAAGCACAAGTCTTTAGGCTGCACATACGAGATCAGCAGTATGTATCATACCTGTCTGTGCATTTTGATTGCAACAATTGAAATGCAGCGCTATTCTCTCGAGGTAATTTTTCCCCGCTGTATGGGTTATGGCGATTATCCAATAAATTTATGATACAAAACAGTTTGCCCTCTTTTTATATTGCGAAACGGTGGTAGCTGTGTTATATTGATTTGTAGGAAGGTCGGTTGAGCCGGCCTTCCCAGTGTTCTATAGACTGTACAGCGAGGAGCGGGGACGGCACCCATGATTAAAAACGGCGGAATCTGCGGTACAGCGGGGGAGACACCCATAATAAAAAACAGGAAAGGGGGGAAGACACCCATGACAAAAAACGTGACTGTAACAGACGAAACAGGAAAAAACATCGGCACCACCTACCCGAAGCGGGCAAGGGGGCTGGTCAAGAATGGACGGGCGCTTTATGTGGACGACTGTACCATTCGTTTGTCCGCACGAGCGGAGCCGTCCGATATAAAATCGGAGGGTAAACAAATGAATTATCTTTTTTTCAATCCACGGGAATGGTATTGCAGCGACATGGCCAAGCAGAATATTTTTTCTCAGGCGAACACATCCGCAGAGCGGAGCTTTGCCAGCGGCTTTGACGGTGAGCTTGTCGAGATTCTCATGCTTGGAGGCTGGAACACGGCGAGAGCGGAGATTGTATCCAAAATCTATTCGCTGATGCCGGACACGGAGTACTGCTTTGTATTCTGGCTGAATGGAGGCGAGAACGAAAATCAGAATGAGGTTTGCCAGCTGCGGATTGCTTTTTCCGGGCACACGGACGGCTGGAATGTCTACAAGCTGAACCGTAATTTTATCAAGCCAATTCTGCACTATCAGGGCTGGGAATTGTATGCCATCACCTTTAAAACCCCAGAGGCCGATTCCGCGGCGGCGACAGTGCCGGTGGTGAACACCCAGCTTGGCTTTTTGTCAGGCGCGGCGCCGATGGCGGTACAGGCGGCGAAGGAACCGGATTTTTACAAGGACTGGGAGGATTCGCCGGACGAGTTTGCCGGGCTGCGGCCCCAGCGTCACAACATTGTGTTCGAGGACGGCTGGCCGTCCAGAAACATGTATGGCGGCAACAAGTATTCCACAGAGGTTCTGCGGGAACAGACAAATAACAAGAGACCCGTCAGGGCGGGGAATCTGAGTGGTTATACGGCGGCCCAGCAGCAGATGCTCGGAGAGCTGGGGAAGATCGTGGAGCATTACAAGTATCTTGCCAACCGCTGCAACGAGCTTGCTGCGCGCAGAAAGGATATGGAAAAAGAGTATCTGAAATTTCGTAATGCTTTGGTTTCGGCTGGCGACGACGGCGAGGATGAGGCCGGAGAACTGGACGAATTATTGGAAGAGATGGATTCCGCGCTCACGGAATGTCAGGAGCTGCTGGAGGAAGTCGTGATCAGCGATATGCAGGACAGTTTTGGGAACGCAGAGGATTCTCTGGACGAAACGGAGTCACTCCGGGACGAGATCATATCCCGGCTGGCGGAAATTAAAACAAAAGCGTCAAATCTGTAAAAGCAACGGGGGCTGTGAAAACAGCCCCCGTTATTATTTCTTATTAAGCACCTTTAGCGGCCGCTTCATCCTTGAGAGGATTGGAAATGTCGTAGCGGAGCGCAATGTCTTCATCCGTGTTCTGACGGGCGAAGGAGTCCATAATCCGTTCAACTACAATGCGAATTCCACTCTGGTCAATGTTCAAGAGCAGAATCACCCGCTGCGTGGCGGAGATCTGAGTGGTCATGTCCGAGCTGCGCAGGGAAGAAACCACTGCAAGCTTTAAGTTGACGACCGCGACCCGCTTTTGCTCGTCGGTCAGGGGGCGCTTTGCTTTGGATTCCAGCGTGAACATAATCAGGTACATGTTCTGCTTGTTCCG
Source organism: Agathobacter sp. (assembly GCA_022511395.1). Taxonomy (GTDB): domain Bacteria; phylum Bacillota; class Clostridia; order Lachnospirales; family Lachnospiraceae; genus Roseburia. The sequence goes on along the minus strand of JAFLRQ010000032.1, from coordinate 15,748 downwards.
AATCGCAAGCTTTTTCAGATAGGTCACGAACCTGCCCCACTCGGAGTAGGATACCTGATAGGCGTTGGAGTAGTCCTCCTCATAGAAGACCGTCTGCATCAAGCTTTCCAGATCATCCTTGGAGAGTCTGGTTCCGGTCTCTCTCTGTTCGATGCAGAAGGCGGCAAACTCCGCGCGGCATGCCATAAAGGCATCCACGAGCCGCGGGTCAAACTGTGCGCCTTTCCCCTCCTCAATAATGTCAAATGCCTGCTCCAGCGTAAATTCATCCTTGTAGGGACGGTGGGAGGTCAGTGCGTCAAAGACATCCGCAATCGCCATCACGCGGGCGCACAGCGGGATTTCCTCGCCTGCGAGTCCGGTGGGATATCCGGCGCCATCCCAGCGCTCGTGGTGGTACATGGCAGTCTGCCATGCGATCTGGTAATACTTTTGATCCTCCAGCGTGGACAGGGTCTCATCCAGAATATTTCCGCCGAGAAGCGGATGCTTCTTCATTACCTGATATTCCTGAGGCTCGTACTTGCCGGGTTTGTTGAGGATGCTGTCCGGGATTGCAATCTTGCCGATGTCGTGGAGGGGCGCCGCCATGCACATGTCCTTGATGTAGGTCTCATCCGCCAGCTCGGGGAAGAGCTTCATTCTTGCCATCTGATCCGCCAGAATCCGGACATAGCCGCTGGTGCGCTTGTTGTGGCCGCCGGTGACGTGGTCACGGCTTTCCACAATATTGGCGAAGCTTAAAATGATATCCTCCTGCATCTGCTGCAGATAGGAAGTTTTTCTGGAGACCTCCTTCTCCAGGGTATCGTTGAAGTTTTCAATCATCTTTATGTAATTCTGCTGTCTGGAGTCGTCGCAGATCTCCACTAAAAGACCCGCATATCGGTCGCGTATGCCCTCATAGATTTTGCACACACTGCATTTAAAGGACTGTGCTCCGTGTGAAATCCGTTTTTCCGGGAGCGTGTCTTCGGAGGTTTGCAGCTGCCGGAGCCATTGGATGATCTCGCGGTGGAAAGCAGAGCCTTCGTCCGTGACCGGATAGTCGATCCTCTGATGAAGGATCTCCGGAAAAACCTTTGCGGCAAACTCGTTGCAGGCGACAAATTTCAGGTCGGCGGTGAAGGTCAGATAGCCGTTCTCGGTTCGGTTCTGCGCAGCCTTTGCCACGTTGGTAGACACATCATAGAGGCTGATGGACCGCAGTCGGGCCAGCAGCAGGATTTCGGAAATGCAGTAGGAGAGAGGCATCAGCTCGATGGGAATACCGGCCAGACGCTCCGCAATGTAAAAGACGGTGTTGCAGGCAGCGATCAGTCCGAGCGTGATGACGGTTTTGTAGGATACCAGCTGCTGCCGGAAAATGGAGAAACCGATCACGATGAAAATGACCAGCATGTAACCGAGCCACAGCGCCAGATAGCAATTGTGCATGGGACCGTAGGTCTTGGTCAGATAGGAAACGCCGCCGTATTGCATCAGCTCCTGCGATTTGTAGTACAGGGGGCTGTAGCCTGGCGAGAGCGCAAATATGAGCACTGCGAAGTTGAGAGCGGTGAGCAGTATGACCAGCGCGCGGGGAGTCTTAATGCGGCAGAGGTCCAACACAATCAGGCAGAGGAAAAACCCTAAAAACACGGCCCCAAAGTAAGTGATCCGATTGGCGAGCAATGCTTCCTCAATGGTGGTGGACATCGCAAGAGCAAGATTTCCGAGGCTTGACATCAGGGTCAGGGCAAAGGCCAAGGGATAAATAACCCTCAGATGAAAGCCGCAGCCGATATATAGCAGTAAAAGCAGAAGCGCAAGAAGCGCCATTCCGATATAATATCCCATCAACATAAATAATCCCCCCACTTTATGTATATTCTATAAAAAAATGACCGGAAAAGCAACCCGGTTTTCAATACAGATTACAGATATATATAGAAATTTCTTGTAAAAATTGCCAAAATGGGATACAATTTAGAGTGTGGAGAACACGAAAGGGGGGCGTAGAATGGGCGAGATATGGAGTAACATTGATCCGTTGACGGTTCTCTGGCTTTTGCTTTTTGCAGCGTTTGTAGTCGGAGAAATCGCAACTGTCGGACTGACAATGATCTGGTTTGCGGCGGGGGCGCTGGCAGCAATGATCGCCGCGCTCTGTGGGGCGAATATTATCGTTCAGGTCCTTGTGTTCATTGTGGTGTCTGTGGGCTGTCTCGCACTGACGAGGGCCAAGGTGCAGGACTTCATCAACGGGCGGACACAGAGGACGAACGCTGACCGCGCCATCGGGCAGATTGTCCGCATCTCAGAGCGGGTCAGCAACCGCGACAAGAGCGGCAAGGCTGTGTTTGGCGATGTGGACTGGACTGTGCGGACCCGCACGGACGACGAGGTCATTGAGGAGGGAGAATCCGCGAGGGTTCTCGAGATCAGCGGTGTCAAGCTTATCGTTGAAAAGGTGTAAAGGAGGAGCTGTTTATTATGGAACCATGGATTGTACTGTTGATTATTTTGTTGATTCTGCTCGTGATTCTTGCGAGCTGCGTCAAGATTGTGCGTCAGGCGACGGCGGTGGTCGTTGAGCGTCTGGGCGGTTATCTGACTACCTGGTATGTGGGCATTCACTTTAAAATGCCCTTTATTGACCGCGTGGCAAAGCGCGTTACCTTAAAGGAGCAGGTGGTGGATTTTCCGCCGCAGCCGGTGATCACGAAGGATAATGTCACCATGCAGATTGACACGGTGGTCTATTTCCAGATCACAGATCCAAAGCTGTACAGCTACGGTGTCGAGAATCCGATCATGGCGATCGAGAACCTGACTGCGACCACGCTCCGAAACATCATCGGTGATCTGGAGCTGGATGAGACGCTGACCTCCCGCGAGACCATCAACACAAAGATGCGCGCGACGCTGGACGAGGCGACGGACCCGTGGGGAATCAAGGTCAACCGTGTCGAGCTCAAGAACATTATCCCGCCAAAGGCGATTCAGGATGCCATGGAGAAGCAGATGAAGGCGGAGCGCGAGCGGCGTGAGGCGATTCTGCGCGCAGAGGGTGAGAAGAAGTCCACCATTCTTGTGGCAGAAGGAAACAAGGAGTCGGCGATCCTGGATGCAGAGGCGGAGAAACAGGCTGCAATCCTCCGCGCCGAGGCGAAGAAGGAAGCTACAGTCAAAGAGGCGGAAGGTCAGGCGGAGGCGATCTTAAAGATTCAGCAGGCGAACGCGGACGGACTCCGTATGCTCAAGGAGGCGGCGCCGGACAAAGCGGTGCTCACCATCAAGAGTCTTGAGGCATTTGCAAAAGCGGCGGACGGCAAGGCGACCAAGATTATCATTCCCTCTGAGATTCAGGGAATTGCGGGACTCTCCAAGTCGATCGTTGAGGTGGCGAAGGAATCTCAGTAAACGGAAACCATAGATATAGTAGTAAGAACATTGGATACCCTCTACTGCTTGTGGGGGTATCCTTTTCTTTACGTTTCGTGGGCGAAAATACTTTCTTTGTGGTGACTGACATGGTATAATAGCATTAGTAATAATGTTAAGGAGAATTACATGAAGTCAAAAATTCGATTCAGAGGTAAGCTCAAGCGCTATCTGTGCTGGCCGATTTTCCTGACTATGCTGCTTGTGCTGGCCGATGTTGGATTGTTTTATTACGATATAAAATCCGGGGCTTTGCTTTCTGCGTTCACGGTGGTCTATCTCGTTGTCCAGCTTGCGAGTTACCGTTATTTAAAGCCGCATCTGGCAAACGAGGTGGTTAATTTTGCGACCCAGTACGCCACCGTGCAGAAAAAGCTGCTGAACGAGTTTGAAATACCTTACGCAATGCTTGACTCGACCGGAAAGGTGCTGTGGGTCAATGAGCAGTTTGCACAGCTTATGGAGGTGAACCGGGAATACCACAAGTCTATAACGACTTTGTTTCCGTCGATCACTCGTGATTTCCTGCAGAAGAATGAGGGAATGGGAAATGTGCAGGTGGAGCGCGGCGGCCGCGATTTCCGGATTTCGCTGAATCGGATTTATTTCGATGCCATCACAGAGCACAGTATGTACTTCGATCTGGAGAATTCCGTGGAGTTCCTCACGGCACTCTATCTGTTTGACGAGACGGAGTTAAACCGCTGCAAACAGGAAAATCTGGACCAGAAGCAGGTGGCGGCGCTTGTGTACATTGACAATTACGACGAGGCATTGGACAGCATCGAGGACGTGAAGCGCTCACTCCTCATTGCGCTGATTGACAGGAAGGTCACCCAGTATTTTACCAAAATTGACGCGCTCGTTCGAAAGATTGAGAAGGATAAGTATTTTATTGTGTTTAAATATAAATATCTGCGCACCCTCACCGACGACAAATTCAGCATCCTTGAGGATGTCAAGTCCGTCAAAGTGGGCAACGAGATGGCAGTCACGCTGAGTATCGGCGTGGGAATGCGCAGGGACTCCTACAACGAGAGCTTTGATTACGCGCGGGCGGCGATTGATCTGGCGCTGGGGCGCGGCGGCGATCAAGTGGTGGTCAAGGAGGAGGGGGAGACCTCTTATTATGGCGGCAAAGCAAAGCAGGTAGAGCGGAATACCCGCGTGAAGGCGCGCGTGAAGGCACATGCACTTCGGGAGATTATTTCGAGCCGTCAGAATGTGTTGATTATGGGGCACGCCATGACAGACGTGGATTCGCTCGGCGCGGGAGTGGGTATTTTCTGCGCGGCAAGGGCGCTTGGGAAGAAGGCGCAGATTGTTATGAACAATCCCAGCAGCTCCGTCCGTCCGCTTCTGGAGGGATTTACACTGGAAAATGACTATCCGGAGGATATGTTTATCGACAGCGAGGAGGCGCTGGAGGTTGTGAGCCGTGAGACCGTCGTGGTGGTTGTGGACACGAACCGCCCTGCTCACACGGAGTGCCCGGAGCTTTTGAAGCGCGTGAGCACTGTGGTTGTGTTTGATCATCACAGGCAGGGCAGCGAGGTGATAGAGAATCCGCTGCTGTCCTACATTGAACCCTATGCGTCCTCTGCCTGCGAGATGGTGGCGGAGGTGCTGCAGTATTTTCAGGAGGGAATTCGGCTGCTGCCGCCGGAGGCGGACTGTCTCTATGCGGGTATTTTGATTGACACAAACAACTTTATGACCAAGACGGGTGTCCGCACGTTTGAGGCGGCTGCTTATCTCAAGCGCTCCGGCGCGGATGTGACCCGCGTGCGGAAACTGCTTCGCAACGATATGAACTGTTATCGGGCGCGTGCGCAGGCGGTGTCCCGCGCGGAGGTCTACCGAGGGGTATTTGCCATATCGGAGTGCGACGGCACGGATGTGGAAAATCCCACGATTGTCGGCGCGCAGGCGGCAAACGAGCTGCTCAACATTGTTGGAATTAAGGCGTCCTTTGTGCTCACGGACTATGCCGGAAAGATCAACATCAGCGCCCGCTCCATTGACGAGATCAATGTCCAGTTCATCATGGAGCGCATGGGCGGCGGCGGACATCTGAGCGTCGCGGCGACGCAGTTGAAGGACTGCTCGATGCAGGAGGCGAGAAGGCGACTGAAGAACACGCTTGATCAAATGCTTAACGGAGGAGATATTAAGATATGAAAGTGATTTTGTTGGAGGATGTCAAATCCCTCGGGAAAAAGGGAGATGTGGTGGATGTCAGCGACGGGTACGCCCGCAACGCGATTCTGCCGAAAAAGCTGGGAGTGGAGGCGAGCGGGAAGAATCTGAACGATCTCAAGCTCCAGAACCAGCACAAGGACAAGGTTGCGGCAGAGAATCTGGAGAACGCGCGGAAGCTGGCGGAGGTTGTCGGGAAGACCACGGTGGAAGTCCGCTTAAAGGGGGGAGAGGGCGGCAGAGCCTTTGGCTCCGTCTCTTCGAAGGAGATTTCGCTGGCGCTCAAGGAGCAGGCGGGACTGGATATTGACAAGAAAAAAATGCATTTGAAAGAAAACTTAAAGAACCTTGGCAGCTATGAGGTGCCGGTCAAGCTGCATCCGCAGGTGACGGCGAATTTGACGGTGAAGGTGCTGGAGGAATAGACATTTAGGAGGAAATACTCTTGGAAGATACGCTGATTAAGCGGGTGATGCCGAGCAGTCTGGAGGCCGAGCAGTCCGTGATCGGATCGATGATTATGGATAAGGATGCGATTGTCGCGGCTATGGAGCAGCTCCTGAAGGAGGATTTTTACCACCAGCAGTACGGAATTCTTTTTGAAGCCATGGTTGAGCTGTACAGTGAGGGCCAGCCGGTAGATCTGGTGACGCTCCAGAACAAGCTCAAGGAAAAGGACGTGCCGAAGGAGGTGTCAAGCCTTGAGTTTGTGGGAGAGCTGGTGCGGGCGGTTCCCACATCTGCCAATGTCAAGTATTACTGCAATATTGTAAAAGACAACTCTGTGAAACGGAAATTGATCCGGGTCATGGAGGACATAGAAAACGAGTGCTACGCGGGGAAAGAATCGCTGGAGAGTGTGCTGGACAAAACGGAGCACGATGTGTTTGCCCTGCTGTCGAGCAGAACCGGCGGCGACTTCGTGCCGATCCGTCAGGTGGTTATGAATGCGCTGGAGCGGATCGAAAAGGCCTCAAAACAGTCCGGCACGGTGACTGGCATCCCAACCGGATTTACGGATCTGGATTACCAGACGGCGGGGCTGCAGCCCTCGGACCTGATTCTGATTGGGGCGCGCCCTTCCATGGGAAAGACGGCGTTTGCCCTGAATATTGCCCAGTATGTGACGATCCATGAGCACAAGACCTGCGCGTTTTTCGCCCTCGAGATGTCAAAAGAGCAGCTTGTGAACCGTTTGTTTTCGCTGGAGGCCAGAGTGGATGCACAGCTGCTGCGAACCGGGAATCTGGGGGAGGAGGACTGGGCGAGCCTGGTGGAGAGCGCCGGGGTCATCGGCAACTCCAGACTGATTATCGACGACACTCCGGGCATCGGAATTTCCGAACTGCGCAGCAAGTGCAGGAAGTACAAGCTGGAGCACGGCCTGGATATGATCATGATCGATTACCTGCAGCTTATGTCAGGCACCGGGCGGAGGACAGACAGCCGTCAGCAGGAGATCTCCGATATTTCCCGCTCGCTGAAGTCACTGGCGAGAGAGCTGAATGTTCCGGTGGTGGCTATGGCGCAGTTGTCCCGCGGCGTGGAGCAGCGCCCGGATCATCGGCCGATGCTCTCAGACCTCAGAGAGTCCGGCGCCATCGAGCAGGATGCGGATGTTGTGATGTTCATATACCGCGATGATTACTATAACCCGAACACGGAGTTTAAGGGCGTCTCCGAGATTATCATTGCCAAACAGCGCAACGGCCCGATCGGAACCGTAAAGCTCGCCTGGCTGCCGCAGTACACCAAATTTGCAAATCTGGAGCTGTGACCGGCGGGATTGTCTAAAATACAGTACATGAGGAATAGCACTTGATCTTCCGGCTGATTTGTACTATGATACAGATGAGCCGGAAGGCGAATGATGATTAACATATTTTAAGGAGGAAATCAATTATGGCATACGTTATTAATGATTCATGCGTTAGCTGTGGTACATGTGCCGGCGAGTGTCCGGTAGGAGCAATCTCTGCTGGAGATGCCCAGTATGAGATCGACGGATCTACATGTGTAGACTGCGGCACCTGTGCAGGTGTTTGCCCGACCGGAGCTATCTCTCAGGGTTAATGCAAAACATAAAAGCTAAGCAAAATCTCCCCGAATCGCATTCCGATTCGGGGATTTTTCATGAAATAGGTGCGAGAATGTGCCGCAGGCACATTCTTTTTAAAATAAAGGAAAGATTTTCATAAGAACTGTTTATACTAACGAAGAGCGGCGAAAAATAATAACAGTTTGCGGAGGTGAATGAAGTGATTTATACCGTAACCTTTAATCCGTCTCTGGACTACATCGTCACGGTGGAGAACTTTGCACCCGGGGTTGTGAACCGGACGAGCAGAGAGATCATTTTTCCCGGCGGCAAGGGAATTAATGTCTCCATGGTTTTAAAAAATCTGGGATGTGAGAATACCGCGCTGGGGTTCGTGGCTGGATTTACCGGCCAGGAGATCACCCGTCTTCTGAAGGAGAAGGGCATCAGTGCGGATTTTATTCATGTGCCCTCCGGTTTCAGCCGCATCAACGTAAAGCTGCGGGCGCAGAAGGAGACTGAGATCAACGGGCGGGGACCGCAGATTGGCGAGGAGGATATCGCACGGCTGTACGCGAAGCTGGATCAGCTCTCGGACGGCGACATGCTGGTGTTGGCGGGCAGCATAGCGGATACTATGCCCGGGTCTATGTATATGGATATTATGGCACATTTACAGGGGAAAAATTTGAATATCGCGGTGGATGCCACAAGGGATCTGCTGATGAATGTGCTTCCCTACCGGCCGTTTCTGATCAAGCCGAACAACCATGAGCTGGGAGAGATTTTCCGAACGGTGCTCACAGATAAGAACGACGTGGTCCGCTGCGCAAAGGAGCTGCAGGCAAAGGGGGCGCGCAACGTGCTGGTATCCATGGCGGGAGACGGCGCAGTGCTGGTCGCGGAGGACGGAAGTGAGTATCGGATGGAGGCACCGAAAGGAAAAGTGGTGAACTCGGTGGGCGCCGGAGATTCCATGGTCGCGGGCTTTTTGTATGGCTATATGGCGACCGGGAGCTGTGAGGAGGCGTTCCGCTGGGGGGTATGCACGGGAAGCGCCAGTGCATTTTCTGAGGAACTTGCGACAAAGACCGAGGTGGAGGCCTTGCTCAATCAATTATTGTAACAGGGAGGTATTTGCTTATGAGGATCAAAGATCTGCTGGCGTCGGAGTGCATAGAGCTGCACGGCAAGGCGTCAGGTAAGGAAGATGTGTTGAATCAGATGGTGGATCTGATGAAGAAGAGCGGCAAGATTTCGGACATTGAAGCTTACCGCAAGGGAGTTTTTGCGAGAGAGGAGGAGGGGACAACAGGAATCGGTGAGGGAATCGCCATTCCGCACTGCAAATCTTCGGCGGTGAAATCGCCGGGGCTGGCGGCAATGGTCGTTCCGGACGGGGTAGAGTTTCAGTCGCTGGATGGCGCGCCGGTGAAAATTTTATTTTTGATTGCGGCGCCTAACAGCAAGGAGAATGTGCATCTGGACGTGTTGAGCAAGCTGTCTGCACTGCTCATGGACGAGAACTTTACGGAGAGCCTGATTCATGCCAGCTCTGTGAAGGAATTTTTGAGTATCATTGATCACGCGGAGCGCACAAGAGATGCGGCAGAGAGTGCAAAGCAAAACAAAAAGTCCAAGGAGACCTATCGGATTCTGGCGGTCACCGGCTGTCCGACGGGCATTGCGCATACCTATATGGCGGCGGAGGCACTGGAAAAACAGGCGGCGGAATTTGATGTCACAATCAAGGTGGAGACCCGGGGCAGCGGCGGGGCGAAGAACGTGCTGACGAGCGCAGAGATTGCGGCTGCGGAGGTGATCATTGTCGCGGCGGACACCAAGGTTCCGATGGAGCGTTTCAACGGCAAGAAGGTCATTGAGTGCAAGGTGGCGGACGGGATTAACAAGGCCGATAAGCTGATTCAGCGCGCCATCCGCGGCGAGGCAAGTGTGTATCGCGCGTCCGGCGAGCGGGATGAGGAGGACTCCGGCGAAAGATCGGGCGCGGGCCATATGGTTTACACCCATCTGATGAGCGGCGTGTCCCATATGCTTCCGTTTGTCATTGGCGGCGGCATCATGGTCGCGCTGGCGTTTCTGATTGACACGCTGATGGGCTACGGCACGACCGGCGGAGGAGACTTCGGAAGCTGTACACCGCTCTCCGCATTTTTCAAGTACGGCGGCGGACTGGCGATGGGGCTGATGGTTCCGGTGCTGGCGGGCTATATTGCGTACTCGATTGCAGATCGGCCGGGTCTTGCGGTGGGCTTCACCGGCGGGCTGCTTGCCGCCAGCGGAAATGCGCTTGTGACAGGTTATGCATGGGAGGAAGGCTCGACGGGGTTTCAGAAATTTATTGCGGATTTCGCGTTTCAGGGTGCACAGGGCGGCAGCACCGTTTCGGGTTTCCTCGGCGGTATTGTGGCAGGCTTTTTGGCAGGATATATTATCCTGCTGCTGAAGAAAGTGTTTTCCGGACTGCCGGCTTCGCTGGACGGAATTAAGCCGACGCTCATCTATCCGCTCCTGGGAATTATCCTGATCTGTATTTTGATGTGCTTTATTTTTAACCCGTTGATTGGCCTGGTGAACATCGGGCTTAGCAATATGCTGACGGCAATCGCTGACGCGGGATTTATCATGGTGCTTGGGCTGCTGCTTGGCGCGATGATGGCGATCGATATGGGAGGTCCGATCAACAAGGCGGCCTACGTGTTTGGCACGGGTGTGCTTGCGACGGCGTCCCAGTTGATGGCGGACGGCGTGTCCTCCTCCGATCCGGCAGTGCAGGCCTGCTATATAGCCATGGCTTCTATCATGGTCGGCGGCATGGTGCCTCCGGTGGGAATTGCGCTGGCGTGCCAGTTCTTTCCGAGAAAGTTTTCTCTTGCGGAGCGCGATTCCAGACTGTCGAATCTGGTCATGGGAAGCTCCTTTATCACGGAGGGAGCAATCCCCTTTGCGGCTGCTGACCCACTCCATGTCATTCCCTGTACCATGGTTGGCGCGGGCGTGGCAGGCTTTTTGTCCGCAATGTTTGGCTGCACGCTGATGGCGCCTCACGGCGGAGTCTTTGTGTTCGCCACCGTGGGCAACCCGCTTTTGTATATCGTCTCGTGGCTGGTCGGGTCTGCAATCACGGCCATTATGCTGGGGATTATCAAGAGAGACGCGCATGCGTAGAGTGGAAAGGTGGAGGATGACACTGTGAAAGAATTTAAGTATGTAATCAAGGATGAACTGGGAATCCACGCCCGCCCGGCGGGGGAGCTGGTCAAGGCGGCGGCGAAGTACCCGTGTGAGGTTAAGATCGAAAAGGATGGCCGTGAGGTTGATGCGAAACGCATCATGGGCGTGATGAGCCTTGGCGCAAAGTGCGGCATGGAAATCACGCTTCGGGCGGATGGCGAGCAGGAGGAGGAAGCCATCGCAGAGCTCAGCAGGTTTCTGGAGGAAAATCTTTAAACAACAAGGAAATGGAGAGGGACTATGGAGATCACGGGAAAGAGTGTGTTTGGCGGCATCGCAATCGGGAAGCTGGCGATCTTTGCCAAGGCGTACCATCAGGTGAACCGGGAAAAAATCGAAGATCCGCAGGCGGAAATCCGGCGATTTGAGGAGGCAAAGGAGGAGGCAAAGACACAGCTTGGACTGCTCTATGAGAAGGCATTAAAGGAAGTGGGGGAGGTCAATGCTGCAATCTTTGAGGTGCATCAGATGATGCTGGAGGATCTGGATTACGTGGAAGCCATCACGAACATGATTGAGTCCCAGATGGTCAGCGCGGAGTACGCGGTGGCGACGACCGGCGACAATTTTTCCGCCGTGTTTGCCGAGATGGACGATGACTATATGAAAGCGCGCGCGGCGGATGTCAAGGATATCAGCCGCCGGGTGGTCACGATTTTGCAGGGCGGCAGCTCTTTTGAGCTGGCTGCCGGGGAGCCGGTGATTCTGCTTGCGGACGATCTGGCTCCCAGCGAGACGGTGCAGCTCGACAAGTCCATGGTGCTGTCCTTTGTGACCCGTCACGGCTCTGCCAACTCCCACACGGCGATTCTTGCGCGCACCATGAACATTCCGGCGCTGATCGGCGTGGATTTCCCGGAGGATGCCGCCGGAAAAACCGGAATTGTGGACGGCTATAAGGAAAAAATCATCATCGATCCGTCGATTTCCGTTCTGGAGGAGTATCGACGGAAGCAGGAGGAAGAGGAGGAGAAAAAGCGCTTGTTGTTGGAGCTGAAGGGGAAAGAAGATGTCACGCTGGACGGAAAGAGCATCCATCTGTACGCAAATATCGGCAGTGTTGCCGATGTGGCCGCGGTGCTGGCAAACGATGCGGAGGGGATTGGTTTGTTCCGAAGTGAATTCCTGTATCTGGAATCGAAGAGCTATCCCACGGAGGAGGAGCAGTTTGCCGCCTACCGCCAGGTGGCGGAGATGATGGCGGGGAAAAAAGTCATTATCCGCACGATGGACATCGGCGCCGACAAGCAAGTGGACTATTTTGGACTGGAGCGGGAGGAGAATCCCGCCATGGGCTACCGCGCCATCCGCATCTGTCTGGATCGGCAGGAGATATTTCGGACGCAGCTGAGGGCGCTGTATCGGGCAAGCTGCTACGGAACCATCTCCATCATGTTTCCCATGATTATTTCGGTGGATGAGGTGAAGCAGATCAAAAGCATCATCGAGGAGGTGAAGGCCGGACTGGACGAAGAGTCCGTGCCGTACAGGGATGTGGAGATTGGCATTATGATCGAGACTCCGGCGGCAGTGATGATAAGCCGGGAGCTGGCGGAGCTGGTGGACTTTTTCTCCGTGGGCACCAATGACCTAACCCAGTACACGCTGGCACTGGACCGGCAGAACCCGAAGCTGGACAGCTTCTACGACAGCCATCATCCCGCAATTTTAAAGATGCTGCAGATGATTGTGGACAATGGACATGCAGGGGGCTGCTGGGTCGGCATCTGCGGCGAGCTCGGCGCGGACCTTACCCTCACGGAAACCCTTCTGCGCATGGGCTTCGACGAGCTTTCGGTGAGTCCGTCCATGATTCTTCGGGTACGCCAGAAAATTCGGGAGACAGACCTGTCAGCATAGCGGTTATCAGTCGTGCCGTTCTTCTTCATTCTTGAAGCATTCGCAGAACCGGGCGGAGAAGGACGGCTCCATCCCGGCTACATACAGGTGGGAGGTGTCCCCAAAGGAATTGGCCCGAAAGGAGGCAAAGCCCTCCCGGCGCTCCTCGGTGTAGACGACAGAGACTCCCGTGGGCGCGGCGCAGAAGCCGTGCCAGAGGATCATGGGCGACACGGACATCAGATGGGAAAGCAGCACGCACTCCAGACCGAAATGGCAGAAAAAGACCAGCGTCTCGCTGTTTGGCCGCTCGGCGCGGTAATATCTGCCCTCCCGCACATAGCCGTGCTCCGCTAAGAGCGCGTCAAAATTGGAGCAGACCCAGTCGTAGTCCTCTTGTACATGTCCGTCCAGCATGACAGGGGTTTTTGCCCAGGTGTCCAAATCGTAGTACATAGGTTCCTTTGTCCAGTCGGCGGGCAGCCAATCCCAGGCCAGCTTCATGGCGCCGTCGGCGTCCGGCCTTTTGATCCGCGGTGCAAACTCCCGCAGCCATTCGCAGGTGGTCGCCGTGCGGTGCATTTTCTCCAGGGTGCAGCTTGCCGTGGCCTGTGCGCGTCCCAGCGGAGAGACATAGAATTCCGTCACATCCAGCCGGGCGATTCGCTCCGCAAGCAGCCTTGCCTCTTTCCACCCTGTCTCCGTCAGGGAGTCAACCGCATAATCCGGATCTCCGTGCCGGATAATCACAAGCTTCATCTTTTTTCCTCCGTATCTGACACCCGCCGAATGCGCGGGTGCTTTTTTGTATGCATTATAGCGATCATTATAGCACGGATAATTGGACAGTGCATTATCACTTTTTAATAAAAAAGCACGGTTTTTGGTGCTGTATAGTGGATTTTTCTGCGATTTTTTATTATAATGTGATAATCAGACAGTGGAAATGAATCAGGAGGAAGAGAGCTACGATGAAGAAAATCAATGGCGGCGTCACTGCCGCAGAGGGCTTTGAGGCGGCGGCCGTGCACGCGGAGATAAAAAAGGGCAGCACAAAGGATGACATGGCGCTGGTGTATTCGCGGACGGAAAGCGTGTGCGCCGGAGTGTTCACGACCAATGTCGTGAAGGCGGCTCCGGTCAT
>JAFLRQ010000032.1:0-1747 GCA_022511395.1 Agathobacter sp. | reverse complement strand
GCTGTCCCACGGGAGAGAGGCGGCTCACGAGGCGGCGGTCGCCATCATGACGACAGACACAATCCCCAAGGAGTGTGCCGTGGAGTTTACGCTGCAGGGAAAGACCGTCCGTCTGGGCGGGATGACGAAGGGGAGCGGCATGATTCATCCCAATATGGCAACCATGCTCTGCTGCATTACTACGGACTGCGCCATCACAAAGGAGATGCTGCAGAAGGCGCTCTCTGCGGACGTGAAGAAAACCTTTAACATGATCTCCGTGGACCGTGACACCTCCACCAACGATACCTACATTCTTATGGCAAACGGCCTGGCGGGAAATCCGGTGATCGACCGCGAGGGGGAGGATTTTGATACCTTCTGTGAGGCGCTCTCTGAGGTGAGTACCTGTCTGGCAAAGCTGATGGCGGGAGACGGTGAGGGAGCCCACAAGCTCCTTGAAGTCGTCCTTTCCGGGGCAGAGAGCCACGAGCAGGCAGTGACCATCTCCAAGTCGGTGATTACGTCCAACCTGGTGAAAACCGCCATGGCAGGAAACGATGCCAACTGGGGGAGGATTCTCTGCGCCATGGGCTACTCCGGCGCGCAGTTTGACCCGGAGCAGGTGGATCTTGTGATCAGCAGCGCGGCAGGGGAGCTTGCCCTTGTAAAAAACGGAATTGCCACGGATTTTTCGGAGGAGCTGGCGACCAATATTCTTTCGCAGAAGGAAGTGCGCGTGGATATCGACATCCACATGGGCACAGAGTCTGCCACCGCCTGGGGATGCGATTTGACCCACGAATACATCGATATCAACGCGGATTATCGGTCATAAAATGATGAAAAAGAAGCTAATTTTTTGGACAGCGGAGCTTGCACTGATCTGCGCGCTGTTGTATTCCTGCGGAAAGAACCAAGGACAGGATAGTGAAAAGCCGGATACGGAGGATACTATCCAGACGGAGTCGGGGACAGAAGGGCTATCCCGGACGGAATCGCAGGAGCGGACGGAGTCGCAGGAACCGACAGAGTTGCGGGCGGAATCGCAGGGGCAGACGGAGTCTCGGACAGAATCGCAGGAGCCGACGGAGTCTCAGGCGGTGGAGACGGTCACGGATTTTGCGGCCGCTTTTTACCGGGAGCCGCTGTCGGAAGCATTAAAGCTGCGGATCACCGGCATCTCTTATCCGGCGGATGATGACGGGGCACAGATCTCTTACGAGGAGCTTGCGTATGTCCATGTGCTGTACTACGATTTTTACGGAGAGGTTCAGGAGGGAGAGCTGGTGTGCAATCGGGCGATTGCAGAGGACCTGATGGAGATTTTTCAGGAGCTGTACGAGAACCAGTACCCGATTGAAAAAATCCGGCTGGTGGATGAGTATGGCGGGGACGATGACGCCTCCATGGAAGATAACAACACTTCCTGTTTTAATTACCGGACGGTTGCGGGGACGAACAGCCTTTCCAAGCATGCCATGGGCCTGGCGATTGATGTCAATCCTCTCTATAACCCCTACATCACGACGAGAAGCGGGCAGACTGTGGTTTCTCCGGAGAGCGGGAGCGCCTACGCCGACCGGAAACGGGAGTTTGCGCACAAGATCGATGAGAATGATCTGTGCTATCGGCTCTTCACGGAGCATGGATTTACCTGGGGCGGCTCGTGGAAAAATAGTAAGGATTATCAGCATTTTCAGTACATGGACTAAGACTGTCAATTGGAACGGCAGCAAGAATACGGCATACACAAATCGTGCGAATT
>JAFLRQ010000031.1:13324-19537 GCA_022511395.1 Agathobacter sp. | reverse complement strand
CCCATGTTCGCCCAGAGATTGTGGGTCGGGGTCACCTGCTCCACATACTCGTTGTACTTCTCATTCCGCCGCTGTTCTTCCTCCATCGTCATTTTTCTCTTTTGCCCTTGTTGACTCCCACTCATATCATGACCTCTCCATTTTTTTCAATTGTCAGCTTTAGTATTCCGACAATTCCGGCTCTCTATACAAAAGAGCACGAAAAAACAAAGAGACCGGAAGAAACGGGGTTTTTCAACCCCATTTTTTCACAGTCCCTTTTCTTTCAGCAAAAATATTTATTTTTATTCCCCAATATCACATTTACTGAACCGCCGCAAAGCCCTGGGAAAGGTCCGCAATGATATCGTCAATATGCTCGGTTCCGATGGAGAGACGGATGGTGTTCGGCTTGATACCGGAGGTAAGCAGCTCGCTCTCCGACATCTGTGAGTGGGTCGTGGACGCCGGGTGAATCACCAGACTCTTGACATCCGCCACGTTCGCAAGCAGAGAAAACAGCTTCAGGCTCTCCGTAAATTTCTTGGCCTTTTCCGCATCGCCCTTGATCTCAAAGGTAAAGATGGAGGCCGCTCCCTGCGGGAAGTACTCATCGTAGAGCTCCTTTTCACGGCCGGCTGCAAGGGACGGGTGATTGACCCGCTCCACCTGCGGATGATGACTCAGGAAATCCACCACCTTCAAGGCATTTTCCACATGGCGCTCCACCCTCAGAGACAAGGTTTCCAGTCCCTGCAGAAGCAGGAATGAATTAAAGGGAGAGATGGTTGCTCCCTGATCCCTCATCAGCGTCGTGCGCATCTTGAGGATATAGGCCAGATTGCCGCATGCCTCAGAAAATACAACGCCGTGGTAGGAGGGATTCGGTTTGCTGATCCCCGGGAATTTGTCGTTCTGCGCCCAGTCGAACTTGCCGGAATCCACCACAACGCCGCCCATCACGGTGCCGTGTCCGCCAATAAATTTCGTGGCGGAGTGCACCACAATATCCGCGCCGTACTCAATGGGACGCAGACAGAACGGAGTCGCAAAGGTATTGTCCACAATAAGTGGAATCCCGTGGCGATGTGCCACATCCGCGATCGCCCGGATATCAATGACATCGGAATTGGGATTGCCAAGGGTCTCCGCATACAACAGCTTCGTATTCTCACGGATCGCCGCCTCGAAGTTTGCCGGATCCCTCGGATCAACGAAGGTTGTATCCAGCCCCTGATCGTGAAGCGTGTTGGCAAACAGATTGTAGGTTCCACCGTACAGATTGACGGAGGACACAATGTGATCGCCTGCGCATGCTATATTCTGCACGGCATAGGAGATCGCCGCAGATCCGGAAGCAGTGGCAAGAGCCGCCGCTCCGCCCTCCAGAGCGGCGATACGCTCCTCAAACACGGAGGATGTCGGATTCATCAGCCGGGTGTATATATTGCCGCCCTCCGTCAGCGCAAAACGCCCTGCTGCCTGTGCCGAATCTTTGAACACATAAGAGGTGGTGGCATAGATCGGCACTGCCCTCGCGTCCGTTGCCGGATCCGGATGCTCCTGCCCCGCGTGTACTTGTAAAGTTTCAAATTTGTAATCGCTCATTTTTCTACCTCCCTTGTATAATAACGGGATTATATCCCAATATTCCTACCTTGTCAATGGGTTTTATCATCTTCTGATGATTCCATCAGATCCGCAATCGAAATGCCGTCCAGATAGCTGCAGATCACTTCTTCCAATTTTTCCCACATGGGAAGTGTGCGGCAGTCGTCGGCACGCTCGCAGGAATTCGGCTTACAGTTCAGACAGGCCACCGGGGCCAGAGAGCCTTCGGTAAGGCGGAGAATTTCGCCCACAGAATAGTCCTTTGCCTCTCGGTTCAGCCGATAACCGCCGCCCTTTCCGCGCAGGCCGTCGATCACTCCGGCCTTGGACAGCACCACCAAAATGCTCTCCAAATATTTTACCGAGATGGACTGCCGCTCTGCAATCGTACTTAACGGAACGTACTCCCTTCTCTCATGACTCGCAAGCTCGATCATCACGCGCAATGCATATCTTCCTTTCGTGGAAACAAGCATAGAAATTCCCCCTTTCAATTTTCCTATTATACTATAGGTTTTGTAGGAAATCAAGAAAAAGAAATCGGAAAGAGTTTGTGGCAGGTCTCAAACTCTTTCCGACTGTCTCCTGCTTTACTCGTCCCTGTGGTCATTCACCACAACATTGACACCGTCCAGCCCGGTGACCTTCACATTGCGGTTCACTTTGGCGTCATAGGTGTCCGCCTTCACGATCTCAGCCAGATCAATGCCTGTGGCTTCCTTCATGCTCTCAAACAGCTTGGTCATGACAACAGGCACATTTCCGGCAACCTGTTCCACACCGCCGCTTACGCCCTCGCCGCCGCCGATAATCGTAATCTTGTCGATCTGAGTGAGCGGCTCCGCGATCTTGCCGGCAATCTCGGGAAGCACCTTGATCATCATCTCCGCAACAGCCGCCTTATTGTACTTCGCATACGCCTCGGCCTTCTTCTCCATCGCCTCAGCCTCAGCAAGACCCTTCGCCTGTATCGCGGATGCCTCAGCCTCTCCGACCGCCCGGATACCGGCAGCTTCCTGCTCCTTTGCAAAGCGGTCCGCCTCGGCCTGAGCCTTTTTCGCCTCGGCCTCGCGCTGGATCTCAAACTGCTTGGCCTCCGCGTCCTTCTGTCTCTGATAGAGGACTGCGTCCGCGCGCTGCTGCGCCGCGTATCTGTCTGCCTCGGCCTGTTTCTTGATCTCCGCTTCCAGCGCCTGCTCCTTGACCGCAACCTCTTTCTGCTTCAGCTCGATCTCGCGCTCCTGCTTGGCGATGTCCGCATTGGCCGTGGTGACCTCGATGGTTTTGCGCTGCTCCTCCTTTTGAATCTCGTAGGCCGCATCCGCCATAGCCTTCTTGGTGTCCGCATCCATCTGCAGCTCGGATTTCTTGATTGCCAGCTCGTTCTGTTTCTTTGCAATCTCGGTCTGCGCCTCAACCGCCGCGTCATTGGATTCCTTGTCCGCAGCCGCCTGCGCCACCTTGATGTCGCGCTCGCTCTCAGCTCTGGCGATAGCCGCCGCCTTCTTAATCTTGACAATATTGTCAATACCGAGATTCTCAATGACCTCGTTGCCGTCCACAAAATTCTGCACGTTAAAGCTTATGATGTCAAGTCCCATCGCCGCAAGATCCGGCTCCGCATTCTCCTTCACCAGATTCGCAAACTTCTGGCGGTCTGAGACCATCTCCTCCAGTTTCATCTTACCCACGATCTCACGGACATTGCCCTCAAGCACTTCCCGCGCCACGCTCGCTATGTACTCGGTGTTTCGATTCAGAAAGTTCTCCGCCGCAAGCCGCAGCTTATCCGCCTCATTGCTGATCTTCACATTGACGGTGGCGTCCACGTTTATATTGATGTAATCTGCCGTGGGAACTGCGTTGCTGGTTTTTACGTCGATGGGAATCAGCCGAAGATTCAGCTTATCCAGACGCTCAAAGAACGGAATGCGGATCGTCGCTTTTCCGATGACAATCTTCGCCTTTTTCTTGATACCGGAAATAATGTATGCCATATCCGGCGGTGCCTTCACGTAACCAATGCACAAAAGAATAATAAGTAAAATTACTACTCCTGCCGGAATGGCAAATTTAATAACTTCTTCCCACATAAAATTACCTCCTTCGCAT
Organism: Agathobacter sp.; assembly: GCA_022511395.1. Taxonomy (GTDB): domain Bacteria; phylum Bacillota; class Clostridia; order Lachnospirales; family Lachnospiraceae; genus Roseburia. The sequence continues at coordinate 15,835 of JAFLRQ010000031.1, read as the reverse complement.
GTACATGTCTGTCTGTAAATGCCATTCCCGGATGTCATCAGACAGCCGCAAATGGCATTTTTATTATACCATAGTCCCTGACCCTTTACAAGCCATTCGCGCTTCCATATGCTGCTAGAAAGTAATAAAAGGAGCCGATCATTTTTCCAAACGCCATCGATATGATCGCAAGGCTCAATCCCCGGCTGATCGCAAGGCGGTGGAACATGATGGGAAAGGTGTTCAAAATCTCCGCCAGAGCCACAGAAATACAGCCCACAAAAATGCCTGCAGAAATGCCGTACACTGCAAAGAGCAGGCGGCTGATCCAGACAATCGGAAAGACTGCCTCCCACTCAAACACGGTAAACACAGCTCCGGTCAGCACACCCAAAATGATAATATTTTCCATCATCAGGACTCGCCGCCCCTCTCTGGTCCTTCCCAGAATTCTTGGGATCACCCCGATGACCAGAAGGAACGCAAATGTCCCCGCCGACACCGCCGCCCCGCAGGAGAAAGCGAGTATCGCCTGCACGACATGCTTAGCCCACATCATGCTCGTGTCCTTTCCTGCCGGCGTTCTCGATGAATGCCGTATCTGTGTCCTTTTCGTACTTGCGCATTTCCACCTGAATCGGGGTGGGGTCCGGGGTGATCTTCTTCTTTCCGACATGATTGAAGAATACGAGGATTCCCACCGCAAGTCCGATACAGTAAAAAAACTCAATCTCCGTCACTCTCGGCTTCTTGGTACCCATAAACTGCCCGTAAAAACGCTCAAACACCTGGGTGACGGACACGTCGTTGTTGAACGCCATGATTGTGAACGCAGAGCCCAGAAATATAATTACGCACAACAGACAGACCTTGCATACCTCGATCCATTTCGGCGCAATCGGAATCGTGACATACTCCACCACAAAATCCTGTTCTCCGTAGCTGACCACCTCCACATCAGGATAATCCCCATGTATGAGCTCAATCACTTTCAGGATGGAGAACACCTCAATCTGCCGTTTTCTCTTGCGGTCATTTTTTGCAAAAGAATACAGCATTTTGTTCTTGACCCCCGCACAGATCGCCGGATTCTGACATTCCACCGACATCACATCCGAAATCCGGACCTGCGGCTCGTGGCAGACAGAGTTGCGCTCCGCCTTCACATACACAATTTCATGCCCGTCTTTCATAGCTCACGCGACGCACCAGCGTCCCCTCCTTTGGAATCTCCATCCGCCGGCTGATGCTGTAATAAAACCCTCCTGCCAGAAGCAATACTGTCAGAAGGAGCAGGCACAGAAAAAGGCGATAGTACTTTTCCCAGCCTGTCGCCTGTCTGTTTTTACATACTTTCATATCCGCCGCCTCCTTTTCTATCATTTGGCGGTAGTATGTATCAAAAATTCAGTTTTTATTCGCTGTCCCCGCTGTCTTCCTCCTGACTGAGCTTTGCCCGCAGGACGGCCTCATTGAGCTGCAGCATTTTTGCGTCGAGATTTGAAACGATCTCCGCGCAGGCCTGTAAATCCCTGCTGATGTAATCCGGCGCGTTGCCCTCAAATTTATAGTAAATCTTGTGCTCCAGACTCGCCCAGAAATCCATGGCGATGGTCCGAATCTGAATCTCCACCTTCGTGTCCACCACGCGGTCAGACAAAAAGATCGGCACGGTCACAATCATGTGAAAGCTCTTGTAACCGCTGGATTTTGGGTGTTTGATGTAGTCCTTGACAGAGAGGACCGTCAGGTCATTCTGCCTGCCGATCATCTCCGCAAGCTGGTAGATGTCTGAGGTGAAGGAGCAGACAAGCCGTATGCCTGCGATATCCTTCACGTGATCGACCATATTTTGAATGCTGCTCTCGTATCCGTTGCGTTTCAGTTTTTTGACAATACTTTCCGGTGTCTTGATTCGCGACTTGATGTACTCAATCGGATTGTATTTGTGAATGTGAACAAACTCATCATTCAGTATCTCCAGTTTCGTCCCAACCTCCTTGATCGCGGAATTGTATAGGAACATAACTGTCTCCCAGCTGTCAACATCTTCGCGAAATTTCTGCTGCGAAGCGTCCATGAAATCCCCCTCTTTCTATCTCTCTTTTTCGGCGTCTTTCCTTTTGTATTATTTTAACATATATTGTCAAAAAAATAAACCTTTTTCATAAATTTTTCACAAATTAATCTTCCTCTATGACATGAATCTCCAGATAATCAAAATTGATCTCCTCCACAAAATTATCTTTCCCAAACCGGGTCCGGGCATGCCGCTTGAACTCCTCGATATTACTGTCCAGCCAGATTGGTTTTCCCAGGTCAAAACGGCAGCAGGCTTCCTCGAGGGCGGCAAAAATTTTGTGCGTCCGTGTCTCCCCGCCAAAGTCCTCGATGGTCTCCGTCTGCATCAGGCGGGCATCCTTCCACATCTTAAACCATACTCTCATGTTCACACCCCCGAATCCGCCGCTGGCGGCTGCACTCGTACATCAGAATTGCCGCGGAAACAGCCGCGTTTAATGACTCGACCTG
>JAFLRQ010000031.1:0-13224 GCA_022511395.1 Agathobacter sp. | reverse complement strand
CCCGGATCCTGAATGCCCTCCAAAATCAAAAGCTGTGTCCGCTCTCCCCGCATCAGATCCGCCGGCTGATACACCGGCATCCGCACAATTCCGAGAATGCCCTGCGGGGTCTGGGTGTCCGCCACAGAGGAAAACACGGAATCCGAAACCACCTCATAGTTCCTGCCGGATAAGGTCCTTCGGTTTTCCTCCTTCGCCAGATAGCTCTCCGACACATAAAGACGCAGCAAAAGCTCCTCAGGCGCCTCCATACACAGCCTCGCCCCCTCCACCACAAACGCCTGCTGCTCCCTGCGCTCCTTTGCCTTTTTGATCAGCGCAGCCAGATTTTTTATCTGCGGGTTCGCCGTACTTGTAATCATATCCTTCCCCCAAAAATGAGGGCCGTCCCACGACAGCCCTCCACATCCTTTGTACCCTATTATACCAGAGATTTCGAAATCTGATACATATTCTCATCGACGCCCTTCTGCATTGCCAGAGCCTCGTCAATGTCAAAATCGACAAACGTTCCGCCGCTGTGCGCTACGACGCGGTTGCTCTTGCCCTCGCACAGGAGATCAACTGCCATTGCGCCCATTGTGGTCGCATAGACGCGATCCTTACAGGTCGGGCTGCCTCCGCGCTGCATATGTCCCAGAATACTCGCCCGAGTCTCCACTCCGGTCGCCTCCTCAATCCGCTTGGCCAAACCCTGGGAATCTCCGATCCCCTCTGCGTTGATAATGATATAATGCTGTTTTCCGATCTTGCGCGCGTTCAGCACCTGATTGATGAGACGCTGTTCGTCATAATCATATTTCTCCGGGAGCAGAACCTCCTCCGCACCGTTTGCAAGCCCGCACCACAGTGCAATGTGGCCCGCGCCCCTTCCCATAACCTCGATGATTGAGCACCTCTCATGGGAGGTGGAGGTGTCCCTGATCTTGTCAATGGCCTCCATCGCCGTGTTGACCGCCGTGTCAAAGCCGACCGTGTAGTCGGTGCACGCAATATCCAGATCGATGGTCCCCGGAACGCCGATGGTGTTGATTCCGCGTGCCGCCAGCTTCTGCGCTCCGCGGAAGGAACCGTCGCCGCCGATCACAACCACCGCGTCGATCCCGTGCTTTCTGCAAATGTCCGCACCAAGCTGCTGCCCCTCGGGAGTCTCAAACTCCTTACAGCGCGCAGTCTGCAGAATCGTTCCGCCGCGCGAGATCGTGTCCGAGACACTCTTCGCGTTCATATCAATGATCTCCTCGTTCAGGAGCCCTGCATATCCTCTCTTGATTCCTTTCACTTTCTTACCTTTAAAAAGAGACTGGCGAACCACCGCGCGGATCACCGCGTTCATCCCGGGAGCGTCGCCGCCGCTTGTGAGAACTCCTATCGTATTGATCTCTTTTGCCATTATTTTGTCCTCCGTTGGTTAAACTTCATTTTTTCCCATCTATTCTATACTTATTATAAGAGATTTTCAATATTCTTTTCCACAAGTTTTAAATTATTTTCCCCGACTAATATGCCCAGAGCGTCAATTATCTGCCCGGAGGCCCGAACGAAATACCTGCTTCCGAGACGCTTGATCTGCTTTGTGCTCTCTAAGTAGATGACTACCTCGTCCCTGCCCTCGGATTCCGCAAGAACCGCGTACATCTCCTGCTCTCTGTCCAAAAACGCCTCCTTTGTCGGGAATTTCAGCCACAACTCCCGCGGGGTGTCCTCAAAGGGAACGATTCGCTCGCAGATAAGTTTTCCGTCCTTCTCGTCCTCCACATTGACCCGCCCGACCACAAATACCTTGTCATCCTGATTCGCGATCGCCTGGTACTTCTCATAATCCTTCGGGAACACAATGACCTCCACGCTGCCCGTCAGATCCTCGAGAGTCAGATACGCCATCTGCTTATTGCTGCGGGTGAATTTGACCGACCTGTTTACAATCATGCCCGCGACGACCACGCGGGCGCTGTCCGCCACCCGGACTTCCCCGGTCTCTTCCTCGCGGACAAAGTCGGCCGCATTTGCAGTTGCATTCTTTCGGATTTTATCCAGATGCTCCTCCAGCGGATGGCCGCTTAAATAGATGCCGAGAACCTCCTTCTCAAAGCCAAGAAGCGTCTCTTTGTCATACTCTCCCACATCCGGGTAATTCACTTCAAAATCCTGCCTGTCCTCCTCGTCTGCAAAGTCAAAAAGGCTCAGCTGTCCCAAGATCGAGGATTTCTTCTCGTGCGTCACCTGCTCCACAATTGACGAGTGTACCGCCACCATCTGCTTCCTCGTTCCGTCCAGACCGTCGCAGGCTCCCGCCTTGATCAGGTTCTCAATTGCGCGCTTGTTGACATCGTGCTCCGTCACACGCTCGATAAAATCACGCAGAGTCCGGTACTGTCCGCCGCGCTCGCGCTCCTCAATGATACGGTCAATCACCTGACGTCCCAGCGCTCTAATTGCATATAGACCGTAGCGCACCTGGCTGCCCTCCGCGGTAAAGGTTCCCTGACCGCTGTTGATGTCCGGAGGAAGCATGGGAATGTTCATCTCCCTGCAGTGCATCAGATACTCCCCAAGCTTGGCGGAATTGTCGATCACAGAGGTCATAAGCGCCGCCATAAATTCCACCGGATAGTAACATTTGAGCCACGCTGTCTGCACTGCAATCACCGCGTAGGCCGCCGCATGGGATTTGTTAAAGGCATACTTTGCAAAATCGACCATCGAATCATAGATTCTGTTCGCGGTCTCTTCCGCGATCCCCGCCGCGACACAGCCGCCAATCCCGCGCTTTTCATCGCCGTGCACAAAGCTCTCCCGCTCCGCGTCGATCACATACTGCTTTTTCTTGCTCATGGCACGGCGGATTTCGTCCGCCTGCCCCATTGTGTACCCCGCAAGCGTCCGCACAATCTGCATCACCTGCTCCTGATAGACGATACAGCCGTAAGTCGGCTCGAGAATCGGCTTCAGCTCCGGCGTCATGTAGGTGATCTCCTGCGGGTGGTTCTTTCCCTTGATATAGTCCGGAATAAACTCCATCGGCCCCGGCCGATAGAGAGAGATTCCCGCCGTAATATCCTCAAAGCTCTGGGGTTTAAGCTCGCGCATGAAATTTTGCATTCCCGCCGACTCAAGCTGGAACACGCCCTCCGTTTTTCCCGATCCGATAAAGGCAAGTGCGCCCTCGTCGTTTAAGTCGATGCGGTCAATATCAATGTCAACGCCTCGGGACGCCTTGATATTTTTCACGGCATCCTTTAAGACAGTCAGTGTCCGAAGCCCCAGAAAATCCATCTTCAAAAGGCCCAGCTCCTCCAGCTGAACCATGTTGTACTCCGCCGTGGGACTGCCGTCGCTCGCCCGCCCGAGAGGCACATAATCGCTCGCCCTGCCGGGATAAATCACAACTCCTGCCGCGTGGACGGAGGTGTGGCTCGGCAGCCCTTCCAGGCGCTTTGACATCTCGATCAGGTCACGCATTCTCCGATCGCCCTCGTAAAGGCTGCGAAACTCCGGGTTCATCTGCAGTGCCCGGTCAATCGTAATATTTAATTCCATCGGCACCATCTTCGCCACACGGTCCATCTCCGCATACGGGAAATCCAATGCCTTTCCCACCGCCTTGATCACGCCGCGCGCCGCCAAGGTTCCGAAGGTGACAATCTGCGTCACGGAGTCCTTTCCGTACTTCTGCGCCACATACTCGATCACGCGGTAGCGCTCCGCGTACTCAAAATCCACGTCAATATCCGGCATCGTCCTGCGCTCCGGGTTTAAAAAACGCTCAAAGAGCAGATTGTAGGGCACCGGATCGACATTCGTGATCCCGATGCAGTAGCACACCCGGCTTCCGACGCCGGAGCCGCGCCCCGGCCCAACCCAGCAGTCGTTGTTCTTCGCCCAGTTGATATAGTCCCAGACAATCAGAATATACTCCACAAAACCCATTTCGTGGATGACATTCAGCTCGTACTGCATCTCCCCGTAAACCGCAGCACAGGCATCCTCGTCGTAATCGGGATTCTCCCTGTACTTTTTCTGAAATCCCATCTCGCATAAAGCTTTTAAAAAATCCCACGCGCTGGCGTACCCATCCGGCACCTCATATTTCGGGATCTTGTAATTGCCGAATTCAATCTCCACATGACAGCGGTCCGCAATCTTCTGCGTGTTCTCCACCGCCTCTGCCGCATAGGGAAACAGGCGGCGCATCTCCTCCTCGCTCTTCACATAAAACTGTCCGCCCTCATAGCGCATCCTGTCCTCGTCCGTAATCTTTTTCCCGGTCTGGATGCAAAGAAGGACATCGTGTGCCTCCACATCAGTCTCGTAGGTATAGTGCACATCATTGGTACAGACCAGCCCAATCCCCATCTCCCGGCTCATGCGCAGGAGCTCCTCGTTCACAAGCCTCTGATCCGCAATTCCGTGATCCTGAAGCTCAAGAAAAAAGTTGTCCTTCCCGAAACAGTCCACGTATCTTTGCGCAATGCTTTTTGCCTCCTCGTACTGCCCCCGGAGAATTGCGCGCGGAATCTCCCCCGCAAGACAGGCGGAGAGACAGATCAGGCCCTCATGGTATTGCTGCAAAATCTCAAAGTCCACGCGCGGCCGATAGTAATAGCCTTCCGTGAACGCAATGGAGACCAGCTTCATCAGATTCTGATACCCTTCGTTGTTCTCTGCCAGAAGGATCAGGTGATAGTAGCGGTCATCCCCGTGGCTCACCTCGCGGTCAAGGCGGGAGTTTGGCGCTACATAGACCTCACAGCCAATGACGGGGTTGATTCCGGCCGCTTTTGCCGTTTTATAAAACTCAATCACGCCGTACATAACGCCGTGGTCCGTGATCGCCGCGCTGTTCATCCCCAGTTCCTTCACCCGTCCCACATACTCTTTGATCTTGTTCGAGCCATCCAGCAGAGAGTACTCCGTGTGGGTGTGCAGATGTGTAAAAGCCATAGTTCAGACTCCTTTGTTTTCCTAAGCCGGTTACCTAAGCCCAATTGCGTAACAGATCAGTGAGAGAATCAGCAGATGCGCCGGATAAAATGCATAAAAAAAGTACTTGATCTGGCGACCTCTTGTGCCGTTGTAAAAGTACAGCGGAATCAGCATGAGAAGCGCCGCAATCTCTGACGAACTCGAGAGAAATGTCAGCGCCAGAACCGCAAGGGCAAAGCCTGCCATGCGGTTCTCCCGGAGCAGATAAATAATGACAATCGCCAGCACGCCGCTGGCTCCATAATCCGTGCACAGCACCATCTCCGCCACCACACAACCGGCAAGCAGCACCGCCGCGATGAGAAGCACCCTTCCGGCACCCACAGCAAAAAACCGTCCCCCGGCTTTCCCGTCCAAGCGGATTTTTTCCCGAACACAATCCAAAGCCCAAATGACAAGCAGTCCGATCAGAAGTGTAAAAAATACATTGTTGTAGGATATGTAAAAAAAGGAATGCTCAAATGCCAGATCGAAGGGCACTTCCGACAGCAGGGCAAAGAAAAAGAGACGCAGGGCATATTTCGCTTTGCTTTTGGTGTAGGTAAACCCTTCCACCAAAAGAAAGCAGTAGATAGGAAATGCCATGCGCCCAATTATGCGCAGCACGGAATAAAAATTGTAATACTGATCAAAGGTTTCGTATGTAACCGGCCCCCACAACGGTCTCTGGATGAGTAACCTCTCCAGGACCGTTGCCGCCGTGTGGTCCACCAGCATGGAGACCACCGCAATCATTTTTAAGACATTTCCGGAAATACCCTTTTTCTCCATCATTACATTAGATTCCCGTCATGTTTACCGTGAGTTTATCCAGCTTCCAGATCTCGTCCACATACTCCTGAATGGTGCGGTCGGAAGAGAACTTGCCGACATGCGCAATGTTTAAAATCGCACTTTTTGCCCAGGCAGACTTGTTCTGGTAATATGCGTTGATCTTCGACTGTGCGTGCGCGTACGCCCGGAAATCCGCAAGGATAAAGTAGCGGTCTGCCACCTGACCCTGCTGGGGATTCAACAGAGAGTTGTACAGCTCCCTAAACAGCTCACGGTCATTGTGCGAGTATGTGCCGTCCACCAGCTGGTTGACCACCTGCCGCAGCCCGGGATCGTTGTTGTAAACCTCAATCGGGCGATAGTCCTTGTAATTCTCGTGCGTGATCACCTCATCGGCGCTCATGCCGAAGATAAAGATATTGTCCGCGCCGACCTCCTCATACATTTCCACGTTCGCGCCGTCCATCGTGCCGACCGTGATCGCACCGTTTAACATGAACTTCATGTTGCCGGTTCCGGATGCCTCCTTGCTGGCGGTAGAGATCTGCTCACTGACATCTGCAGCCGCAAAAATCATCTCCGCCACAGAGACGCGGTAATCCTCGATAAAGACCACCTTGATCTTGCCGTTGATCGATGTATCCCGGTTGATGACATCCGCCACCGCATTGATGAGCTTGATGGTGTTTTTTGCCGTGCGGTACCCCGCGGCCGCCTTCGCCCCAAAGATAAAGGTGGTCGGGTAGAAATCCATATCCGGATTCTGCTTGAGCTGGTTGTACAGATCCATCACATGCAGAATGTTCATGAACTGGCGCTTGTACTCGTGCAGACGCTTCACCTGCACATCAAAAATGGAGTTTGCATCCACATCGACACCATTGTGCTCCCTGATATACTGGGCGAGACGCACCTTGTTCTCATGCTTAATCTTCAGAAACTCTTCCTGAGCCTTCGGATCGTTCGCGATCTTTGTCAGCTTCTCCACCTTGGAGAGATCCGTCTCCCAGCCGGCGCCCGCATACTTCGTCACAAAGTCCGCCAGCAATGGATTCCCGTGCGCAAGGAAACGTCTCTGGGTGATGCCGTTCGTCTTATTGTTAAACTTCTCCGGAAACAGCTCATAGAAGTCCCGGAGCTCCTGTTTTTTCAAAATTTCGGTGTGCAGTCTCGCCACGCCGTTTACAGAAAAGCCCGCCACAATCGCGAGATGTGCCATCCGCACCTGTCCGTCATAGAGAATCGCCATCTTCCGAACCTTCTCCTGATTGCCCGGATAGCGCTCCTCAATCATCAGCTGGAACCTGCGGTTGATCTCCTCCACAATCTGATACACCCTCGGCAGCAGTCTCTGGAAAATCTCAATCGGCCACTTTTCCAGTGCCTCCGCCATAATTGTGTGGTTCGTGTACGCCACGCAGTGTGTGGTGATATCCCACGCATCCTCCCACTCCAGATGCTCCTCGTCCAGAAGAACGCGCATCAGCTCCGCAACCGCAACCGTCGGGTGCGTGTCATTCATCTGGAATACTACCTTATCCGGCAGCTCCTTTAAGTCGCTGTGATGCTTCTTAAACCGTGCCAGCGCGCGCTGGATGCTGGCAGAAACAAAGAAGTACTGCTGCTTTAAGCGCAGCTCCTTGCCCTTGACATGGTTGTCGTTCGGATAGAGCACCTCAACCAGATTTCTGGCAAGGTTCTCCTGCTCCACCGCCTTCTCGTAATCTCCCTGATCGAAGGAATCCAGACGGAACTCCTCCCTCGGCTGCGCATCCCAGATCATCAGAGAATCCACCACATGGTTGCCGTAACCCACAATGGGCATATCGTAGGGAACCGCAAGCACAGACTGATAATCCACATGCTTAAAGGACATCTGCCCCTCCTCGTCCACCTGGGTCTCTACCCTGCCGCCAAATTTGATCTCATAACAGTACTCAGGTCTGCGCAGCTCGAAGGGATAGCCGTCCTTCAGCCAGTTGTCCGGCACCTCCACCTGAAATCCGTCGATAATCTGCTGCTTGAACATACCGTAGCGGTAGCGGATTCCGCATCCATACGCGGAGTATCCCAGTGTTGCAAGGGAGTCCATAAAGCACGCCGCAAGGCGCCCCAGTCCACCGTTTCCAAGCGCCGGGTCCGGCTCCTGGTCCTCAATTACGTTGAGATCCAGTCCAAGCTCCTCCAAGGCCTCCTGAACATCCTTGTACGCGCCGAGGCTGATCAGGTTGTTGCCCAGAGCCCGCCCCATCAGAAACTCCATGGACATATAGTAGACCGTCTTGGGATCCTGCTTTTCGATGGCCTGCTGCGTAGCCATCCACTCGTCCATGATCACATCCTTGACCGCAAGGGAAACCGCCTGGTAAATTTCCATCTGGCTGGCCTCCTTTAAGGTCTTCCGGTACATTGTTTTCACATTTTCCGTAACGTTGCGAGTAAACTCTTTCTTGCTGAATACTTTGTCTCTCACTGCTATGCCTCCTCTGATTGTCTTGCATGATTTGTCTGTCGGAACATGACAGGGGGGAGCCGCATTTGAACTCCCCCCTATATTATACTCACGGCTGATTCCATCTGCCGTGAGTATCGCGCCAGCCGCAGCCGCGAAGCGGCATATCTCCTTATGCGGCTGTGTGCATCTTGCTATACTCATGGCTGATTCCGTCAGCCTTGAGCATACTGTTTCTCCACCGCGAGCGTGACACTCTCTCCGTTGATATCCCACTCCTTCTGATATCCCGCAAGCTTTCCTGCCTCAAGCCGCTCGGCAAGAACCTCCTGCATGATATCCGCTCCGTACTTTGCGAAAATGCCGGCCACCTTCTCGCCTGAGGCATAGCCCACTGCGATATGGTCCATAACCTCAAAGCCCGCCTCCTTCCGCATCGTCTGGATTTTGCTGATCAGCTCGCGCACAAAGCCCTCCTCGATGAGCTCCGGGGTCAGCGTCGTGTCCATCACAACGGTCACGGCATTATCCCCCTCTGTCACAAAGCCCTCCGCCTGCGTCATGGTGATCAGCAGATCCTCCTCTAATAATACAACTTCCTCACTGACACTGTCAAGTTTCAATGAGCCGGAAGATTTCAGTTCCGCCATTGCACGGTTTCCGTCCAGCCCTGCGAGGGCCTCCTGGATCTGCTTTAGGTACTTTCCGTACTTCGGCCCCACCGTGCGCAGCTGCGGCTTGAACTGATAGTCCGTATATGCCGACACATCATCGGCAAAGGCCACCTTTTTCACGTTGAGCTCGTCGGCAATGATATCCACATAGAAATCATCCAGCGGCCGCTCCGCCTTCACATACATCTGCCCGATGGGCTGGCGGTTCTTGATGTTCGCGCTGTTGCGGCAGGCCCGGCCCATCACGACAATCTTTAAAACCTGATCCATCGCCTGCTCCAGATTCCTGTCAATCCTCGCCTGATCCACCGTCGGGAAATCACACAGGTGCACACTCTCCGGCGCGTTCGCATCCACGGAGCACACCAGATTGCGGTAAATATCCTCTGTCATAAACGGGATCATGGGAGCCGCCGCCTTGCTGATGGTTACCAGCGCGGTGTACAATGTCATGTAGGCGTTGATTTTGTCCTGCTCCATGCCCTTCGCCCAGAAGCGCTCGCGCGAACGGCGCACGTACCAGTTGCTCATGTCGTCCACAAACTCATCCAGAAATCTTGCCGCCTCGGGAATCCGGTAATTCGTCAGATTCTCGTCCACGCCCTGCACCGCAGAGTTCAGCTTGGACAAAAGCCAGCGGTCCATGACGGTCAGTTTGTCGTAATCCAGCTTATATTTTGTCGCGTCAAAGCCGTCGATATTCGCGTACAGCACAAAGAACGCATAGGTATTCCAGAGCGTTCCCATGAGCTTTCTCTGCCCCTCCTGCACCAGCTTGCCGGAGAAACGCTTGGGAATCCACGGCGCGCTCGCCGTGTAGAAGTACCAGCGGATCGCATCCGCCCCGTAGGTCTCAAGCGCCTCAAACGGGTCAACTGCGTTCCCCTTTGACTTGCTCATTTTCTGACCGTTCTCGTCCTGCACATGCCCCAGCACAATCACATTCTCGTAGGGCGCCTTGTTGAACAATATCGTAGACTCCGCCATCAGGGAATGGAACCACCCGCGGGTCTGATCCACCGCCTCGGAGATAAACTTCGCCGGGAACTGCCGCTCAAACAGATCTTTGTTCTCAAAGGGATAGTGGTGCTGCGCAAAGGGCATCGCACCGGAGTCAAACCAGCAGTCAATCACCTCCGGCACACGGTCCATCTGACCGCCGCACTTGGGACATACCAGCTTCACTTCGTCGATGTAGGGGCGGTGCAGCTCCACCTTTGCCGCCTCCGGGTTCTGCGCAAGCTCGGCCAATTCGGCACGGCTGCCCACGCACTCCCTGTGTCCGCACGCACACTCCCAGATATTTAACGGGGTGCCCCAGTAGCGGTTTCTCGAAATCGCCCAGTCCTGAATATTCTCCAGCCAGTTGCCGAAACGCCCGCTGCCGATGGACTCCGGGATCCAGTTGACCGTGTTGTTGTTGCGGATCAGGTCGTCCCTCACCGCGGTCTCCTTGATATACCAGGACTCCCTCGCATAGTAGATGAGCGGCGTGTCGCACCTCCAGCAGTGGGGGTACTCATGCTCAAACTTCGGCGCGTCAAAGAGCTGTCCGCGCGCATCCAAATTTTTGAGCACCTCCGGGTCCGCCTTTTTCACGAAAAGTCCCGCAAACGGCGTATCCTCCGTCATCTCGCCCTTGCCGTTGACAAACTGGACAAAGGGCAGGTCGTACTTCCTTCCCACGTTGGCGTCATCCTCACCGAAGGCCGGGGCAATGTGTACAATGCCGGTACCGTCGGTCATGGTGACGTAACTGTCGCAGGTAACAAAAAAGCCCTTCTTCTGCTGGCTGTCCGCAACTGCCTTCGCGCAGTCAAACAGCGGCTCGTACTCCTTGTATTCCAGCTCCTTCCCTTTGAAGGTCTCAAGCACTTCATAGGCAGGTCTCCCCTCCTCGGCGCTGCCGAGGGAGCCCAAAACCTTCTCCGCCAGTGCCTCCGCCAGATAGTAGGTGTTGCCGTCCGCCGCCTTCACCTTGAGGTAAGTGTCCTCCGGGTTCACGCAGAGCGCCACATTGCTGGGCAGAGTCCAGGGCGTGGTAGTCCATGCCAGAATGTATGCGTCCTCTCCCGCCGCCTTGAATCTTACAATCGCAGAGCGCTCCTTCACCGTCTTGTAGCCCTGCGCCACCTCCTGCGCGGAAAGCGGGGTGCCGCAGCGCGGGCAGTAGGGCACAATCTTAAAGCCCTTGTACAGAAGCTCCTTCTTCCAGATTTCCTTTAAAGCCCACCACTCGGACTCGATAAAATTGTCGTCGTATGTCACATAGGGATCATCCATATCCGCCCAGAAGCCGACCGTGTTCGAGAAATCCTCCCACATGCCCTTGTACTTCCAGACGGACTCCTTGCACTGCTTGATGAAGGGCTCCAGACCGTACTCCTCAATCTGGTCCTTTCCGTCCAGTCCCAGAAGCTTTTCCACCTCGATCTCCACCGGGAGCCCGTGCGTGTCCCATCCCGCCTTTCTGGGCACATACTTCCCCTTCATCGTCTGAAACCGCGGGATCATATCCTTGATGGTCCGGGTCTCCACATGGCCGATATGGGGCTTGCCGTTGGCTGTGGGCGGCCCGTCGTAAAAGGTGTAGGTCTCGCATCCCTCGCGGATCTTCAAAGATTTTCTGAATATGTCATTGTCGCGCCAGAACTGCTCCACCGCCTTCTCGCGCTCGACAAAGTTCATGTTGGTGTCAACCTTGTTGTACATAGCTTCCTCCTAGTATCGCCAAATGCTTTTTCATCCTTTTTCACTTGTGGATAAGTATAGTAAAACGCGGGTGAATTGTCAAGAAATAAAGGAAGCGGATTGCATTGTGGCCGGAGAGAGATTATGGTACAATGTAAATGCCATTTTTTAACGAATTTATTGTTTTTGGAAGGAGAAGAACATGAGCATCCACGATTTATCCGGCAGAGAGATTGTCAGCTCTAAAAACAGAACCGAAATGCACACCCCCTTTGGCGCCTACGAAAATATGGAACAGGCGAAGGCGCATGAAAAAGAGAAATCAAAGTATTACAGGAAGCTGAACGGAAGCTGGAAGTACACCGTTTATGCATCCCCCGAAGAGGTTCCCGGGGACTGGAGCTGTCCCGGTGATCGTTTTGGGGAAATGGCGGAAATGACGCTCCCGTCATGCCAGGAGATACAGGGCATTGACAAACCGGTTTATACAAATACGCTTTATCCCTTTAACCGGAACGGCTCTGACAGGAGCTTTGAGGTGGAATTGACAGAGGGCAACTACGAGCTAAATGCCCCTCACGTTCCCAAGGATAACCTGACGGTTTGCTATTATCGCACTTTTGAAGTGCCGGACATCTGGGACGGCAGAAAAATTTACCTGAATTTCGGCGGTGTGGAGACGGCCTTTCTTCTGTGTGTCAACGGAAGGGAAGCCGGGTATTCCGAGGACAGCAAGCTGGATGCGGAATTTGATATCACGGATTTCGTAAAACAGGGGGAAAATCTTCTGGCTGTACAGGTTTTTAAATTCAGCCCCCAGAGTTATCTGGAAGACCAGGATTACTGGCATTTACACGGGATCTATCGCGATGTGGAGCTGTACAGCAAGAACCCGTTACATATAGTAGATTATCAGGTACAGACGCTGTTTGGGGAAACCTTAAAGGATGCAAAGCTGCGCGTGCGTATTTGGCCTGAGACAAGTGTCGCCCTGTATGGAGCCTGCTCTGCCAGGATCACTCTTTTTCATAAAAGCGGCGAGCAGGTGATGGTCTTTCAGACAAAAACCTTCTCTGAATACAATGCCTATCTGCATGCAAAATATGTGGTTGAGGAGACGATCCCGGTACCGAATCCTGAACTCTGGGACTGTGAAAAGCCGTATCTCTATACGTTCGTAGTGGAGCTGTTGGACAGCCAAGGCAATCCGGCAGATATCGAGAGCAGCCGCATAGGTTTTCGGGAAGTGCGCATAGAAAAGGGCGTGCTGCAGCTGAACCGCCGCCGGCTCATCGTGCGGGGCGCGAACCTGCATGAACATAGCGCCTACACGGGCCGCAGCGTGACGGAGGCAGAATTGGTGGATCAGCTTCTAAAGCTGAAGGAATTGAATTTCAACGCGGTCCGCACCTGCCACTACCCGAAAAGTACTCGCTTTTATGACCTGTGCGACGAATTGGGTCTCTATGTGGTGGATGAGGCGAATATTGAGACCCATGGCTATGGCGGAGGCTTGAGTGATCATCCGGCATGGACAGATGCCTACATGCAGCGCGGCATCCGTATGTGTCTGCGGGATAAAAATCACCCCAGCGTCATCATTTGGAGTCTGGGAAATGAGTCCGGTGTCGGCTCCAACCATGCGGC
>JAFLRQ010000030.1:9229-19905 GCA_022511395.1 Agathobacter sp. | reverse complement strand
GTCCACGCTACGATTTTTTCACCCCCCGCATAGCGCGGGATGAGGTGCATGTGAAAATGGAACACGGTCTGGCCCGCCGCCTCGCCGTTGTTCTGTACAACATTGTAGCCGTCACAGCCCAGCAGCTCCTTCTCGCGGGTGATCACCTTCTTGGCGAGCTTCGCCGCCTTTGCCAGCGTATCATCCTCAATCTCGTAGATATCCGCAAAATGCTGCTTCGGCAGGATCAGCGCATGTCCCTTTGTGGCAGGACTTGCATCCAGAATCACGCGAAAGTCCTCATCCTCATACACCGTGTTCGTCGGGATATCCCCATTGGCCAGCTTACAGAAAATACAATTGTCGTCTTTCATGTCCGTTCTCTCCTTCTATTAAAATGCAAAGACCTGATCCAGCATCCGCAGGGTCTTGAAATTCCCTTTTGCGGTCATATCCCCCGCCATGAATGCCCGCTGGAAGGTCATCCGCCCGTCCACGATGGACTGCATGACTTCCCGGCTCAGCTTCGCAATCACCTCGGCATTCTCGTCTTCCTTATAAGAAATGTCCAGTGCGTCGTTGTCAATCCCAATATACAGCGGCGCCTTGAGGCCCTCGACAAAAAACGAGTAGCTCGCTGTAAAATTCTCCGCGGGAATAAAGTGGGCCTCGAACTCGCTGAGATAGGGGCTGTTCTCCTCGGTCGGGCTGCTGCCCAGCAGACCCTTGTACATGCTGGTAAGCTGTTCGATATCCTCCTTCTGCTTCTTGACATAGGAATCGTCGGAGACATACTTGGAGAGCTGCTCGCTCTCCTGCGGCGTCAGGTTCAGCTGCGGTGTCCGCAGCACACTCTGCTTGACCGCCTGATTGCTGGTCGGCAGGCTCTTAATCCTCTGCCTGATTGTCCGATACAAATTTTCAGCCTTTTTCTCAATGATCACTCCAAAATCCTGATTCATCTCGAAGGTCACCAGATCCTCGACATAGCCGCAGAGTCCTTCACAGGGCAGGCCGCCCAAGATCTCCCACGCATTGGTGAGGAGCAGCGCTCCCTCCCGCTCCCCATAGGTGGTGGACATGACAATCGGCAGCATGTAGGTATTCTGGATTTTCTCCTTGTTGCCGTACAGCCAGCAAGCATCCAGAAACTGCTGCATATATCCCCCTATGCCGAGCCATTCGACCGTAGTCGCAAGGATGATGCCATCCGCCTCCTTAAAGGTCTGAGGCAGCGTCGCAATCTCATTCTTGTTCTCAAAGATATTGACGCGCTTCACTTCGACTTGCAGCTCCCGAAGGACTGCCTCCATCTTATTCAAAACATACAAAGTAGGGTCATCCAAGAGCCCCCTCCCGCCGTAATAGATATTGATCTTCATAATACTCCCTCTTCCCCCCGTATCATTTGCAGCTTAGGTTCAGTTATAGCATTAGTATAGAAACTTTTCACGCCAAAATCAACTGTTTTCGATTTTTTCTGAATACAACATCAGACCGAGCAGAAAACCGACCGCCAACCCGCCGAGATGTGCCCCGTTATCTATGCCGCTGGTAGTGAACCCGTAGATCAGATTGACCGCGATCATAAAGGCCAGCCCTCCGCTGTTTAAGGTTTTGTACCTGCCCTTATTCTTTATCACGATCCAGAGCAGCGCCCCGATGATCCCGAAAATGGCCCCCGACGCTCCCACCGCCACCACGTCGCTGCGGCCGCTGATCAGCCTCCGCATACAGCTCAATGCGTTTCCGCCAATTCCGGCGCCAAGATAGAGGATCAGATATTTCAAGGGTCCAAGCGCTCTCTCGAGAATCGGTCCCGCGCACACAAGGAGCATCATGTTGCTGAGCAGGTGCCCGAATCCGGCGTGCATGAACGCTGCGGTCAAAAAGCGCCAGTACTCGCCGCGCTCGCGAATGGCCTCCGGCCACACTCCCCCCATGCGGATCAGAAACTCCGGATCTCCCACCGTGTCGCCCTTCAGCTCCAGCACGAAAAACACCAGCACGTTAAGCACCGCCAGACCATAGGTAATATAAGGCTTTTTTTCATTTTCATTCGTCATACGGCGGCCTGCTCCCTCTTGTCAAAAAACCGGTAATATGTTAGTATGAGTACAACCATTTAATATTTCATTCACGGAGGTATTTTAATTATGAAATTCTTTATCGACACAGCGAATGTAGACGACATCCGCAAGGCGAACGACATGGGCGTGATCTGTGGCGTTACCACAAATCCCTCTCTGATTGCGAAGGAAGGACGCGACTTCAACGAGGTCATCAAGGAGATCACCTCCATCGTAGACGGCCCGATCAGCGGCGAGGTGAAGGCGACCACTGTTGACGCAGAGGGCATGATCGCAGAGGGACGCGAGATCGCAAAGATTCATCCGAACATGGTCGTCAAGATCCCGATGACTGTTGAGGGCTTAAAGGCGGTCAAGACCCTTTCCAAGGAGGGCATCAAGACCAACGTAACCCTCATATTCACAGCAAATCAGGCGCTTCTGGCAGCAGAGGCAGGCGCTACATATGTATCTCCTTTCCTCGGCAGACTGGACGATATCTCTCAGACCGGCGTGGACCTGATCCGCACGATCTCCGAGATTTTTGATATTTACGGCTATGAGACCGAGATCATTGCAGCGTCCATCCGCAACTGCATCCATGTGACGGACTGCGCGCTGGCTGGCGCTGATATCGCTACGGTTCCTTACGCTGTCATCGAGTCCATGACCAAGCATCCGCTGACCGATCAGGGTATTGCAAAATTCCAGGCTGACTACAAGAAGGTATTTGGCGAGTAATTTTACTCCTGCATCGCGGACTCACGGTCCCGGCGGCTGCGGTCACTGCGGTTGCGGCGGCGGTCTCTGCGAATTTCGCGTCCGCCCTGCTCCTCGTGGTTATTCCGGTCTTTGCGGGAATCCTCACGATTCTGGCGGTTCCGATTCCGGTCGCGATCCCTGTTCCGGTTATTCCGGTTCTCCAAGCGATCCTCGGAGCGCCCTTCGCGGTTTCCCTCTGTGCTCCCGCGGTTGTCCCTTCCGTCCCGGTTATTCCGGTTCGAACGGCTGCCGCGGCTGCGCTCACCGGAGCGCTCATTTCCTTCACGATATTCGTTTCTGCGGTGCTCCTCCTGTATGGGGCGCTCTTTTTTACGGCCAATATACACGTTCCACTTCATATAGGCCTCCTGCGCATTCCGCGACCGGTAAATCTCGTTGCGCTCCTCGCCCACAATGTCTGTGATGCTGTACCAGCCCTTATCATATCCGAATTCGGCGGTTTTCCCTTCTAATTCCTTTGTTCCCAATACAAATTGATGTATTGCCTGCTGCTGCGCCATGTGTCAATCCTCCCTGTGCAAAACGTAATTCACAGCCTCCTTGAGCCTCTCGTCCTTCTCGAGCGCTTCGTTGTCCTTTTCCAGTTCTCTGGCCTCCTCCTCGCTGAAAAGCTCCCGCAGGGCGACCTGATGGTTGTCCACCGGTATGTAGGACACCTTATCTTTATCAAAGACCGGCCGCAGCACGTAATAGAGCACCCCCGGCTCTCCCTTTACCGCAGAAAGCCGGACAATGTTCTCAACCGCGCACACGCCCTGAGTCTCACTGTAAATGACCTGTTTTTTCTCAAACATGATTGTTTCCTGCCATTTCCATAAACATTTTCCTGATCCTATCTTATCATATTTGTCCCTTTTTTCATAGACCCGTTTGATTTTTTGATGGAAAGGGGCAGGCCCGGAGGTTGTGTTTGAAAGCAACCGCATCCATCTGCAATCCGGCACTCACCGCGGGCGGAGCGCACATCTGTCGCTCCGCACAATCACACCGCCGCAGAGCACATAGTCCCCGCGGTAAAACACCGCCGCCTGCCCCGGCGTCATGGCGCGCTGGGGCTCCTCGAACACGCAGCGGATACTCCCGTCCTCGTTCGGATAGAGGACACAGGGCGATCCCTTGTGGGAGTATCGGATCTTGCCGATGGCTGGAGTCGGCGCATCCAGCGCCTCCACCGCCATATAATTCACATCCGCAACCAGACACTCACGCGCAAAGAGCGCCTCGGAACGGCAGAGAACCACCTCGTTCGTCTCCGGCCGAAGCTCCTTCACAAACAGCGGCGTCTCTGCCGAAATCCCCAGTCCCTTTCTCTGGCCGACCGTGTAATGGATCAAGCCCCGGTGCCTGCCCAGCACACGGCCGTTTTCGTCCACAAAATTGCCCGGCGCGCTCTCCATTCCGGTTTTGCGCAGAATGAAACCGGCATAATCGTGATCCGGCACAAAGCAGATATCCTGGCTGTCCGGCTTGTGCGCCACTGCAAGGCCAAGCCGCTCTGCGATCCGGCGAATCTCCTCCTTCTCATAATCTCCCACAGGCATGAGCGTCCGCGCAAGCTGATCCTGCCCCAGCCCATACAGGGCATAGGTCTGATCCTTTGTCGCCGTCACAGCGTTTCGGACACTGTATCTCCCGTTCTCAAGCCTTATGATTTTGGCGTAATGACCGGTTGCAATTCGTTCCGCTCCAAGCTGATCTGCGCGGAATAACAGTGATTTCCACTTTACATAGCGGTTACAGGCGATACAGGGATTTGGCGTGCATCCGCGGACATATTCTGACACAAAATACCCCAAAACTTGTTTATTAAATTCTGATTTAAAATCTACAACACTGTGCTCTATACCAAGGATTTCGCAAGTTTTTTGGGCCTCTTTTACAGCGCTGGATTCCCCCTCTGCTTCGGACTGCCCTGCGACCGCCGGATCGTCGTCCCGACCGGTCAACATGGTCACTCCGACCACCTCATAGCCCTGTTCCTTCAACAGATACGCTGCCACCGAGGAATCCACCCCTCCGGACATTCCCACCACGACTTTTTGTCTCATCGCTTTTGCCCTCTCATAGAAAAATAAAATCTTTGAACTCTGTTCCACAGCATTGTATCATGGCATAATTCTCTGCGCAATGACTTTTGCCCAGCCTACTCCATTTCCGCCAGCAGCTCCGCTATGAACTCGTCCGTCCTCCTGCTCCCGGCAACGCCCTCATCCCGCTTTCGCACAGAAACCGTGCCCTCGTCCGCTTCCCTCTGTCCGAGAACCACCATATAGGGAACCTGGTCCAGCTGCGCCTCCCTGATTTTATAACCGATCTTTTCCTCGCGGCTGTCCAGCTCACAGCGGATCCCGCTCTGCCGCAGCCCGGCCATGACCTCCTTGGCGTAGGGGACAAATCGCTCCGATATCGTCAAAAGCTTGACCTGCACCGGGGCAAGCCACAGCGGAAATTTTCCCGCATAATGCTCTATGAGAAGTCCGATAAACCGCTCGATGGAGCCAAAGACGACCCTGTGTATCATAATCGGCCGATGTGCTTTGCCGTCCTCACCGATGTACTCCGCCTCAAACCTCTGCGGAAGCTGAAAATCGAGCTGGATCGTTCCGCACTGCCATGTCCTGCCAATGGCATCCTGCAGGTGAAAATCGATCTTAGGCCCATAGAAGGCTCCGTCCCCCTCATTGATCACATACTCTTTGCCGGAGAGCTCCAACGCCCTTTTCAGCCCCTCCGTCGCCAGCTCCCAGTCCTCATCACTGCCGATGCTGTTCTCCGGGCGGGTGGAGAGCTCCAGATGATACCGGAATCCGAATTTCCGATACACCTCGTCAATCAGGCGGATGACACCTTGGATCTCTCCGGTAATCTGCTCCGGAGTCATGAAAATATGGGCGTCGTCCTGCGTACAGCAGCGCACCCGCATCAGCCCGTGCAGCGTCCCGGACTTCTCATTGCGGTGAATGACACCGAGCTCGCCTGTGCGAATCGGCAGCTCCCGGTAAGAATGCGGCTGCATCTTGTAGACCAGCATGCCGCCCGGACAGTTCATGGGCTTTATCGCGTAATCCATCCCGTCAATGCTTGTCGTGTACATGTTTTCCCGGTAGTGCTCCCAGTGGCCGGAGGTCTCCCAGAGCCGGCGGTTTAAGATCATTGGCGTTGAGATTTCCTGATACCCTTCCCGCTCGTGCACCTTGCGCCAGTACCCGATCAGCAGGTTTTTTAATATCGTTCCCTTCGGCAGGAAAAACGGAAATCCCGGTCCTTCCTCCATGAGCGTGAACAGCCCCAGCTCCTTCCCCAGCCTCCGGTGATCCCGCCGCCTGATTTCCTCCTGCAGATGCAGATACTCCTCCATCTGACTGTTTTTCGGAAAAGAAATCCCGTAAATGCGCGTGAGCATCCTGTTTTTCTCGTCGCCCCGCCAATAGGCGCCCGCCAGGCTTGTCAGCCGCAATGCCTTTATCAGATTGGTATTGGCCACATGCGGCCCCGCGCACAGATCCACATACTCGCCCTGTCGGTAAAGGCTGATCACTGCGGATTCCGGCAGGTCACGCAGCAGCTCCAGCTTATAAGGCTCGTCTCGGGAGGCAAAGAGCGCCTCCGCTTCCTCCCTGCTCACCTCCTGACGGCACAGCGCGAGACTCTCGTTCACAATCTCCCGCATCATTTGCTCCACCTGCTGCAGATGCGTGCTTGTAAACTCAAAATCAAACGCAAAGTCATAGTAAAAGCCCTCCCGGGCCGCCGGCCCAATGGCGCATTTCGCTTCCGGATACAGCCGCTTTACCGCCTGCGCCAGCACATGCGCCGTAGTGTGCCAGAACGCCTCCTTGCCCAATTGCTCCTCAAAAGAGCACTCCCGCATTTTTCCTTCTTTGTCACATACCTTCATTTCTTATGTCTCCTTTCTGTTTGAAACGGTTCCCTTGACTTAACATAAGAAAAGCACCCTTAATCACACAGCTCCCGCCGTATGTCTAAGGGTGCATTATCAGTACATGCACGGTTCCACCTTAACTTTTCACTTCAGATTCCAACAAATCCTAGACTTTAACGCAGCCATACGGTGACGCTTACTCATTTCAGCGACACAGCTCTGGAATGGTTTTCATCTGCTTTCCACATAAAAAACTTCCACCAATCGTTTTTCTCTCTGGATGTTTCCGGCAGGCTACTCTTTTCCGTCATTGCTTTTCTTATGTTAATTGCGATGATTGTAGCAGATTGGGCACATGATGTCAACATGGAATTTCTTCCTTTTCTGGAATGCTAAGACGCCATTGGACTAATAAGCATATTTTCTTACCACAAGAGAATTTCTTGCTGTCACATTTTTGAGCCGCTATGATGAAACTGATAGTTGTAAATGAGGTCAGGGAGTAAGAGGCTGTACATGAATATGAAAATAGGATCAAAATTAAAGGAGTATCGCCGGCGCCACGGCTGGTCCATCGCGCGCGTATCCGCAGAGCTCTGCAAGCGATATGAACTCGATGTTTCCGGCAAGACGATCTACGGATGGGAGAGCGACCAGTCGCTCCCGCGCACCCAGAGCTTTCTCGCGCTGTGCGAGCTCTACCAGATCGAGCGCCCTTACGAGGAATTCCCGATATCTCCCCGGCAAAAACCTTTTTATATCACCTCGGACGAATGTGTGATGCTCTCCAAAATTCGCGAACATCCAGAGTTTCGGGATATCATCAACCGAATTCTGGACATCTGAGGTTGTGATCCACGGCCAAAATCCGGTTGTTACGAAAATCGTGAGAACTGCCGGACACTTTCCCTACCCCTTCACGTGAATACCGGCTTCCTCCGCCTTCTCCCGGACATAAGCGGCCGCCTGACGGTAGGTCTCATGATCCGGCAGATGCTCCACGAACAGCGGGGTATCCGGCCCAAGCCTTTCCACCATGCGGAGAATCTTCGGATAATCCAGAGTACCCCGGCCGGGCATCGTCTCATGGATCAGAGTGGTGTAAGCCTGCTCCATCAGTACGTCCTTCCCGTGAATACTCTTAATATGGGGGCCCAGCAAATCAAAGCAGTGCTGTACGAAAGCCGTGCTGCAGCAATACCTCTGGGGACAGTTGATCATATTAACAAAATCCAGATGCACCGCAAAGCCGGGCCGGCCCACGTCATCGATGAGCTTTAAATACTGCTCCGGAGAATCCGGCAGCACCCAGGGCATGGGCTCAATGGAATAAAAGGTGCGTTTGGGTTTCACCGCGTCAAGAATCTCCCGCACGCTGTCCACCGCCAGGGCATAAAAGTCCTCCGTATAATTCTCCGCGGAAAAACCATCCCAGGCACTGTCGCTGCTGCTGCCGATAATGTTGACACAGCAGTTCGCTCCCAATTCCTCCGCTAGGGCAAGCTGTGCCTTGGCATAGTCCATGGCTTTTTTGCGCGCAATGTCATCCTTCGCAAGACAATTTCTCCAGACGCCCACCTCGCCGATCAGAAGGTCGGCCTCCTTTGCCGCCCTCAAATAAGCCTGTCTGGTTGCTTCGTCGCTGCTGCTGTCCACAGGGGACAGCACCGCACTGTATCTTAAATCCTTTGCATGACGAACCCACTCCTCGGGACTCTGATAGGCTTTCTCGATTCCGCCGCCAATTCTCATAATCATTTACCTCTCTTCAAAGCTGTGCCTGTAAATCCGTGACCGGCTAACATTGATCCAATCTTATTGTAGCCGGATTATGCAAAATATGCAATCTGTGTTTGCCACTGTACAGATTGCTTCATGCTTATTACTGTTGGAAAACTGGTTGCATGAATGATGTCGAATATATTATAATATAAAATAATTGATCGATTTATATGGATGAAGTTAACGATATAATAAATGTGCAGAATACAAGCTTAATTGTATTCGAAGGGGGACATATGAATACGAGCAAGTACCTGACAGCTCTTGAAAACGCGATTTGTAAATTACATCAGCTTCCTGTCGCTAATCCTCAGCAGGTTTTCGAGGCAACGGTTGATCTATGCTATGTTCTGAGATTGGGGAAGGTCGAAATCGCAGTATATGAAAATGAAGCCGCCGAACATTCTGGACTATCTGAAACAGTCTGCTTTTATGACAGCGGGAAAGCCTGCAAGACTGTTGGCACCAGCAAACGTATTGCTGTTGTAGACGGAACGGTCATAATCTATAATATTTACCCCATAGAAGGGGAGACGGAGTGGACGGAGGAAGAGCAAAACAGGATCCATACATTTATCGCTCTGCTCAGTACATACAACGGAAAATCCAGACTTCTCAAATTAGTTCATCACCTGACCTACTATGACAGCGAGCTTGATATGTATAACCTAAAACAATTTATGAGGCTTGCTCACACTTTATGCCAAACAGGACAAATCAGCCAATTTACTGCAGTCCGCTTTAATCTTAAACGTTTTTCTGTTGTAAATCAAAATATCGGTCGTGAAAACGGAACTCTCGTGATGAAAAAGTTTATCCGCTTTATTGATGATCTTCTTGATGACGAAAACGAGTTGACCTGCAGGGTAGGCGGGGACAACTTTTTAACGCTTATAAAGAATGACAAGCTCCAGCCTGTTCTTGATATACTCAGCGGTACAGGTGTCGTTTACGATGAGAGCCGCAATGAACGTATATTTATCTCTGCAACCGCAGGAGTATACGTCATCAAGAATATGGGTTGCGCCATGCTTCCAACAGATGTCATGGATCGTGTCAGTCTGGCTTTTCATCTTGCCAAAAATACTTCAAAGGCAGACATTGTGTATTTCAATGACGATCTTCTTGCAAGGAGAAAACACAATAATGATATTTCCGCAAGCTTCTCCAAAGCTCTTGAAAAGAGAGAATTTCTTGTGTATTATCAGCCAAAGGTCACGATCGACGGCAGACATGTCGCGGGCGCAGAGGCCCTTTGCCGCTGGATGCACAACGGCCGGATGATGCCGCCCGGAGAATTTATCCCCATTCTTGAGCAGGGACTTGATATATGCAAGCTTGATTTCTATATGCTCGACACTGTCTGCAAGGATATCAGAAGATGGCTGGACAGCGGCATGGATCTTGTGCGAATATCGGTAAATCTTTCCCGCCGCCACCTTTCAGATATCGATCTTCTGGATCATATCATCGAGATTATTGACAGGAATCATGTTCCGCATGAATACATAGAAATAGAGCTTACCGAGACAACTACCGATGTCGAGTTCAAGGACCTGAAACGCATTATCGGAGGGCTTCAGCAATCAGGGATTTCCACCTCTGTGGACGACTTCGGTACCGGTTACTCCTCCCTCAATCTCATCAAGGAGATGCCTTGGGATATGTTAAAGCTGGATAAGAGCCTTTTGCCTGACAAAGGCGATGAAAGTCCCGTTCAAAATGACGTAATGTTCAAGTATATTGTCTCCATGGCTCAGGAGATGAACCTCGAGTGTATTGCCGAGGGCGTTGAAACCAAAGAACAGGTTCAGCTCCTTGCAGATAATAAATGTAATCTTGCGCAGGGCTTCTACTTCGATCAACCGCTCCCCGTGCAGGAATTTGAAACAAGGCTCGACAAAAATTATATTTATAATCGCTGATGAAAGGAGTTTTCACATGGCAAAAGGTGTCGGAAAAAATTATTGGGCGTTGCTGCTCCTGCTTTTGGCGGGAGTCGTGCTGGGCGGTTTCATTGGACAGCTGGTCGCCGGCGTCCCGTTTTTCAGTTGGCTGAATTACGGACAGACCTTCGGCCTGTCCTCACCGCTGATTCTGGATCTCGGAATCCTCATAATTACCTTCGGGCTTACGATCAAAATCACCATTGCAGGAATTATCGGAATCATCATCGCCGC
>JAFLRQ010000030.1:0-9129 GCA_022511395.1 Agathobacter sp. | reverse complement strand
TTCCATCCCTTATCGCCCCAGAAATTCCTGCAGCTCCCGCAGCCGGGATTTCATCGCCTCGCGCCCCATGCCGTATGCGGCAAGCAGCTTTTGGCGGCTGTGCTCCACGGGGTTGACATCAATCGTCTTTGACGGGCGGATCACAAAAAGTCCGCCTGTTTTTTCGCGCTCAAGCGCATAGTCGAGTGCCTCATTGTAGCGCACGTGGCGATTTTTCAGCGCCGCGATAAAATTCGGATACCTGCGAAGCTTCGTCCGCGCCAAAGGCACCATCTTACTCGGCCCCTTGCGGTAGTCCGCCGGGCGGGTCGTGATCAGCACATTGCGGTCACAGCCCAGATCTTCCATATAGCGGACCGGCAGCGAGTCGCCAATTCCTCCATCCAGAAGCTCATAGGAGCCTATTTTCACGATATTGGACACCACCGGCATAGAGGCTGAGGCACGCAGCCACAGCATGCCGTCCCCGTCACAGCTATCGACCCGGTGATAGACGGCTTTTCCGGTGTTCACATCCGTGGCAACGCAATAAAACTCAAGCGGATTTTCCCGATATGCCTCGTAATCGAACGGATCCAGATAATCCGGGATATCGTGGTAGCAGAATTTCTCCCCAAAGATATCCCCGGTCTTCACGAGCGTGCGAAGACCTGCATAGTGCGGGTTTGTGCAGTATGCCGCATTGTAGCGGATCACGCGCCCCGGCTGCCTCGACTTAAAATTACAGCCGAACACCGCCCCGGCGGACACGCCAATGGCCGCATCAAATTCGATATTGTGTTCCATCATGACATCAATCACGCCTGCGGTAAACATTCCCCGCATTGCGCCGCCCTCCATGATCAGACTTCTCTTCATACCGAAATCCTTTCCATTCCAAAACTATGACATTGTTAGTATACCATAAAAATCAAAGAAAAAACATGGGGATAATCGGATTCGATGCGAATCCTTTTGATGAGAGACGGGGACACACGGGCAGATTAATATCTGCCCGTGATAAATCTCAAAAAAGAGACCGGCTTTCTTCCACAGCTTCTCGCACGCTTCGCGTACTCTTTGTAATACTTGACAACCTCGCTGAAGGTCATCGATGGATCGATTGTACGCATACGATACACCTCCTTTTACTCTTACTTCCAAAACTTATCTGAGGTATTCTCCGCTGGCACTATTAAAATATCACTTCTTGTTGTTAAAATCAACAAATAATGTGTCGATCTTTTGTGCGCTCTGTATAGAAGATTTGTCTATTTTACCAATCAACTCTTTTCCACGGTAAAGCAGATGCGCAAAAAATATCCAGATTTTCCGTAAAAATCAGGGTGTTTTTTGACACGCTGCGTTTACAGGATTCGTTTTTTCCGGAGCCAAAGGAGCACCAGAACACAGATAATCGCCATAATCCCACAGACAATCGTAAAGCCATGTGCCGTGTTTGCAAGCGGGACCCACTCCGCATTGACGTTCATGCCATAGATTCCGGAAATAACCGTCGGCACAGCCATGATGAGCGTAATGACCGTCAGTGACTTCATGATGCTGTTCATCCGATTGTCAATGACTGAGGAGAGCAGCTCTCTGGTTCCGTTGATGATATCGCGGTAAATGGTGGTCATCTCGATGGCCTGACGGTTCTCCACAATCACATCGTCCAACAGCTCCTTGTCCTCCGGATACTGCTCCAGCCGCTTATACCGGGTCAGACGGTCCAAAACCACCGCGTTTGCGCGCAGCGAGGTCGCAAAGTACACCAGCGTGGACTCCAGCTGATGCAGCGCAATCAGATCCACCTCCTCCGTGTCGTCCCCGACGCGCTCCTCTATCTCCGTCCGCCGCTTGTCGATGGTCCGAAGATTCATCTGATAGAGGGAGGTAATCCGATATAAAATCTGATAGACAAAGCGCAGCTTTTTCTTCGTCGAAAACTCTTTGACCCGGTTGTTGATGAAGGCCTGCAGCACCGGAGTATCCTCGGTGCAGACCGTCGTAATGGTATCTGCGGTCAGGACAATGCCAAGCGGAACCGTTGTGTAGGACTCCTTCTCGTGGCGGATTTCGATGGCTGGAATGTCCACGACAATCAGCGTGTAGCCGTCCTCCAGCTCGATCCGGGAGCTCTCCTCATCATCGAGTACCGCCAGAACGTCCTCGACATCCACGTTCAAGAGATCTGCCACCATCTGGCCCTCACTCCTGTCCGGATTGACCATATGAATCCACACTCCATCTCGCACCGCAGTCTCCTCATGCAGCTTCCGGTTATCAGTCATGTAGTATTTTACCACGATGCGCACCTCCTTAAATCACGCGGTAGAGTTTGCTCACAAGGCTTTTGCTCCGCGCCATAGATAAATTATTGACAAAAATCACATCCGTCACGCCCTTTTCCTCGGCGAGCGTACCGACATTCCCGCTCCAGTAGCGGTAATCGATGACATAGATCGTCTGGTAGTGATCCACCAGAAAAGGCACAAACGCATTGCCAAAGGATTCCTTCAAGACAATGCAGGCGCTCCCATCGGTGAGCTCATGATTGACAATCTCCGTGTAAGGATTGTCCCCCGCAATGAATGCGCTGTACTTGAGGCCCGCGGGAGCCTTCGTCTCATCATAGATGACCGCGCTGTCATACTTGACACCTTTGGAATCCTCCACATGGCAGATCGCGCTCATCTTCGGGAGATAGGCCGTCACGACATCCGGGTTTGCGCCCAGCTTCGCATCCTTGTTGGTATCATTGTAAAAGGAGCCCAGAAATCCGTCAAAGTCCTTGGTCGCATAACTGTCCAGAGCCTCCGGGTCAATCCCCTTCGCCCTGCAGAACTTCTCGTAGGCATAATACGCGCCGCGCGCGGTCCAATGATGGTCCGTGCGGAAATATATATACTCATCCCGATGCGCCATAAGGTCATCGTAGAAATCCACATAAGTCACTGCGGCATCCAATTTATTTCCAATCTTTTGGATCGCCTGCTGCTGATCCGCGCTGCTGATCTGATCCCGCAGATTGTCGGGAAATGTGATCGCCGAGCTCAGCGGAATCATCAGGCTGTAGACCTGAGCCTTCCCGCTCAGCTCCTCCGCAGCCTTGTTCACTGCCATTGCATAGATGTCTGCTGCATCCTCTGAATAACTATAGAGCTCGTAGGCGGCGTCTCCCACCTGCACCACTGCGCCATGTTTTATGACCGATTCGTCGGAAGAGATGGCAGGGTATTGTACCGGCGGCTCCTCCGTATCCGTGCCTGTGATCTCTGACCCCTGTGAGTCCCCATACTCTGTATCGGCTCCTTGCTCCGTGTTCTCTCCCGGCCAGCCCTGCTGAGTATTTTCTTTCTTCTGGCTGTCCTTATCCTTTCCCCCGCAGCCGGACAGTGCCGTCGCCGCAACCGTCAGCGCGAGAACCATCGCGTACATTCTCTTTCGTCCCATAATTCCTGTCTCCTTTTCCTTTTGAATGTTCATACTTTTCCCTCCTCGTTTTCTTCGGTTTGCACCTGCAATCGGTGTCTTCCGAACCAGAGTAGAAAAGTATTGTATCTGACTTGTATCACAGGCTCAATCTCCCGCCAGCCGGTATAGGTTCTGATCGGAAATAAAATTGGAAATGTTATACAGCACCAACACATCCGTGATCCCACTCTCCGACAGATATTCCCGCACATCGCCCTTGTAATAGCGCAGATCGATCATATGGATTTCCTCAAACTGCCCCGCGACAAACGGTATAAAGGAATTTGCGAAGGAATCCTTCACCACGAGGAGCCTGCGCCCCCCGCTCTCGCCGGAATCGCCGCCGGAAATCACAAGCTGCGAATAATTGCCGCCGAGGAAAAAGGCGTATTTGTCCTTCTCCCCAAGCTTGCTCTCGTCAAAGAGCTGTCCCTGTTTGTCTTTCCCCACTGTGACCGTAAACCGATCCGAGTAGGCCGCGCCAAGTCCGGCCGGCGTCCAAATCCAAATGCTGTCATACGCGGAATCCGCGTCCAGAATCTTGGAGTAAAGGGTACCCCGGAATTCCTCTGTCACCGTCGTCTTTTCCAAATCCGTCTGCCCCACACAGGAGATCCCGACGGATTTGCACCATTTTTCATAGGCAATATAGGCTCCGTCTGTCGTCCAGTGGTGGTCGGTTCGATAATAAATATATTCGTCCTTTGCCGCCGCAAGCTCCTTTCGGACATCGACAAAGGAATAGTCTCCCATCGCCGCCTGCACTTCGTCAATATAAGCGTTCTGATCAAAAAGGCGCGCATTTTTCGGGAGCTTTTCCTCCAGGATCAGCCCGGATGTCGGCACGAGCAGAAAACTCAGGCGCTCCGGCGCAATCACCGCGGATGTCTCCTCAAAAAAATCATGCACTGCGACAATGTTGCGCTTCACCTGCTCCTCGTCCACATCCTCGGGTGTGATTTTCTCAAAATCGTAGCCGTCTTTACCCACGTATGCGCCGCCGATATCCGTCTTTCCCATCGTCTTCTGCACCGCGGTTTTCGCTGTAATCCACGCGTCTCTTCCGAGGATCTGATCCCTCAGATACTTCTCCAGCTTCTCCTGAAACTCCCCGCTCATCACGCGCTCCCAAGAGAATTTGGGCACACCCTCCAGATAACGGTTCTCATTCGGCGAGAACTCGCGATCCTTCTGCACAAGGCTGCCCCCGGAGATGGCCGCAAGAAACGCCGCAAACAATAGCATAATGGCAATTCTGCTTTTTTTCATCTAAAAACCTCTGCTTGCACCTAAAATCGAAAATATAAAAACGGATTATAGCTGTCCCCCACAAGAAACGCTGTCGAGACGAAGAGCAACGCCAGCAAAAGCACCGGTTTCACATAGGCCAGCCATTTGGATTCCTGCACTGCCTCATAGATATTGCCCGCAGGCTGTTTCACCCATTCCCGATGATCAATGGCGCACACGACAAGCACTGCAAGCAGAACGGCGTTGTTGGAGAGAAAATAGAAAAAGTCCGCATTCACACCGGCAACCCCGATTCCGAACATCGCCTTTAAATAGCGCGCAAGCTCTCCCATATCTGTCTGCGCAAAGATCACCCAGCCAATGACCACAAGAAACACGCTGTACACACGACCGATACACGCGGGAAGCTTCTGCAGAAGCTTGAGAAGAAACAGCTTTTCAAGGATGAGCAAGGCGCCGTAATACATGCCCCAAAGCACAAAATTCCAGTTTGCCCCGTGCCACAGTCCCGTGAGAAACCACACAACCGTCAAATTGAAGATCTGCCGCGGCATACCCTTGCGGTTGCCGCCAAGCGGAATGTACACATACTCCCGAAACCAGGAACTCAGAGAAATATGCCAGCGGCGCCAGAACTCGGTAATGCTCTTCGCCATGTACGGAAAGTTGAAATTTTCCAGAAAGTGAAATCCGAACATCCGCCCCAGACCGATGGCCATGTCCGAATATCCGGAAAAGTCAAAGTAGATCTGAAACGAATAGGCGACCGCACCCAGCCACGCCGTGGCGGCGGTCAGCTCATGTAAACCGGAGACCGTGTCCCAAAGGCTGCCGATCTGGTTTGCGAGCAGAACCTTCTTGGCGAGACCCACTGTGAAACGAAACGCCCCCTCGGAGAAATCAACAAGCCCTGTCCTGCGCCTGTGCAGCTCATCTGCCACCGTCTTGTACTGCACGATGGGTCCCGCGATCAGCTGCGGAAAAAGCGTCACATAAGTGGCAAAATCCAACAAGTTATGCTGCGCCTCTACCTGTCCCCGGTACACGTCGATGGTGTAGGACATGGTCTGGAACGTATAGAAGGAAATGCCGATCGGGAGTGCCAGGTGCAGCAGCGAAATTCCTGCGCCTGTGACCGTGTTGACATTTCCTATTATAAAATCGGCATATTTAAAAAAACCGAGAATTGCGAGGTTGCCGCAGACATCTATGACCAGTGCAGCCTTCGCCTTCCTTAGGCTTCCCCGCTTTTTGAAATATTCAATTAACCGTCCGTTCGTATAGTCAAACACAGTGGAGAACAGCATGATCAGTACATATACCGGCTCCCCCCACGCGTAAAAGACCAGACTGGAAACAAGCAGTACCAGATTCCGCACCCGTCCGGGGCTGATGTAGTACAAAATCAATACCAACGGCAAAAACACCAGTAAAAATACAAAACTGCTGAATACCATAATTATTTGAACGCTTTCTCTATAATCTCCTTCGCTTTATCGGAATCCGCGGATACACAGAGAATGACATACTTTCCTCTCTGTTCCAAAACAGCGTCTTCCAGCCGCTTGACCTCCTCGGGCCGGTAGTCCCGCTCCGTCTCGATCTGATCATCCACAAAGTCCTTCACATGGGCAAGCTGTTTCTTTGCCGCCGCCTCGTCCGGCGCCTCAAACACCGCAACCTCCTCGGCGGTCGCGCCGCCGCCCATATAAAGATAGATCTTCACTCCATCCTCGGTGTCAAACTGCATCGCCGCCATCTCTTCGCTCAGCTCCTCCAGTTCGTCCTCGTATGTGACCTCCGAAAGTAAGGAACCGGCAAGCCCCTTCGCGTCAATCTCCTTCGCCTTGTCCCCGCCGCATCCTGCGGTCAAAATCACCAATGCCGCCAGCACAGCGGTCAGTCTCGATTTCTTCATCTCATTCTTCTCCGTCTTATTACTGTAAATATTTCTCGCTCTGAATGCGGATCAGCTCCGCATCATCGAAATAATTAATTCTCATGGCACGCTTTACCTCGGCGAGCGTCTGCGCGGCAACCTCTCTCGCCGCGTCGCTGCCCTTCCGCAATATCTCGTACACCGCCGGAATATCCTTCTCAAATTCCGCCCGGCGCGCACGGATCGGCGCAAGCTCCTCCTGCAGCACACTGTTTAAAAATTTCTTGATCTTTACGTCGCCAAGTCCGCCCCTTTGATAGTGTTCCTTCAACTCGTCCAAATTATGATACTCCGGCAGATATTCCGCAAAATGCGCATCATTGCTGAATGCATCGAGATAGGTAAACACGGCATTGCCCTCAAGATGGCCCGGATCGGACACCTGAAGATGCTCCGGATCCGTGTACATGCTCATCACCTTTTTCCTGACATCCTCCTCCGAGTCCGCGAGATAGATGCAGTTGCCGAGGGATTTGCTCATCTTCTGTTTGCCGTCCGTGCCCGGAAGGCGCATGCACGCCTCATTGTCCGGCAAAAGCGCCTCCGGCTCCACCAGCACCTCATCATAAATCGAGTTGAACTTTCGCACAATCTCCCTTGTCTGCTCAATCATCGGCAGCTGATCGTCACCCACCGGAACCACGGTCGCCTTAAACGCCGTGATGTCCGCCGCCTGACTGATCGGATAGGTAAAAAAGCCCACCGGAATGCTCGCCTCAAAGTTCCGCATCTGAATTTCGGACTTCACGGTCGGATTGCGCTGCAGTCTGGACACCGTGACCAGATTCGCATAAAAAAACGTCAGCTCCGTCAGCTCGGAAATCTGCGACTGAATGAAAAGATTCGTCTTTGACGGGTCAAGCCCGACCGCGAGATAGTCCAGCGCGACCTCGATAATGTTCTGGCGCACCTTTTCCGGATTCTCAAAATTGTCCGTCAGCGCCTGCGCGTCCGCAATCATAATAAATATTCGGTCAAACTTCCCGGAATTCTGCAGCTCCACCCTTCGTTTCAGAGAGCCGGCATAGTGTCCCACATGCAGTCTCCCGGTGGGCCGATCCCCGGTCAGTATCACTTTTTCCATGATCATCTATCCTCCTGAATTCTGCTCTAATCAATGTCCACCCGAACCGCATACCATCGACTGTCATAATAAAAGACATCATTTCCGTCACTGTATGGGGTTTTAAGGCGCATCAGCAGCAGGACCTCATACTCGCAGTCCTCTTTCAGTTCCTTGAGGGTGCAGCTTGTCGCGTTCTTTGAGCACTCCACAAACTTTGGCTTGCCGAAATCACTCTCGCCCTCTCTGCGCTCCGAGCAGCAGAGGCCGTCGATCACAAAACCGTCCACATAGTTCCAGCTGATCTTTGCGCTGCTGCCGGATTTCCGAACCGCTGTCAGATTTAATGCCTCCGCGTCCGGAAAGCTCTTGCTCCCCACCGCGCACATTCTCGTCTCGGAAAACTCGCCGGTGTAGATCTCCCCGGTCTCCTTGTCATAGCAATAGGAACGCACCTTGTAAAAATAGAGCTTGCCCTTTGCCGCCGTGGTGTCCGTGTATCTCTCCTCATTTCCCGAAACGGTCGCAATCTGCTTGTAACCTTTGTCTTCGCTGCGGGAGCGGTAAATTTGGAAGCCGGGCGCGCAGCCATTGCCCGCTGTGCCGGCATATCCATATTTTTCCAGAAATCCGCCGGCGGGGAACTCCACCGTGATTCCCTTTGTTCCTCCGCTCCAAACCTCTATGACCGGCCGGGAAAGCTCCACTGTACAGGAGAATACCCGCGTCACCTTCCCGATGCGCGGTGCCTCGCCCTCAGACCCATACCATCCCGCCATCGCACAGTAATAGTAGGTCGTTTCCGGGATGACATTCCGGTCACAGTACCCGAAAGCCGACTCCGACTCCGGCCGCACACAGGTGGCAATCCACAGGCTGTCCTCGTCCTCTGCATCCGCGCGGTACACTTCCACATAGTCCGGCAGCTCTTCAAACTCTG
This sequence comes from Agathobacter sp., assembly GCA_022511395.1. GTDB lineage: Bacteria > Bacillota > Clostridia > Lachnospirales > Lachnospiraceae > Roseburia. The sequence continues at coordinate 480 of JAFLRQ010000030.1, read as the reverse complement.
AAAAACTCAGATACACTGCCGGGACCAGATCTCCATCCTCGTCCTCCGCAGTCCCGACCTCCGCCGTGAGAGAAAATTCGTCCTCCTGATCGTTCACTGCCGCAAAAACCGTACCGCCCGGCTCAGAAACATCCTCCGCGCGAACCTCCTGCGGCACAAAAACGCCAAGCGTCAAACTAATCATTAATATCATGCCGATATATTTTTTCATAGTATTCCTCATTTCCTCATTATCACAAATTGTAGTCATACATTATAGCAGATTTTTCGCGAAAATGCTACCGTTTTTGAAATTTTTTTGAAAAATAGAAAAATAAGGATTTTTTTCAGCGCTGATTCGTGTGTATAATAGAATCGATTCAAAACAGGAGACGATATGCAGACAAAACAATCAGACAAAACCGCAGATTTCCGGGCTCTTTATGACCGGCAGGTTGTCCGGGTGTATCGACTGGCATTAGTGCTTCTGGGAAATCCGGC
>JAFLRQ010000003.1:37345-53800 GCA_022511395.1 Agathobacter sp. | reverse complement strand
ACGTAGAGCCGAAGGACAGAGATATCGCGATGGTATTCCAGAACTACGCTCTGTACCCGCATATGACCGTATTTGACAACATGGCATTCGGTCTGAAGCTGCGCAAGGTTCCAAAGGAGGAAATCCGCAAGAAGGTTGAGGAGGCTGCAAGAATCCTTGATCTGGAGAATCTGTTGGACCGCAAGCCGAAGGCTCTTTCCGGTGGACAGAGACAGCGTGTTGCCATGGGTCGTGCTATCGTTCGTAACCCGAAGGTATTCCTGATGGATGAGCCGCTCTCCAACCTGGATGCAAAGCTCCGTGTACAGATGAGATCTGAGATTGCGTCTCTGCACAACCGTCTGGGCGCAACGATCATCTACGTTACCCATGACCAGACAGAGGCTATGACGCTGGGAACCCGTATCGTCGTTTTGAAGGACGGCGTGATCATGCAGGTAGATTCCCCGCAGAAGCTGTACAACCAGCCGAACAACCTGTTTGTTGCAGGCTTTATCGGATCTCCGCAGATGAACTTCATCGACGCAGAGGTTTCCGCAAGCGGAGATACTGCCGTGCTCAACTTTGACAAGTTCTCGGTAACTCTTCCCGCAGAGAAGTCAAAGAAGGTGATCGACGGCGGCTATGTCGGCAAGAATGTTGTATTTGGAATCCGTCCGGAAGATATCTCTGATTCTCCTGAGATGATCGAGAAGTTCTCCGGCAGCGTGATTGAGTCCGATGTATCCGGATACGAGCTTCTGGGTGCGGAAGTGCTTTTGTATTACAGTGTTGCAGGTGCCAACATGACTGCCAGAGTTGATTCCGACACTCCGGCACGTTACGGCGATCACATCAAGCTTGCCTTCGACCCGAACAAGATTCACGTGTTCGACAAGGAGACCGAGTTGACAATTACGAACTAGTTGGTTAAAATTAAATAGCTGTAGATTAACCGGGTGTAGTTTACACCCGGTTTTTTAGAGATGTATACAGTATTACAGGGGGAATGCTATGCTGTCAAATCAAAAACTGCAGAATATGTTGAACGAGATTCGGGAGGCCGGCGGTCTGGAAACCGCGCTGTTCAGTACACGGGCAAAGCCTGTCGCGTCCGCAGGAATTGACATGACAGGGAGTCTTGAGAAGAGAGTGGAGAATTTTATTCACTCTGCGGCGGAGAGCGATACTTCGCAGCCTGAACACCTCTACCGGGTGAATGTGGAGGGGGAGACAGAATACGTCCTTGTGTGTTCTGTGACGAACCAGATGCTGGAGGTGTGCGCGCGGATGGCGCTCTGCCATGTACGGAATCTGGTCGCAAGCTGCGCGGAGCAGTTTGACCGCAGCAGCTTCATTCAGAATATTCTGCTTGGGAATATGCTGATTGTAGATATTCTGGGAAAGGCGAAAAAATATCATATCGCAGAGGTTTCGCGCGTGGTCTACGTGATTGACACGGGGAACAAGGCAAATGATGTGGTGATGGAGCTTGTCGGGAATCTGGCTGACACCCGCAAGGGCGACTTTGTGACCAGCGTCGATCCGCACAGCGTGGTGCTTGTAAAGGATGTCAGCTCCATGCAGGAGGAGCGCATGGACGAGGAGCTGGAGGAGACGGCCGGACGCCTCTTGGCCAGTCTGCACGCGGAAGCGATGGTGAGGGTGAGGATTGCTTACGGCAATGTGGTAAGAAAGCTTCCGGAGATCGCCGAGTCCTATCAGGAGGCCAGGCTGGCGCTTGAGGTGGGGCGCGTGTTCTACGCGGAGCGCGACACGATTTCTTACGGACGTCTCGGGATCGGACGGCTGATCTACCAGCTTCCGATGAGTTTGTGCGAGATGTTTATCAAAGAGGTATTCGGGGATAAGATCCCGGACATTATAGACGATGAGGAGTCTATGCTCACAATCAACAAGTTTTTTGAGAATAATCTAAACATCTCAGAGACAGCGAGACAGCTCTATGTTCACCGCAACACGCTGGTGTACCGGCTGGAGCGGATCGAGAAGGCAATCGGTCTGGATATCCGCACCTTTGAGGATGCGATGATGTTTCGCATTGCGGTTATGGTAATTGCTCACATGAAAAATGCTTAGTGCTTCTATAGAGATTTATTGGAAAGGAGTAGAGGGAAAATGGTACAGTATGACGCGAGCAGCATTGCGGTTCTGGAGGGTCTGGAGGCAGTCCGCAAGCGGCCGGGCATGTATATCGGGAGTGTCACGACAAAGGGACTCAACCACCTGATCTACGAGATCGTGGACAACTCGGTGGACGAGCATCTGGCGGGCGTCTGCGATACAATCTGGGTGACGCTGGAGCGGGACGGCTCCTGCACCGTGGAGGACAACGGGCGCGGAATACCGGTGGGGATGCATGAGAAGGGTGTCTCCGCGGCGCGCATTGTTTTTTCCACACTTCACGCGGGAGGGAAATTTGACAATACGGTGTACAAGACCAGCGGCGGCCTGCACGGCGTGGGCTCCTCTGTGGTCAACGCACTTTCCACGTACATGGATGTGGAGATTAGCCAGGGCGGGTTTGTCCACCATGACCGCTATGAGCGGGGAACTCCGGTGATAGAGCTGGAGAACGGCCTGCTTCCGAAGATCGGAAAGACCAAAAAGACCGGAACAAAGATCAATTTTCTGCCGGATCCGGAGATTTTTGAGCGCACGCGCTTTAAGGAGGATGAGGTCAAAAGCCGCATGCATGAGACGGCATACTTAAATCCTGAGCTGACCATTGTCTTCGAGGACAGAAGAAAGGATGAGGTGGAGCATATTGAGTTCCACGAGCCGGATGGGATTGTGGGCTTTGTGAAGGACTTAAACAGCAGTCTGGAGGTGCTTCACGACGTGATCTATTTTAAGGGCGAGAGCGAGGGAATTGAGGTCGAGGCGGCCTTTCAGTATACCGGGGAGTTTCACGAAAATATCCTTGGGTTCTGCAACAATATTTACAATTCCGAGGGCGGCGCGCATCTGACCGGCTTTAAGACCTCCTTTACGACGATCATCAATTCCTATGCCAGAGAGCTGGGAATTTTGAAGGATAAGGACGCCAACTTCAACGGTGCGGACGTGCGCAACGGCATGACCGCAGTGGTGTCCATCAAGCACCCGGACCCGCGCTTTGAGGGACAGACGAAAACCAAGCTGGACAATCAGGACGCCAGCCGCGCCACCTCGAAGGTGACCGGCGACGAGGTGCCCCTGTTTTTCGATAAGAATCTGGAAACGCTAAAGACGGTGATCGGCTGTGCGGAGAAGGCGGCAAAGATCCGCAAGGCGGAGGAGAAGGCGCGGACGAACCTGCTGACCAAGCAGAAGTTTTCGTTTGACTCCAACGGCAAGCTTGCAAACTGCGAGAGCCGGGATGCCTCCAAGTGCGAGATTTTTATTGTGGAGGGAGACTCGGCAGGCGGCTCCGCCAAGATGGCGAGAAACCGCATGTATCAGGCTATCATGCCGATTCGCGGAAAGATCCTGAACGTGGAGAAGGCAAGCATTGACAAGGTGCTTGCAAACGCGGAGATCAAGACCATGATCAACGCCTTTGGCTGCGGCTTTTCCGAGGGCTACGGCAACGATTTTGACATCGCAAAGCTGCGCTACGACAAAATCATCATTATGACGGATGCCGACGTGGACGGCCTGCACATTGCCACGCTGCTTTTGACCCTGTTCTACCGGTTTATGCCCGAGCTGATTTTCGAGGGGCATGTGTATGTTGCGATGCCGCCGCTGTACAAGGTTCTGCCGTCGAAGGGAAAGGAGCAGTACCTCTATGACGATGCCGCTCTGGAAAAGTACCGCAAGACCCACACCGGCAGCTTTACCCTGCAGCGCTACAAGGGACTCGGAGAGATGGATGCGGAGCAGCTCTGGGAGACGACGCTCAATCCGGAGACGCGGGTGATGAAGCGCGTTGAGATCGAGGACGGGCGCATGGCATCCGACATGACAGCGCTTTTGATGGGCACGGATGTGCCTCCGCGCAAAGCTTTTATCTATGAGCATGCGAGGGATGCAGTGCTCGATATCTGACAGAGGCAGCGTGCAAAGGACGCATGTACGCCAAGGGGGAGAATACGATGGATAACAACATTATTCAGACCGAGTATTCGGAGCTGATGCAGAAATCTTTTATTGACTATGCGATGAGCGTGATTATCGACCGGGCGCTGCCCGATGTGCGTGATGGGCTAAAACCGGTGCAGAGGCGGACACTTTACGATATGTACGAGCTGGGAATCCGCTATGATAAACCCTACCGGAAAAGTGCCCGTATCGTCGGTGATACCATGGGTAAATACCACCCGCACGGCGACACATCCATCTACGATGCGCTGGTGGTCATGGCACAGGATTTCAAAAAAGGACTGCCGCTGGTGGACGGACATGGCAATTTCGGCTCCATCGAAGGCGACGGTGCCGCAGCCATGCGTTATACGGAGGCCCGTCTTGCGCGGGTGACGCAGGAGGCCTATCTGGCGGATCTGGACAAGGATGTCGTGGACTTTGTGCCGAACTTCGACGAGACGGAGAAGGAGCCCGAGGTACTGCCTGTGAAGGTGCCAAACCTTCTGATCAACGGCGCGGAGGGTATTGCCGTCGGCATGGCGACCTCCATACCGCCCCACAATTTTGCGGAGGTGACAAACGCTGTCATCGCATATATGAAGAACCCGGATATCAGCATACAGGAGCTGATGGAGTATCTTCCGGGGCCGGATTTCCCTACGGGCGGAATTATCGCAAACAAGGATGAACTGCCGGCCATCTATGAGTCCGGCGTGGGTAAGATCAAGATACGGGGAAAGGTGGAGGTGGAGCGCCAGAAGGGCGGCAAGGAGCAGTTGGTCATCACGGAGATTCCCTACACAATGATCGGCGCAAACATCGGCAAATTCCTAAACGATGTGTACAGTCTGGTGGAATCCAAGGCCACCGGGGATATTGTGGACATCACAAACCAGTCCTCCAAGGAGGGCATTCGCATTGTCTTAGAGCTCAAGAAGGGCGCGGATGTCGAGGGCCTCAAGAATCTGCTCTACAAGAAGACCAAGCTGGAGGACACCTTTGGCGTGAATATGCTGGCTGTGGCGGACGGCAGGCCGGAGACTCTGGGGCTGATTGCGATTATCCGGCACCATGTGCGCTTCCAGTATGAGGTGGCGACAAGGAAATATACGACCCTTCTGAAAAAGGAGCTGGACAAGAAGGAGATTCAGGAGGGCTTGATCAAAGCCTGCAATGTGATCGACCTGATTATCGAGATTCTCCGCGGCAGCAAGAGCATTGCGGACGCAAAAGCGTGCCTTGTGGAGGGGAAAACGGACAATATCACCTTCAAGAATCCCTCATCCGAAATCATGGCGCAGCAGCTTTGCTTTTCCGAGCGGCAGGCGCAGGCAATTCTCGAAATGCGGCTGTACAAGCTGATTGGGCTGGAGATCGAGGCTCTGATGAAGGAGCATGAGGAGACCCTCAAAAATATCGGAATCTATGAGGATATTTTAGAGCACCGCTCCTCCATGGCAAAGGTGATTATCAAGGAGCTGACCGCCTTTGGGAAGGCGTTTGGAAGAGAGCGGAGAACCGTCATCGACAACCTCAGCGAGGCTGTGGTGGAGGAGAAGAAGATCGAGGAGCAGGATGTCGTGTTCCTTATGGACCGCTTTGGCTATGCGAAGGTGATTGACACGGCGGCCTACGAGCGCAACAAGGAGACCGCGGATGCGGAAAACCGCTATGTGTTCACCTGCAAGAACACGGACAAGATCTGTATTTTTACCGATCAGGGACAGATGCATCTGCTCAAGGTGCTGGATCTGCCGTTTGGCAAGTTCCGCGACAAGGGAACTCCCATCGACAATCTGTGCAACTATGACAGCCGGGAAGAGAGCTTTATTTATCTGGCGAGTCTGGAAGATGTGGCTGCGGGACGGCTGGTGTTCGGCACAAAGATGGCGATGTTAAAGGTTGTGGAGGGCTCTGAGTTTGTCGTGGCAAAAAGGACGACGGCGGCCACAAAGCTGACGGACGGGGACAAGCTGCTCTCCGTGCAGATTTTATCCGGAAATGAAACGCTTGTCATGCGCTCGCAAAAAGACATGTTCCTGCGCATTGACTGCTCCGTGATTCCGGAGAAGAAGAAGGCGGCGGCGGGAGTGCGCGGAATGCGGCTGGATGCCGGTGACGAGCTCAAAAACATCTACATTCTGCAGGAGGGCGAGAATGTGGATGTGGAGGTCAAGGACAAGACAATCGCGCTGAACCGTCTGCACATTGGAAACCGCGACACAAAGGGCGTGAAAAAGTAGATTAATTCTGCGCGCCGCCCCGGATCCGGCGCAGGATTGTCACGACAGAGGTCAGCACGACAAAGGTGATCAGCGTGTCGATGGGCAGCATGACAGCATTTGTGATAATCCTTGTGGGCAGGAGCACCCGCCATGCCCGGCCGTACACGACGCAAAGCCAAAGGGTATTTAACCCGCAGTGGACGAACAGATTCACCAGAAGCTGTGCGACGAAGATACGGGGGATTGCTATGGGCTTTTTATAGAGGATTGCCCCGAAAATAACCCCCTCCAGAATCTTGTCGAGGGTGAAGCCCGGGAAAAAAGCACCTTTTGGCGTGACAATGTAGTTTAGGATGTCGGTGACAGCGCCAAAGATGCCGCCGATGATCGGCCCGAACAGGAACTCGATGACCCGGTTTGCAAGACCGGAGAAGCTGATCCGGACAAATTGGCCGATGTCGATGCGGGCAGCCAGATTTAACACGATTGCCAGCGCGCACATCAGGCCGCAGATGGTGAGACCCCTGGGGGTTGCGAATTCCCGCAGGGAGGATACATACTTTGATTTCAGATCTTTGATTTTTTCCATAAAAAGAACCTCCTTTGCAGAAGTTTCCAAAACTACACACAAGGAGGCAAAGACAGACGCACAGAAAAAACGGCGGCTGTGCCGTATGTAGCAGCGGGATGCGAACCCTGCACCGCAAGAATTGACTTCTTTTCGTCCACAGATCAACTCCCTGTTCCTGTGGCACTTTACGCGCAAGATTCTACTCTGCGAATTTTATTTGTCTGGTACGGATTTCATTATAATCGTTTTTTTCAAAAAAGCAAGGAGTATTTTTATGAGAGCAGTTCTTTTTGACATGGACGGGACATTGATTGACTCTTCGGAGGGCATCACAAAATCTGTGCAGTCTGCGCTGAGAGCCTTCGGAATTGACGAGCCGGATCTGAATGCGCTGCGAAAATTTATCGGGCCGCCGCTGAGGGACAGCTTTGCCAGGCATTACGGGTTGTCAAAAGAGCAGGCGGAGGAGGCAGTGAGGACATATCGGGAACGCTACAATGTGGTCGGAATCTTTGAGTGCTGTCTGTATCCCGGAGTGGAAGCGTGCATTCGGGCGCTTAGGGAGGCAGGGTATCTCGTCGGCATCGCCAGCTCTAAGCCGGAGGTGAGCTGTAAGCGGATTTTGGAACACTTTGGGATTTTGGAGCTCTTCGATGAGGTGGTTGGAGCCACAATGGACGGACGTATTGACACCAAGGAGGAGGTTTTGTGCGAGCTGATGCGGCGCTGGCACGATATTCCGAAAGAGGAGATGTGTCTGGTCGGCGACACGATTTTTGATGTGGAGGGTGCGAACAAAGTCGGAATCCCCTGTATAGCGGTGCAATACGGATTCGGCGACGCGCAGGAAATGCGCGCCGCCGGAGCGTTTGCAATATGTGATACGTTAAATGATGTAACCGAGTTGATTAAAGCGTAAATTTCTTTACGTTTCCTTCCAGAGAATCCGTGATGCCTACCAGATTTCCGACCGCAATGTCGCACTCGTTTACAAGCTCTGAGAGGTGCGTCATGGTGGCGGATGTCTGCTGTGTGGATGCTGCATTTTCTTCGGAAATGGCAGCCAGATTCTCCAGATTGTCATATACCTTGTTCTTTGCGGAGTCAATGCTGTCAATCTCTTTTGCAATGCCATCCACAGCGGTGGTAACATTGGAAATCTCTGACTTCAGATGATCAAAAGCATCCTGTGTCTGATTCAGCTTATCGTGCTGAATCTGTATGTCATTCATAACGACATTCATTGCTTCCACACTGCTGTTTGAATTGTTGATCAGCTTCTGTACAATCTCTTCGATCTGATCTGCCGACTGTCTGGACTGTTCTGCCAGCTGTCTCACTTCATCCGCAACTACCGCAAAGCCTCTTCCCTGATCACCGGCTCTGGCCGCTTCAATTGACGCATTCAGTGACAGAAGGTTTGTCTGGCCTGCAATGTCGGAAATGAAGTCTACCACGTTCTGGATTTCCATTGCGGACTGGTTCGTGTCATTGGTCTGTCTCTGCACGTTTTCAATGGACTCTCTCGTGTTGTTGCTGATTGTAACAAGAGAAGAAAGGGTCTCGCTCACTTCCTGGTTGGTGATCTCCATCTCCTCGGCGATGTTCTTTAATGTTCCAATATTTTCGGAAGATTTCTCGACGGCAATTCCCATGTCACGCATCTGCTCGGCGACATCCTGAGTTTCCGTCGCCTGTGTCGTAGCGCTTATGGCAACCTCTTCCACGGCTTTATTGATGTCATTGATCGCCCCGTTAATTGCTGTAAAGTTTTCCTTGAGGTTTTCCGAGAAATCCGTCAGGGTATTCGAGGAATCATTCAGGTTATGTACGATATCAATAAATTTTTGTACGAGTGAATCGATCGCTCTTGCAATATTTCCTACCTCGTCAGTCCTTGAGGTCAGCTTCTTGCTCACTGCAAAGTTCAGCTTTCCTTCTGCCACTTCATCCAGATGGCCGATGGATGTCTGGATGCTCTTTATAATACCCCGTGCAATCAAGAAGGATACGAACAGACTTAAAACTGCAATGATCAGCATGAACAGCACGGAAGACCGCTCTCTTGTCTTATAAATTGCCGCTGCACTTTTCGCGGAAAGACCACAGCAGATCGTCACCTCGTCGCCGGCTCCATAATTCGCCATCAACATGTACGCAGCATAGTAGGGCTCGCCCTCTACAATGACATTATTTGCAAAATAGTACCCGTCCGACTTGAGCTTTTGGTAACCTTCCGCCGGCATCTGTGTGCCCACAGACCTTTTTCCGGCCGAATCGGTCACGGTCGTTGCCCTTCTCGTCGTGCCATAGAAGATTGCGACATCCACGTCGTTCTCCCTGTGGAATCTGTCAATGATTGTGTTGTCCTCTGTCAGATTCGTTGAACCATAGTAAATATCCTCACCCTCCAAATGGAATTGCTCATCACTTATAAGGTCAAACATCTGAACGAACATATGGTTGATTACCGACAACCGGCGTTCCAGCATCGTTTCCTCCATCGTCTTGCCAACCTGCTGAATCGCCATCACGGCAAATATCACAAGGATTAAAATCGGGATTGCCACGCATGACAAAACTTTTACAGCTAAATTGATCTTGATCTTCTTCATTTTTATCCGCCTTTCCGTGATAAATATCATTAGATTTTTTAATACCAATATTATAATGCAATTTTCTACAATATACAAGACTATTTTTTACAAAATCCATTGCGAATGTGCTATTCTAATATGTAAGGAAGGAGGTGCTGATGCGATGGAAGAGAAGGGGATTGCCCTGCGTGTATGGAGGATTTTGTACCCGCTGCTGCTGTACTATGTAGTCATGCTGTCTGCGATGGCGATCGCGCAGATGCTTTTCGGCGCGGATCATGAGCATTTTGTGCTGTGCCAGTTGATTTCCACTCTGGTGACACTGCCATGTATGCTGCCCGTGTATCGGCAGGATCAGGCGCTCAGGGGGATTGACGGCAGGTTCTCCGTGAAAAAGGAACAGGTTTTACACGGATTATGGGCAGTTGTGATTGTGGGGTGTCTGAGCATTGCGGCCAACAATCTGATCCTGATGACCCCGCTGGCTGAGAGCTCTGCCGGCTATCAGGAGGCGAACGCCGGCTTTTACGGGAGCACACTGGCCCTTGAGCTGGTCGGTTCCGCGGCTGCGACACCGATTCTGGAGGAGCTGGTTTTTCGGGGGATTGTGTTTGCGCGTCTGCGGGAACAGCTGCCGAAGCTTGCGGCAACTGTGGTTTCCGCGTTTCTCTTTGCAATTGTGCATTTCAATATTGTCCAGTTCCTGTACGCCCTCGTCATTGGGGCGGTGCTGGCGCTCCTCATGGATAAAGCCGGACATCTGTATGCTGCGGTGGCCGGGCACATCACTGCCAACACAATCGCGGTCATCCGGACGGAGAGCGGTTTTTTGTCGTGGAGCATGGACCGGAGTGCGCTTGCATGGGGGAGCTCTGCGGCGATGCTTCTGGCAGGAATCGGGCTTTTGCTGTGGTATCTGTATGGAAAAGCAAATCCGAAAGCCGACAGGTAGATTTTTGAGAAACAATTAAGACACAATTTAAAAAACGAGATGTTTTTTGGGCGAATTTTCAAATTTTTTTGTCAAGTTATTTCGAAATAATTGTTTGAGATGTGTTTTGATGATAGGATAAATTGATACAATATTGAAATAAAATGCACGCATATATAAAATTTTCTGATTATCAGACAATTTGGGATAAAAAGCTGTTTACAGAGACGCTCGAATGTTGTAAAATCATAGCAGTTGAATTTTAACAGGAAAGAAGGTACAGCGGCTATGAGAAAACAGTGGAACGAGAAAACGGCAGTGCCAAGGGGATTGTATGATCCCGGATTTGAGCACGACAACTGCGGGATTGGCGCGGTGGTCAACATTAAGGGAAAGAAGACCCACGAGACCGTGGAGAACGCCTTAAAGATCGTGGAGAATTTGAAGCACAGGGCCGGAAAGGACGCAGACGGCACCACCGGCGACGGAGTCGGAATACTGCTGCAGATCTCGCACAAGTTTTTCAGGAAGGCTTTGAGCGCTTCCGGCATTGAACTTGGAGAGGAGCGGGACTACGGAGTCGGCATGTTCTTCTTCCCGCAGGAGGAGTTCAAGACCAATCAGGCGAAGAAGATGTTTGAGGTGATTGTCGAGAAGGAGGGCATGGAATTTTTGGGCTGGCGCAAGGTGCCGACAGAGGCGGATAAGCTCTCCGAGAAGGCGAGGGACTGTATGCCCTGCATTATGCAGGCCTTTATCCGCCGGCCGGATGAGGTGGAGCGGGGGTTGGATTTCGACCGCAAGCTCTATGTGGCGCGCCGCGTGTTCGAGCAGTCCAATGACAACAGCTATGTGGTTTCACTGTCGAGCAGAACCATCGTATACAAGGGAATGTTTCTGGTGGAGCAGCTCAGGCAGTTCTTCCCGGATCTGCAGGATAAGGATTACGAGTCGGCAATTGCCACCGTACATTCGCGTTTTTCCACGAACACGAACCCAAGCTGGGAGAGGGCGCATCCGAACCGGTTTATTGTACATAACGGCGAGATCAATACCATCAGGGGCAACGCGGACAAGATGCTGGCGCGGGAGGAGACCATGGCCTCCGGCAAGCTGCGCGGAGAGTTCCAGAAGGTGCTTCCGGTCATCAACACAGAGGGCTCGGATTCGGCGATGCTGGACAACACGCTGGAATTTCTCGTGATGTCCGGCATGGATCTGCCGCTGGCTGTCATGATCATGATTCCGGAGCCATGGGCAAACAATGCGATCATGAGCCAGAAAAAGAAGGATTTCTACCAGTATTACGCGACCATGATGGAGCCGTGGGACGGGCCGGCATCCATTCTGTTTTCCGACGGAGATATGATGGGGGCGGTTCTGGACCGCAACGGCCTGCGCCCTTCGCGCTACTATATCACAGACGACGACTATCTGATTCTCTCCTCCGAGGTGGGGGTGCTGGAGATTGACCCGACGAAGATTGTGACGAAGGACCGCCTGCGTCCCGGAAAAATGCTTCTGGTGGACACGGTGCAGGGGCGCGTCATCGACGATGACGAGTTAAAGGAAAAATATGCGGGGAAATGCCCGTATGGCGAGTGGCTGGACAGCAACATTGTCATGCTGGGGGACTTAAAGATTCCCAATGAGCGCGTGCAGGAGTATACGAAGGAGGAGCGCCAGAGGATGCAGAGGGCCTTCGGCTACACCTACGAGTCTCTCAGGGACTCCATCCTGCCGATGGCAAAGAACGGCGTGGAGGGCACGGCAGCCATGGGTACGGACACTCCGCTGGCAGCCCTCTCCGGCAACCGGGAACCGCTGTTCAACTACTTCAAGCAATTGTTTGCGCAGGTGACGAATCCGCCGATTGACAGCATCCGCGAGGAGGTGGTGACCTCTACGACGGTGTATATCGGCTGTGCCGGAAACCTGTTGGAGGCAAAGCCGGAGAACTGCAAGGTGCTGCGCATCAACAATCCGATCCTGACAAACACGGATCTGATGAAGATCCGCAGCATGAAGGTGGAGGGATTTCGGGTTGCCACGATTCCTATTGTATACTACAAAAATACGAGTCTGGAAAAGGCCATCGACCGCATGTTCATCGAGGCGGACCGGGCATTCCGCGACGGCGCGAATATCCTGATCCTCTCGGATCGGGGCGTGGACGACAACCATGTGGCAATTCCGTCCCTACTCGCAGTGTCCGCGCTGCAGCAGTATCTGGTCAAGACCAAAAAGCGCACTTCGCTGTCCCTGATTCTGGAGTCGGGAGAACCGCGGGAGGTACATCATTTTGCCACGCTTCTGGGCTTTGGCGCCACCGCGATCAATCCGTATCTGGCTCAGGATACGGTGAAGCAGCTCATTGATGAGCACATGCTGGATAAGGATTACTATGCGGCCATCGACGACTACAATCACGCAATCATCAGCGGGATTGTAAAGATTGCGGCAAAGATGGGGATTTCCACGATCCAGTCCTATCAGGGGTCGAAAATCTTTGAGGCGCTCGGGATCGATAAGACGGTGATTGACAAGTATTTCACCAACACGGTGAGCCGGATTGGCGGAATCGGCTTAAAGGATATCGAGGACGATGTGAACACGCTGCACTCGGCCGCCTATGACCCGCTGGGGCTTGAGACGGATCTGACGCTGGACAGCAAGGGCCGCCACAAGATGAGGAGCGGCGCGGACGGGCATCTGTACAACCCGGCGACAATTCATCTGCTGCAGCAGTCCACCATGCGGGGGGATTATGAGCTGTTCAAGCAGTATACGAGCCTTGTGGACGAGGAGCAGAAACACACGAACCTGCGCGGGCTTATGGACTTCAACTACCCGAAAAAGGGTGTGAAGCTGGAGGAAGTGGAGAGCGTGGATTCCATTGTGACGCGGTTTAAGACCGGCGCCATGTCCTACGGTTCGATCTCCAAGGAAGCGCATGAGACGCTGGCAATTGCCATGAACCGCCTGCACGGCAAGTCCAACACCGGCGAGGGCGGAGAGGATAAAGAGCGACTGACTGTCGGAAAGGACGGATTGAACCGCTGCTCGGCGATCAAGCAGGTGGCCAGCGGGCGATTCGGCGTGACCAGCCGCTATCTGACCAGCGCACAGGAGATTCAGATTAAGATGGCGCAGGGTGCCAAGCCGGGGGAGGGCGGGCATCTGCCGGGCAAAAAGGTTTACCCGTGGATTGCGAAAACCAGATTGTCCACTCCCGGAGTGTCCCTGATTTCGCCGCCTCCGCACCACGATATCTATTCCATTGAGGATCTGGAGCAGCTGATCTTTGACCTAAAGAATGCAAACCGCGACGCGCGGATCTCCGTCAAGCTTGTGTCGGAGGCGGGCGTGGGCACGGTGGCTGCGGGCGTCGCGAAGGCCGGAGCGCAGGTGGTTTTGATCTCCGGCTATGACGGAGGAACCGGCGCGGCTCCCTCGAGCTCGATCCACAACGCGGGACTTCCGTGGGAGCTGGGGCTTGCGGAGACGCACCAGACCCTGATCATGAACGGGCTTCGGAATAAAGTGCGCATTGAGACGGACGGAAAGCTGATGAGCGGCAAGGATGTGGCCATCGCGGCGTGCCTTGGGGCGGAGGAGTTCGGTTTTGCCACAGCGCCGCTTGTGACTATGGGCTGCGTCATGATGCGGGTCTGCAATCTGGACACCTGTCCGGCGGGCATTGCAACCCAGAACCCGGAGCTCAGAAAGCGGTTTGCCGGAAAGCCGGAGTATGTGGAGAATTTTATGCGCTTTATCGCGGAGGAGCTTCGTGAGTACATGGCGAAGCTCGGCTGCAAAACACTAGACGAGCTGGTGGGAAGGAGCGACCTCCTAAAGGTGCGCGAGGATCTCTCGGAGAGCGAGTCCAAGCTGGATCTCTCCAATATTTTGAACAACCCGTTTGCGGGAGCAAAGGAGCATGTGACCTTTGATCCGAAGCAGGTGTATGATTTTGAGCTGGAGAAGAGCAAGGATCTCAAAGTGCTCTTAAAGGAGATGAAACCGGCTTTTGAGAAAAAGCAGAAGCGGATGATTGACACGGAGGTGTCGAATGTCAACCGCTCGCTCGGGACGATCTTTGGCTCCGAGATCACGAAAATGTACGATGATACCCTCGAGGAGGATACCTTTATTGTAAAGTGCAAGGGAGCAGGCGGCCAGAGCTTTGGCGCCTTTATCCCGAAGGGGCTGACCCTGGAGTTGGTCGGCGACTCCAACGATTACTTTGGCAAGGGACTCTCCGGCGGCAAGCTGATTGTCTATCCGCCTGCGGGAGTTAAGTACAAAAAGGACGAGAACATTATTATCGGAAATGTGGCACTGTACGGGGCAACGAGCGGAAAGGCCTTTATCAACGGCGTCGCCGGGGAGCGCTTCTGTGTGCGCAATTCCGGTGCCACCGCAGTGGTTGAGGGCGTGGGAGACCACGGCTGTGAGTACATGACCGGCGGCCGGGTGGTTGTCCTTGGGAAAACCGGGAAAAACTTTGCGGCGGGCATGAGCGGCGGAATCGCCTATGTTCTGGACGAGGACAACGATCTGTACATGCGCACGAACAAGTCCATGGTATTTACGGAGGAAGTGACGAATAAGTACGATGTGCTGGAGCTCAAGGAGATGATCGGAGAGCATGTGACACTGACAAACTCGGAGAAGGGCAAGCAGGTGCTCGACCATTTCAGTGAGTATCTGCCGAAGTTTAAGAAAGTCATTCCTTATGACTACAACCGGATGCAGATGGCAATCGTGCAGATGGAGGAGAAAGGGCTCAACGCGGAGCAGGCACAGATCGAGGCATTTTATGCCAGCATCAGAGCTTAGGATCTGTTTGCGGAAGGGAGGAACAAAAAGTGGGAAAACCAACCGGATTTATAGAATATGAAAGATGTGAGACGCGCGCGGTGGAGCCGAAGGAGCGAATTAAGAATTTCAACGAGTTCCACGTGTATCTCTCGGAGGAGAACCAGAAAAAGCAGGCGGCCCGCTGTATGGACTGCGGCGTTCCGTTCTGCCAGTCGGGCATGACCATCGCGGGCATGACCAGCGGCTGCCCGCTCCACAACCTTGTGCCGGAGTGGAACGACCTGGTGTACAGCGGAAATTGGCAGCAGGCGTACAACCGGCTGCACAAAACCAACAATTTTCCGGAGTTCACCTCCCGGGTGTGCCCTGCGCTCTGCGAAAAGGCATGCACCTGCGGCCACTGGGGCGACGCAGTGACGGTGAGGGACAATGAGCACGGCGTGATTGAAACGGCCTATGAGCGGGGGTATGCCGCGCCGCATGTGCCGAAACAGCGCACCGGAAAGCGGGTGGCGATTGTGGGGAGCGGCCCGTCCGGTCTTGCGGCGGCGGACCAGCTCAACCAGAGAGGGCACGAGGTCACCGTCTACGAGAGAGATGACCGCGTGGGAGGACTCCTGATGTACGGCATTCCGAATATGAAGCTGGAAAAGCATGTAATTGACCGCAAAATCCGCATCATGGAGGCGGAGGGCGTGCGTTTTATTACCGGCTGCAACGTGGGCGTGGATGTGAAGGCCTCCGAGCTGACGGAGCAGTACGACCGCGTGGTTTTGTGCTGCGGGGCGAAGAACCCGAGGGACATCAAGGCGGAGGGCCGGGATGCGGAGGGCATCCTGTTTGCGGTGGACTATCTGGCCCGCACGACCAAAAGTCTTTTGGACTCGGATTTGAAGGACGGCGCCTTTGTGTCGGCGCAGGGGAAGAACGTGGTGATCATCGGCGGCGGTGACACCGGCAATGACTGCGTGGGGACAGCGATCCGTCAGGGCGCAAAGTCCGTCGTGCAGCTTGAGATGATGCCGTGCCCGCCCGCAGAGCGCGCTGCAGACAACCCCTGGCCTGAGTGGCCGAAGGTCTTAAAGACCGACTACGGCCAGGAGGAGGCGATCGCCTGCTTTGGACATGACCCGCGCATCTATCAGGCCACAGTGAAGGAATTCCATAAAGATAAGAAGAGCGGGAAACTGAACGGCATTACCATTGTGAGCCTTGAGAGCAGAACAGATGAGAGCGGGC
>JAFLRQ010000003.1:29146-37245 GCA_022511395.1 Agathobacter sp. | reverse complement strand
AAACTGAACGGCATTACCATTGTGAGCCTTGAGAGCAGAACAGATGAGAGCGGGCACACGGTCATGGCTCCGGTGGAGGGGTCGGAGAAAAAAATCCCCGCGGAGCTGGCACTGATCGCCGCAGGATTTCTGGGGACGGAGCGCTATATCGCAGAGGCCTTCGGCGTGGAATTAAACCAGCGGACAAACGTGGCGACCGCGCCGGAGCATTACGCAACCAGCGCAAAGAATGTGTTTGCGGCGGGAGATATGCGCCGGGGGCAGTCGCTTGTAGTCTGGGCGATCCGCGAGGGCCGCGAGGTTGCCAGAGAGGTGGACGAGAGTCTGATGGGTTACTCCTATCTGTCGGTCCAGTGAGCCTATGCAGAAACTGATTTTTTTTGACATAGACGGAACCCTTTGGGACGATGCGATGGAAATTCCGCAGAGCACGGTGCATGCGCTGCACGGCCTGCAGGCGAGGGGGCACAAAATTTTTATCTGCAGCGGCAGGGCAAAGAGCAATATCCGCTCCGAGAAGCTGCTGGGAATCGGCTTTGACGGGATTGTGGCCTCCTGCGGCAACCATATTGAGATGGGCGGGGTGCGTCTCTATGAGAATATTTTATCCCCCGAGCTGACCGAAAAGCTGGTCCGCGTCCTGTCTGAGTGCCGCATGCCCGTGGTGCTGGAGGGCCCTGATTACCACTGGATCGACGAGGTTGGTTTTGAGGACGACCCGTTTGTGGCATATATATTCGAGGAGATGGGGCAGAACGCGATTCCTCTCCGCGGCTACACGGAGGATATCCGGATCAACAAATTCTCCGCAGATGTGTTGCCCTACACGGACTATGAAACGGTGAAAAGAGAGCTCGGCGCGCACTTTGATTTCTTGGAGCACGAGAGCAATGTGGTCGAGGCAGTTCCCAAGGGAACCTCCAAGGCCACCGGGATCGACTGGCTGTGCGGCTATCTCGGCGTGAGGAGGGAGGATACCTATGCGGTGGGGGACAGCGTCAATGATCTGGACATGCTGAACTTTGTGGGGCACGGAATTGCGATGGGCAACGGATCGGAGGCTGCCAAGGCGGCGGCTGAGTATGTCACCTCTGGCATTCACGAGGACGGGATCTTTCGCGCAATGCGGCATTTTGGATTATTGGATGACATAAAGTAAAATTTTTTCAATAAAATTTAGATAACACTGTTGACAATATCTGTTAACAGTGTTATTTTATATGAGAATCAGTTAGCACTCGACAAGAAAGAGTGCTAATAAAAGAAAAAAAGGAGGCTATCAAAATGAAATTAGTGCCGTTGACAGACAGAGTTGTGTTAAAGCAGCTGGAAGCAGAAGAGAAGACGAAATCCGGGATTGTGCTGACCGGAACCGCACAGGAGAAACCGCAGGAGGCTCTTGTCATTGCAGTCGGCCCGGGCGGAACGGTAGATGGCAAAGAGGTGACCATGCAGGTGAAAGAGGGGCAGAAGGTGATCTATTCCAAATATGCGGGCACCGAGGTGAAGCTCGACGGTGAGGAGTACATGATTGTGAGACAGAGTGATATTCTGGCAGTTGTGGAAGATTAATGTGAAAATTTAGCTGAATAGAAAGGATGTAAGAGAAATGGCAAAGGAAATTAAGTATGGCTCAGAGGCAAGGGCAGCCCTTGGAGCCGGAGTTGACAAACTGGCAAACACCGTGAGAGTGACCCTTGGACCGAAGGGAAGAAACGTGGTGCTGGATAAGTCCTTCGGGGCCCCGCTCATCACCAATGATGGTGTGACAATTGCAAAAGAGATTGAGCTTGAGGACGCGTTCGAGAATATGGGCGCCCAGCTCGTCAAGGAAGTAGCCACCAAGACAAACGATGTGGCAGGTGACGGTACAACGACTGCCACTGTCCTGACCCAGGCAATGGTGCAGGAGGGCATGAAGAACCTCGAGGCGGGGGCAAACCCGATTGTGCTGCGCCGCGGAATGAAGAAGGCTACGGATGTAGCGGTGGAAGCCCTCAAGAAGATGAGCCAGAAGGTAAACGGCAAGGAGCAGATTGCGAAGGTTGCGGCGATCTCCGCTGGCGACGAGGAGGTCGGAAATCTTGTGGCGGACGCAATGGAGAAGGTGACGAATGACGGAGTCATCACCATTGAGGAGTCCAAGACCATGGAGACCGAGCTGGATCTGGTGGAAGGCATGCAGTTTGACAGAGGATATCTCTCCGCTTATATGTGCACCGATATGGATAAGATGGAGGCGGTTCTCGATGATCCCTACATCTTAATCACCGACAAAAAGATTTCCAATATTCAGGATATCCTTCCGCTGCTGGAGCAGGTGGTACAGTCCGGCGCAAGGCTCCTCATCATCGCTGAGGATGTGGAGGGCGAGGCTCTCACCACGCTGATTGTCAACAAGCTGCGCGGAACCTTCAATGTGGTTGCAGTGAAGGCACCGGGCTACGGCGACCGGAGAAAGGCAATGCTTGAGGATATTGCAATCCTTACCGGCGGTCAGGTGATCAGCTCTGAGCTGGGGCTGGAGCTCAAGGATACCACGATGGATATGCTGGGCCGCGCAAAGTCTGTGAAGGTTCAGAAGGAGAATACCGTGATCGTGGACGGCGCAGGGGAGAAGGATCAAATTCAGTCCCGCATTTCCCAGATCCGGGCGCAGATTGAGGAGACGACCTCTGAGTTTGACAGGGAGAAGCTGCAGGAGCGCCTTGCGAAGATGGCCGGCGGGGTGGCAGTGATCCGTGTCGGCGCGGCCACCGAGACCGAGATGAAAGAGAAGAAGCTGCGCATGGAGGACGCACTGAATGCGACCCGCGCGGCTGTGGAGGAAGGAATCATCGCAGGCGGCGGTTCCGCATATATTCACGCATCCAAGAATGTGGCAGATCTGGCGGAGACGCTGGAGGGCGACGAGAAGACCGGAGCTAAGGTGATCCTCAAGGCGCTCGAGTCCCCGCTGTACTACATCGCGGCCAACGCAGGTCTGGAGGGAGCGGTCATCATCAACAAGGTGAAGGAGGCTGCATCCGGAACCGGATTTGACGCCACAACCGGAGAGTATGTGGATATGGTAGCCAGCGGCATCCTTGATCCGCTCAAGGTTTCCAGAAGCGCACTGCAGAATGCAACCTCCGTGGCTTCCACGCTGCTGACCACAGAGTCCGCAGTTGCGACCATCAAGGAGGATACTCCCGCAATGCCCGCAGGAGGCGGCATGGGCGGCATGATGTAACAGAGCACAGGCAATGATGGGCACAAAAAAGAGGGAGGCGCATGCAGGCATGCCCTCCTCTTTTTTTGGATGTGGAGCTCTCGCCTTCAAACATTTTCCAAACTGCTTTTCTTTTTGCCTTCCTTGTGATATACTATACCAGTTGGTGAAATTAGAGAGATCATTGATTTATGAGGATATAGCATGAGCAAAGTAACCGTCATGACGGACAGTAACAGTGGAATTACCCAAGAAGAAGCAAAGCAGCTGGGCGTTGCGGTGCTGCCGATGCCGTTTTATATGGACGGGCAAATGTACTATGAGGATATTGATTTAAGTCAGGAACAGTTTTATGAGCGGCTGGCGCAGGGGACAGAGATCAAGACCTCAATGCCGCTGGTGGGCGATGTGGCGGATGCGTGGGAGCGGGCGCTAAAGGAGTGTGACGAGATTGTCCACATTCCCATGTCCTCCGGGCTCAGCAGTACCTGCGAGACTGCGCTGGTGCTCGCCCAGAATTATGACGGGCGGGTACAGGTGGTGAACAACCAGCGCATTTCCGTGACCATGCGGCAGTCCGTGATCGACGCGGTGCAGCTTGCCGGGCAGGGGCACAGCGCGGAGGAAATTAAAAATATTCTGGAGGCGTGCAAATTTGAGTCCTCCATTTATATTATGGTAGATACTCTGGAGTATCTGAAAAAGGGCGGAAGGATCACGCCGGCGGCAGCGGCGCTGGGAACTCTGTTAAAGCTCAAGCCGGTGCTGCAGATACAGGGGGAAAAGCTTGACGCCTTCGCAAAGGCGCGGACGGTCAAGCAGGCCCGCTCAATCATGATTGAGTCCATGAAAAACGATTTCGAGAAGCGCTTTGACAGCGCGGACGGAGCGAAGATGAACCTCTCGATGGCCTACACGTACAATCTTGAGGAGGCGGAGTCTTTTAAGGAGGAGGTGCAGGCGGCATTTCCAAACAATGAAATTGTTTTGCAGCCGCTCTCCTTGTCCATCTCCTGCCACATCGGTCCGGGCGCTCTTGCGGTTGCATGTTCCAAGAAAATCGAATTTTGTTGATAGCCGAGGAGGAATAAACTATGGTGAAAGCGATTGTCGGCGCCAACTGGGGCGACGAGGGAAAAGGGAAAATAACGGATATGCTGGCGGAGAAAGCGGACATTATCGTGCGCTTTCAGGGCGGTGCAAACGCGGGACATACAATCGTAAACAATTATGGAAAATTTGCGCTTCACACACTTCCGTCCGGTGTATTTTACAGCCATACAAGCAATGTGATCGGAAACGGTGTGGCGCTCAATATTCCGGTGCTGTTTGACGAGATCAAATATCTCACGGACCGGAATGTGCCGATGCCAAAGCTCTTAGTGTCCGACCGCGCGCAGATTGTGATGCCCTACCATATTTTGTTTGACCAATACGAGGAGGAGCGTCTGGGCGGAAAGTCCTTCGGCTCCACGAAGTCCGGGATTGCGCCGTTTTACTCTGACAAGTATGCCAAGATTGGTTTTCAGGTGAGCGAGCTCTTTGATGAGGAGCTTTTAAAAGACAAGGTGGAGCGCGTCGCAGAGCAGAAGAATGTGCTCTTGGAGCATCTGTACCACAAGCCGCTCATCGATCCGAAGGAGCTGTTTGAGACGCTGCGCGGATATCGCGAAATGATAGAGCCTTATGTGTGCGACGTGTCACTCTTTCTGCACAATGCGCTGAAGGAGGGCAAGACGGTACTTTTGGAGGGGCAGCTCGGAACCCTGAAGGATCCGGATCACGGCATTTATCCGATGGTTACATCGTCCTCGACGCTGGCCGCCTACGGCGCCATCGGCGCGGGACTTCCGTTCTGTGAAATCAAACAGATTGTCACTGTGTGCAAGGCGTATTCCTCCGCGGTGGGCGCCGGCGCGTTTGTCAGCGAAATTTTCGGAGATGAGGCGAACGAGCTGAGAACAAGAGGCGGTGACGGCGGCGAATTCGGCGCCACGACCGGACGGCCGAGGCGGATGGGCTGGTTTGACTGCGTGGCATCCAAGTACGGATGTCGGATGCAGGGGACGACGGATGTGGCGTTCACCGTGCTGGATGTGCTGGGCTATCTGGATGAGATTCCGGTCTGCGTCGGCTATGAGATTGACGGCGAGGTTACCACAGACTTTCCCGTGACCTGCAGGCTGGAGAAGGCGAAGCCGGTCTACGAAAAGCTCCCGGGCTGGAAATGCGAGATCCGTGGAATACGAAGCTATGGGGAGCTGCCGGAGAACTGCAGGAACTATATTGAGTTTATTGAGCGGCAGATTGGATATCCGATCACAATGATCTCGAACGGGCCGGGACGCGAGGACATCATTTACCGCGAGTCAGCGCTGAAATAACGCCCAAACGGATGGCAAAACCTCCTGCACCCCGGTGGTGCAGGGGGTTTTTTAAGCACTTTTTTTCACAGAATAAACACAATCTTGTGATACAAGAGAAAAGTGTTTCAGAAATGTATGGAATGGAAAGGAGAATAACGACGTGATTGAGATCAGCAATCTGGTGAAAAAATACGGAAACCATGTGGCGGTGGATCATCTGTCGCTGACCATGGAACCCGGAAAAATATATGGGTTTCTTGGCCCCAACGGGGCAGGAAAATCGACGACCATGAATATTATCACCGGATATATCGGAGCCACGGAGGGGACGGTGGCCATCAACGGCCATGATATTTTTGCGGAGCCGGAGGAGGCGAAAAAGTGTGTGGGTTATCTGCCGGAGCTGCCACCGCTGTATGTGGACATGACGGTGCGGGAGTATCTGGACTTTGCGGCGGAATTGAAGAAGCTGGAAAAGAGCCTGCGGAAACGCTATGTGGAGGAGGCGATGAAAACCACGGGCATTCTGGAGGTTTCGGGGCGGATGATCCGCAATCTGTCCAAGGGATACAAGCAGCGCGTCGGGCTTGCGCAGGCCATCTTGGGACTGCCGGAGGTCATCATACTGGATGAGCCCACGGTCGGACTGGATCCGGCCCAGATTATCGAGATCCGCGATCTGATCCGGGAGCTGGGAAAGAAACATACCGTGATTTTGAGCTCACACATTCTGACGGAAATCAGCGCTGTCTGCGACCACGTGTTTATTGTCTCGAAGGGAAAGCTCGTCGCCAGCGACACGACAGAGAATCTGGTAAATCTCATGTCCGGCGTGCAGGAGGTGGTTTTGACGGTCAGGGCGGACGCGCAGGCCTGCAAAACGGCCTTGGAGGAGATGGAGGAGGCGGAGCGGGTTGAGGTGCTCGCTTCCGGCGCGGAAGCCCAGCTTGCCGTGTATGCAAAGAAGGGAAAGGACATCCGTGAGCAGGTGTATTTCCGGATGTGCGACAGCCGGATTCCGGTGTTGGAGATGCGCACCTCGGCGCGCTCTCTGGAGGATATATTTATTGAGCTGACCCAGGAAGGAGGAGAAGGCTGATGATTGCAATTTTTAAGCGGGAATGGAAAAGCTATTTCCAGAGTGTGACCGGCTGGCTGTTTATCGCCGCCTTTCTGGCTCTGTTCGGCCTGTATTTCTATAATACAAACCTGAGAGGGGGATACCCGTACATCTATTATTCTCTGGGCAGCGTTACGATTTTGTTCCTGGTTGCGGTGCCTGTGCTTACGATGCGCAGCTTTGCGGAGGAGCGGAGGAACAAGACGGACCAGCTGGTGCTCACGGCCCCGGTGTCGGTAGGCAAGGTGGTGCTCGGAAAATATCTGGCGATGGCTGCGGTTTTTTCCGTCGATGTCGCGATCTATGCGCTGTCGCCGCTTGTGCTGTCCTCCTTCGGAGTTGTTCCGATGGGAGAGAGCTATGTGGCTGTTCTCGGCTTTTGGCTGTTTGGCTGCTCCTGTATCGCCGTGGGCATGTTTTTGTCCTCGCTCACCGAGAGCCAGGTCATTGCGGCGGTTCTCTCTGTCGCGGTGCTGTTTGTCAGCTATGTCATGCAGGGAATCACGGGGCTGATCTCGGCGGACGGGAACTGGCTGACTGCGATTTTGAGCTGCTTTGATCTGTATTCGCCGTTTTCCGAATTCTGTGCCGGAAGCTTAAAGATCACCGGGCTGGTGTATTATCTGAGCGTGATTTTGCTCATGAATTTTCTGACGGTCCAGTCAATCCAGAAACGGCGCTGGAGCATGTCAAAAAAGAATTTTTCCACGGGCGTATTCTCCACGACCTTTATCGCAGTGGCGCTGGTGCTCACGGTGGTGGTGAACCTCGCGGTGAACGCGCTTCCCTCTACCGTGACCTCCATCGACTGCTCTTACACCAAGCTGTACTCGATTACGGATCAGACAAAGAATTATCTGAAAACCCTGGATGAGGATGTGACAATTTATGTGCTGGTGGCGGAGAATCAAAAGGAGTCCCAGGTTGACGAGCTGCTTACGCGCTACAGGGATCTCTCAAAACACCTCAAAGTGGAGTATGTCAATCCGTCCCTCAAGCCGGATTTCTATCGGCAGTACACGGAGAGCGCGCCGACTGCAAACAGCCTGATCGTCGTGAGCGAAAAGCGCTCTAAGGTCATCGATTACTATGACCTGTATGTGTTCGATTACGATATGTACACCTATCAGACGGAGGTGGTGGGCTTTGACGCGGAAGGGCAGATTACCAGCGCCATTGAGTATGTGACGATGGAATCCTCCAGCCTTCCGGTCATCTATGTGGTTGAGGGACATGAGGAGCAGCCGCTCGGCTCTTCCTTTGAGGAGCTGATCTCGAAGGCGAACATCTCGCTTTCCTCCATTGACCTGTTCAACGAGGATGGGGTGCCGGAGGATGCGGCGGCCATCATCATCAATTCTCCGCAGAAGGATTTCAACGAGGCGGATGCAAAGAAGGTGAA
>JAFLRQ010000003.1:0-29046 GCA_022511395.1 Agathobacter sp. | reverse complement strand
CTCCACACGGAGGAGGAGGGCGTGGCTTACACGGCGCTCATGGAAACGACGGAGGACTCTGTCGCGAAGAATGATCCTCAGAATATGCAGAGCTTTGAATACGAGGAGGGTGACGACGAGGGTCCGTTCCTGGTGGGGCTTGCGGTGGAAAAGCAGGCGGGGAGCGACACGACAAAGCTTGTTGTATTTGGTTCCCACGTTATTTTCAGCGATGATGCGAGCATGCTCACAGGAAATAACGGTACGCTGTTTACGGATCTGGTCTCTAACATGGTGGGGGACATTGAACTCGCTTCCTCCGTGATACCGCAGAAATCGTACACTTTGGGCGCGCTGGCCGTGAATGCGCGGCAGGCGCTTCTATTGTCCGTTACGGTCATATTCTGTATCCCGGCTGCGCTTCTGATCATTGGAATTGTTATTTTTGCAGTGCGGAGGAAACAATAATGACAAGACAGAAAAAACAGTTTTTGGCGATGTGGATCCTTCTGTTTTTATGTCTGGCGGCTTTTTTCGGCATCCGCTTTTACACGAAGCAGGCGGCCGAGAAGGAGGCAAAGGAACAGGGTTCGCAGGAGATTGAGGCCGCATCTGTCGATACGGATGCGCTGGATGCCTTCTCCTATGAGAGCGGCGGGACGAAGTATGCATTTACCGCGGGCGCGGACGGATGGACATGCGACAGTGATCCGGATCGAAGGCTGGATGCGGATAAAATCACCCGTATGCTGGAGAGCGTGAAACGGGTTACTGCCACGGAGCGGATTGACGAATATGAAGACCTTGCGGATTTCGGTCTGGATGAGCCGCAGCTTGTGCTTTCCTTTACCTGCGGCGGCAGGGTGACATCAATGGAGATCGGCCTTTACAATGAAATGCTGGGCGGCTATTATCTGAGGGTGGACGGCAGGGATCCTGTGTATCTGACGGATTCTGCAATCAAAAATGCCTTTTCCAAGACGCTGGACGACCTGACGGCAGAGGAGGAAAATTCCGAGACGGAGACCGGGAATGAGGATGAAACCGAGACGGAGAGCGGCCCGGAGACGGAATCATAAAAAGGTCTTGGAAAATTCTGCGGAATTTGTTATAATAGGCGTGCGCCTGTGACAGGCGTTAATTCGTATCTGATAAAGGTGGTAGAAAAATGGGATTATTGCAGGAATGGCGCGACGCTGCCTACAATGAAAAAGCAGACAGGGGGACGCTGGAAAAATTCTGGAAAAAGTATTTTGCTCTGGAGAAGGGGGTTTACGAGAAATTGCTCTCCAACCCCGACGAGCGGGTGGAGGGAACGGTCAAAGAGCTGGCTGAAAAATACGGGCTGTCCGTTTTTGAGATGACGGGCTTTTTGGACGGGATCAACGACAGCCTGATTGAACCGAATCCGATTGAGACCATGGATGAGGACACCGTGGTGAACCTTGCCTTTGACAAGGAGGTACTGTACAAAAACATGGTGGATGTGAAGGCAGACTGGTTGTATAATCTGCCCATGTGGGATGAGATCTTTGATCCGGAGACCAAGAAGAGCCTGTATCTGGAGCAGAAAAAGTCCGGCACGGTCATCGTCGGAAAGAAGGTTGGACGCAATGATCCCTGCCCGTGCGGAAGCGGGAAAAAATACAAATACTGTTGTGGTAAGTAACACATAAATTAGGGGGGAACCATGAAAAAATTGAAAGCATATTTGGAAACCATGTCAGAGACTGTAAGCATGACCAAAAGGGAGCATACTCTGATGCTTGCGCTTGCCGTGCTGGCAGGCTGTGTCCTTGGGATGCTGATTTCGCCGAGGAAGTCCTTATGCTGCGGAAACAGCAATGGGACGCAGAATTATTACGGCTCCTGGGATGACGAGCCGGAAGGGGAATAGAGACAAGAAGGAGAGATTAGTCCATGAAGATCACGTTGAAGGACGGCTCCGTGAAGGAGTACAGTGAGCACAAATCGGTATATGAAATCGCGGCGGACATCAGCGAGGGGCTGGCGAGAGTCGCCTGCGCCGGCGAGGTGGACGGCGAGGTGGTGGATCTTCGGACCGTCATTGACCGGGACTGCGAGCTGAATATTGTGACGGCAAGCGACCCCAAGGGTCTTCAGGTCATCCGCCACACGGCGTCACACATTCTGGCGGAGGCGGTAAAGCGCCTGTTTCCGGATGCGAAGGTGACCATCGGTCCGGCAATCGATGACGGGTTTTACTACGATTTTGACCACGCTCCGTTTTCCAGAGAGGATCTGGATCAGCTGGAGGAGGAAATGAAGAAGATCATCAAGGAGGGGCATGAGATCACACGCTTTACGCTCCCGCGCGATGAGGCGGTCAAGTTCATGCAGGAGAAAAATGAGCCCTACAAGGTGGAGCTGATTCAGGATCTGCCGGAGGATGCCGAGATTTCCTTTTACGATCAGGGCGGCTTTGTGGATCTGTGCGCAGGCCCGCATCTGATGAGCACCAAGGGCGTGAAGGCGTACAAACTTTTGTCCTCCTCGATGGCATACTGGAGAGGGGACTCCGACAAGGCCCGCCTGCAGCGGATCTATGGCACTGCCTTCAATAAGAAGGAGGAGCTTAAGGAGCATCTGGAGAAGCTGGAGGATGCCAAGCTGCGAGACCACAATAAGCTGGGCCGCGAGATGGGACTGTTCACCACGGTGGACGTGATCGGGCAGGGACTGCCGCTCTTGCTCCCGAAGGGGGCAAAAATGATCATGAAAATGCAGCGCTGGATCGAGGATTTAGAGGATAACGAGTGGGGCTATGTCCGCACAAAGACGCCGCTGATGGCAAAATCGGACCTCTACAAGATCTCCGGCCACTGGGACCACTATCTGGACGGCAT
The DNA here is from genome assembly GCA_022511395.1 of Agathobacter sp. Taxonomy (GTDB): domain Bacteria; phylum Bacillota; class Clostridia; order Lachnospirales; family Lachnospiraceae; genus Roseburia. Next base: position 26,200 of record JAFLRQ010000003.1, on the reverse strand, counting down.
GTTTGTTTTGGGCGATCCGGACAGCGACGAGGCGATGGCGCTTCGGCCGATGACCTGCCCGTTCCAGTATTACTGCTATAAGAACGAACAGCGCTCCTACCGCGATCTGCCCTACCGCATGGGCGAGACCTCGACATTGTTTCGGAATGAGGACTCCGGCGAGATGCACGGGCTGACCCGTGTGCGCCAGTTCACCATCTCCGAGGGCCACAACGTCATCCGCCCGGATCAGTGCGAGGAGGAGCTGAAGGCGTGCTTTGACTTAAACTACTATATTCTGACCACGCTGGGACTGCAGGGAGAGGTGACCTATCGCCTGTCCAAGTGGGACCCGGCGAACAAGAAGAAATATCTGGGTGACGAGGCATACTGGGAGGATACGCAGGAGATGCTCCGGCGGATTCTCGTGGACAAGGGCGTGCCCTTTGTGGAGGCCGACGGTGAGGCGGCGTTCTACGGTCCCAAGATCGACATTCAGGCAAAGAATGTGTACGGCAAAGAGGATACCATGGTGACGATCCAGCTGGATTGCGCCATCGCCGAAAATTTTGATATGTACTACATTGACGCGAACGGCGACAAAAAGCGCCCGTACATTATCCACCGCACCTCTCTCGGCTGCTACGAGCGGACGCTGGCGTGGCTGATTGAGCACTATGCGGGCAAGTTCCCGACCTGGCTCTGTCCGGAGCAGGTGCGGGTGCTTCCGATCTCCGACAAATATATGGACTACGCTGAGCAGGTGGCGAAGGAGCTGAAGGCAAACGGCGTGGATGTGACGGTTGACACGCGCTCGGAGAAGATCGGTTACAAGATCCGCGAGGCGCGTCTGGATAAGCTCCCTTACATGCTTGTGGTTGGGCAGCAGGAGGCGGAGGACGGGACGGTGTCCGTGCGGAGCAGGTTTGCCGGTGACGAGGGCGTCAAGCCTTTAAAGAGCTTTATTGATCAAATTTGTGAAGAAATTCGCACGAAGGCAATCCGCGAGGAGCAGCCGGCGGAAAAATCCCCGGTGAATAGTCAGTGATAAAAATCGCATACTAATCGTTGTAGCAATATGTTTTTGATGCAACAGGAGGTATGTGATGACAATTTTGGACTGTAATGTGGTAAACTGTGCCTACAACAAGGACAAAAGCTGCGGGAGACAGGACATCCATGTAGAGGGCGGGCAGGCAAAGACACCTTCCGAGACATGCTGCGGAAGCTATGCAAACAAAAGCTGTGACTGCGGCTCAAACTACACCGGAGAGGCGTCAAAGGAGACGGATGTCTTATGTGAGGCCTGCGACTGCAAGTTCAACGAAGACAGAAAGTGCTCTGCCGCTCACATTGGCATTTCCGGCGGGCACGCCGATTCCAGCCGTGAGACAGAGTGCGGCAGTTTTGAGTGTCGCTGTTAGGTGTCATAATCCCAAATGCACCGGATGCCGGATCGGTACCCGGTGCATTTTATTCGCAGGGGCGCAAAAGGAAATTAGCAGCAGAAGCTGAGGAAAGAGGCTTTTATGATAGAGTCAGAGCATTTACATTACTTAGAACAGCTCTCAGAACTGTATCCGACGATTGGGCGGGCATCGACGGAGATCATCAATCTTCAGTCGATCCTCTATCTTCCGAAGGGGACGGAACATTTTTTGTCGGACATACACGGAGAGTACAAGGCGTTTTCCCATGTGCTCCGCAACGGGTCGGGCGCCGTGCGCAAAAAGATTGACGATGTGTTTGGCCACACCTTAAGCACCTCAGACAAGGCGTCTCTGGCGATGTTAATTTACTACCCGCAGAAGAAGATGGAGCTGGTCAAGCAGGAGGAGGACGATATCGACAATTGGTACAGGATCTCCCTCTACCGTCTGATCGAGGTCTGCAAGACCGTCTCCTCCAAGTACACCCGTTCCAAGGTGAGAAAGATGCTGCCGGAGGACTATGCCTATGTGATCGAGGAGCTGATCACGGAGAAGCAGGAGGTCTTAAACAAAGAGGCCTACTATGAGGCGATTGTGAATTCCATTGTGGAGCTGGGACAGACGGAGCAGTTTATTATCGCCCTGGCGGAGCTGATCCAGCGGCTTGTCATTGACCATCTGCACATCCTGGGGGATGTCTATGACCGCGGCCCGTCGCCGGATCTGATTATGGACAGTTTGGAGAAATATCACTCCTTTGACATTCAGTGGGGCAACCACGATATCGTGTGGATGGGGGCGGCAGCCGGGCAGCTCGCCTGCATTGCGACGGTTATACGCACCAGCATCCGCTACGGAAATCTGGCTCTTTTGGAGGAGAGCTACGGAATCAACATGGTGCCGCTTGCAACCTTTGCCATGGACGCCTACAAGGACGATCCCTGCGAGCGCTTTGTGCTGAAGGACACCACGGAGGAGGAGCGGAACCAGAAGGAGACGGAGATGAACCGGAAGATGCACAAGGCGATCGCCGTCCTGCGCTTTAAGCTGGAGGGCCAGTTTGCGCACAAATATCCGGAGTTCGGCATGGAGAACCGCTGCCTTCTGCACCGCATCGACTATGAAAACAAGACGGTGGAGATCGACGGCACAATCTACCCGATGACAGATACTTATTTCCCCACCATCGATCCGGAGCACCCCTATGAGCTCACGGAGGAGGAGGAGGAGGTCATGCAGCGCCTCAAGTCATCCTTTGTGCACTGCGAGAAGCTGCAGCGCCATGTGCGCCTGCTTTTGAAGAAGGGCAGCATGTACCGCATCTACAACGGCAACCTGCTCTACCACGGCTGTATGCCGATGAATGCGGACGGCAGCTTTGTGAAGGTGGAGCTGTTTGGGAAGGAATACTCGGGCAAAGCGCTCTACGATGTGCTCGAATCCTATGTGCGCAAGGCCTTTTTCTCGCGGGATAAAAAGGAGCGGGAGCGCGGCAGGGATATGATCTACTATATCTGGACGGCCCCGAATTCGCCGCTGTACGGGCGCAGCAAAATGGCTACGTTTGAGCGGTATTTTCTGGATGACAAAAAGATGCACCACGAGAGCAAAAATGCCTACTACCATCTCCTCGACAAGCCGGAGACCGCGGAGAAAATCTTAAAGGAGTTCGGCCTTGAGGGAGAGAGGGTGCACATTATTAACGGCCATGTGCCGGTGGAGCGTCTGGCCGGGGAGAGCCCCGTCAAGTGCAACGGCAAGCTGATCCTGATCGACGGAGGGTTTTCCAAGACCTACCGCCGCAAGACGGGGATTGCGGGCTATACGCTGACCTACAATTCCTACGGGCTGACACTGTCCGCGCACCAGCCCCTCGACTTCTCGACCTTCTCCGTAAAGGACGAGATGGACATGGTTTCCAAGCGGGAGGCCGTGGAGTACATGGACAAACGGATTCTTGTGGGCGATACGGATTACGGAAAGCGGATGAAGGACCGCATTGAGGAACTGAAGGGCCTGATTTATGCCTACCAGTCCGGCGAGATTGCGGAGAGGGACGGCTAGGAGGCGGAGTATGAAGGAAGAGGAATTAAGGCAGCTGCTGACCGCTGTGAAGTCCGGCGAAATGAATATTGAAGATGCCGCTGCGAGGATCAAGACCGAGCCGTTTGTGGATATCGGCTACGCAAAGGTGGATACGCATCGGGAGCTGCGACAGGGGATCGCGGAGGTGATCTACGGCGCGGGGAAGACGGCAGAGCAGATCGGGGGCATTGCGCGCACGATGCTGGATGCGGGGCAGAAGACTATTTTAATCACCCGCATGTCAAAGCGCAAGGCAGCCAAGCTGCCGCCGGAGCTGCGGCTCACCTATCACTCCGATGCGCGGATCGGGATTGTCGGGGCCATTCCGGAGCCTGTCGGAGACGGAAAAATCGTCATTGTCACGGGCGGCACCAGCGATTTCCGGGTGGCGGAGGAGGCCGCCATTACGGCGGAGGCGTTCGGCAACCGCGTCGAGCGTCTTTACGATGCGGGAGTGGCGGGCATCCACCGTCTGCTGGCGCATGTTGACCTGCTGATGGGTGCCAATGTCGTCATCGCCATCGCGGGAATGGAGGGCGCGCTTGCGAGTGTGGCAGGCGGGCTGGTGCAGTGTCCGGTGATTGCGGTGCCGACCAGCGTGGGCTATGGTGTGGCGAAGGGCGGAAAGGCGGCGCTTTTTTCTATGCTGAGCTCCTGTGCCAGTGGGGTGAGCGTCGTCAATATCGACAACGGCTACGGAGCGGGATATCTCGCCAGCATCATTAATCAGAGAACACAAGGGGTAAAGGGGCAGCGGGAGAAATTATGATATATAAGGTGGAAGGATTCACATTCGAGACGGAGGAGGCTGCCCGTCTCGCCGGCAAGGAAGCCGAAGGAATTAGATATATGCGGTCGCGCAATGACATGGACGACCCGGATGCGGTGCTTAAGCTCTACAACCGGCTGATCGAGAAGGAAATCTTTTCGACGCCGGTGGGATTCGGATTTTTGGAGGAGCTGGAAAGCTACCTGCTGACGGTTCCCTACATCCGTAAGGAGCAGCTTCTCCCTTTGCCGGTCTCTCATTCGAAACAACTGCGGGCCAGGCCGGATGCACAGGAGAAAACGGCCGATGTGCGGCAGCCGGACGGGGGGACCGAAAGGAGGACAAAATCCGCCGAACCGTCGAGAGCTGAGGGGAGGACAAGATCCGCCGAACCCCCGAAGACCGTCCCTGCGCGCGCGCAGGGCGAAAGGGATTACCGCGGGCCGTTTTATGTCAGCACGTTTTTTGCCGTTGTGTTTGCCGTCGCGCTGATCGGTATTTTTATCATCATTGTGATGAGCACGGACAATGTCACAATTTTAAACTATGAGAACAAGTTGGTTGACCGCTATGAGCAGTGGGAGGTAGACCTGCAGCAACGGGAGCTGAAGCTTAAGCAGAGGGAGATGGATTTGAGGGAGCGCGAGGAGGCACTTGAGAAGCAGACTGCCGCACAGCCGGAAACAAATCCGTAGTTCACAGACAGTACATATTTCTGTGCTATACTGAAAAAAACAGCGAGGTGTACCCTATGGATAAACTGAAAATTCTGGTTGTGGACGATGAGAGCCGTATGCGCAAGCTGGTCAGGGACTTTCTGGTGCGTCAGAATTACGAAGTCCTTGAGGCCGGAGACGGCGAGGAGGCTCTGGATGTCTTCTACAAAAATAAAGATATTGTGCTCATCATTCTCGATGTTATGATGCCGAAAATCAGCGGCTGGGATGTGTGCAGGGAGATCCGGGAGACATCGCGCACCCCGATTGTCATGCTGACCGCAAAGGGCGAGGAATGTGATGAACTCATGGGCTTTGATCTCGGAGTGGACGAGTATATTTCCAAGCCGTTCTCTCCGAAGATTCTTGTGGCCAGAGTCGGAGCCATCCTGCGCCGGGCGGGCAAGGTTGGCGGTGAGGTGCCGGTCAAAACCGCCGGAGAAATCGTGATGGACAAGGAAGCACATCAGGTCAGGATCAGCGGGCAGCCGGTGGACTTAAGCTTCAAGGAATTTGAGCTTCTCGAATATTTCATGGACAACGAGGGGATCGCTCTCTCAAGGGAGCGGATTTTAAACAGTGTCTGGGACTATGACTATTTCGGAGATGCCAGAACCATCGATACCCATGTGAAAAAGCTTCGGAGCAAGCTGGGAGAGAAGGGAGAGTATATCCGGACGATCTGGGGAATGGGATATAAATTTGAGGTGAAGGGATGAGGTGCAAGAAAAAGAAGCTGTCCCTGACGGGACAATTGATCATTACCATGATTGGAATTGTGGCCGGCACAGTATTTCTGTGCTGGTTTTTCAATAATACCTTTCTGGAGCAGTACTACACCTATCAGAAAGAGCAGGAGCTGCTCCGGGGCTATGCCAAGATCAATCAGGCAAGCAAGAACGATACACTGGGCTCATCTGCGTTCGACATCACGTTTGAGACGATCTGCGCGAACGGCAATATCGATATTCTGATCAGTGACCCGAGCGGTTATCTCCTGCGCTCGTCTTACAGCGACGCGCAGCGCGTTCAAATGCAGCTTGAGGAGCTGCTCTACCGAGGCAGCAGGAACCGATACACCGTGCTGGTGCAGGGGGATACTTATGTGCTGCAGCGGCAGACCGACACACGCCTGAATTCGGACTTTCTCGTCCTCTGGGGAGGCCTGGAGAACGGCAGCGGTGTCTATATGCGGACGGCGCTGGAGAGCATCAGGGAGAGCGCGGCCGTCACCAACCACTTTTTTGTCATGGTGAGCGCGATTGCAATTGTCATAAGCATCTTTGTGATTGTCATCATGTCGCGCAGCATCTCGAAGCCGATCCGCGCCCTCTCCGACATCTCAGGACAGATGACAGAGCTGGATTTTGAGGCGAAATATCAGAGCAGCCGGGGTGTCAGCCGGGAGATTGACGAGCTGGGCCAGTCGGTGAACCTCCTCTCGGAGACGCTGGAGCAGACGATATCCGAATTGAAGAGCGCGAATATCAGCCTGCGGCGGGACATCGAGAAAAAAGAGCGGATTGATGAGATGCGAAAAGAGTTTCTCTCGAATGTGTCCCACGAGCTAAAGACGCCGCTGGCACTGATTCAGGGCTATGCAGAAGGACTGCAGGAGTGCATCAACGAGGATGAGGAGAGCCGCGGCTTTTACTGTGAGGTCATCATGGATGAGGCAGACAAGATGAATCGGATGGTCCGCAATCTTTTGACCTTGAACCAGCTGGAGTTTGGAAACGAGCGCGTGGAGATGACGAGATTTGACATTGTGGAGCTGATTGAGGGGCTAATCCAGTCCGCATCGCTTATGGCGGCACAGAAATCTGCCGATATAATATTTGGGCATTCGGAGCCGGTCTATGTCTGGGGCGAGGAATTTAAGGTGGAGGAGGTTCTGACCAATTATCTGACGAACGCGCTCAATCATGTGGACGGGGAGCGGCGCATCGAGATCACCATCGAGCAGCGGGAGCATGCTGCAAGAGTCAGTGTTTTCAACACGGGAGCGCAGATTCCAGAGGAGGATCTGGACAAAATCTGGACGAAGTTCTACAAGGTGGACAAGGCGCACACCAGAGCGTACGGAGGCAGTGGGATCGGCCTGTCCATAGTGAAAGCGATCATGGATTCCTTCCATCAGCAGTGCGGGGTTATCAACCGGGAAAACGGAGTGGAATTCTGGATGGAACTGGAAAATAACTAAAAAGTAAAATTATATTTATATTTATATTGTATTGACCGACAAAATATGATATTATAACTTTATTGTAGTGGGACAAATGTCACGAGGAGACAAGGATGAGAAAAGGGATACGGTTCGCGGCGCTTGTGCTTGCGTCGGTGCTTTTGTTTGGCGGGTGCGGAACTCCCCTCTATGAGATGACGGATGAGGAGGAGGATCTGATCGTTCACAGTGCTGCGTATATTCTTGCAAAGCGCAATATCTTCCAGAAGGATGGCTTGAAAGCATTCTACATCGCGGAGGAGAAAAAGGATCAGTCGGAAGATAATAATTCAGAACATCCCGACGAGACACAGGATTCGGAATCCGACGGAAGACCGTCAGGATCGGGCGGGACCGGTACATCCCCTTCACAGGGCGGGGCGGTTTCGCTGGCTGAAGCAATCGGCTGCAAAGACCGGCTGGAGGTGACATACGACAAGTTATCTTTGACGGATGACTATTGGGAAGGGGGATATTTCTTCCTTTCCGCAGGCGCCGGAAACACATTGGCTGTTTTGGAGTTTACACTCAGCAACCCCGGCGACGAGGATGTCGAGCTGCACAATTACGAAGCCGGTTACGCATTTTATCTGAGCATTCCGGGTGCGGAACATATTGCGGAGAAGTCGCCTCTGGTGGCCAGCCTTGCATCCTATGAGGGCACGATTAAGGCAAAGGACAAGAGTACCGCAGTGCTCATTTTTGAGATTTCCAAGGAGCTTGCAGATCAGGATATGACTCCGAAATTGACGATGGAACGCGAAAACACTTCTTATTCGGTGATTTTATAAAAAAAGATGCACAAATTGTAGAATAATGTGTTATAATTATACATATACATGAATTCGGGGAGGAAACATATGGATACTAACATTCTTTTGGAATCAGGCACAAATGAGCTGGAGGTTCTGGAGTTCACGCTTGACAACAACCATTACGGCATCAATGTAGCCAAGATTCGCGAGATCTTGACCTATACGCCTGTGACACCGGTGCCGAACGCGCATCCCAGTATTGAGGGCGTGTTTATGCCGAGAGATGTCATGATTACGGTTGTGAACCTGAGGAACTGCCTGGGCATGCCGAACGAAGAGAGCAAGGGCCTCTTCATTATTACGAACTTCAATAAGCTGGATATCGCATTCCATGTGGATGAAGTGATCGGTATCCACAGGGTTTCCTGGGAAGAGATCATCAAACCGGATTCGACGTTGAACGGGCAGGGAGTCAGCGTGGCAACCGGCGTGATCAAGATTGAGGACAAGCTGGTCCTGATCCTTGACTTTGAGTCCATTGTATCGGGGATCAGCCCGGAGACAGGACTTCGCACGGCCGATATTGATACGATTGGGGAGCACGACAGAAGCGATTCACCGATTTTGATTGCTGAGGATTCGCCTCTTTTGAGCAAACTGATCACCGAATGCCTTCGCAAGGCGGGCTACGATCAGCTGATTGTGACGGCAGACGGACAGGAAGCGTGGGATAAGCTCTGTGAGTTCAAGGAAGCAGGAACCGTGCGTGACAAGGTTCACTGCATTATCACCGATATTGAGATGCCGCAGATGGATGGGCACCGCCTGACCAAACTGGTCAAGACGGATAATGTCCTGCAGAAGATTCCGCTCGTTATTTTCTCGTCTCTGGTAAACGACGAGACCCGCCTGAAGGGAGAACAGCTTGGAGCAGACGCACAGCTGACCAAGCCGGAGATCGGCAGTCTGGTAGACGCGATCGACAAACTGATCGAGCGGAGCAAAGAATAAAGTATGGTAAGGGATGTGGTGGTTTCATCGCATCCCTTAATGAGTTTCAGAACACAGACGAATGAATCGGGGAGTTTATATGAAGAAGCAAACAACTGAGAATTATTTGGATCAACTGCTGAATTCTGTCGATACAGAGCCGATAAAAAAAAGGAGCCGGAAACCGGAGAGAAATTTGGATCCTCTGGAAGTGTTTGAGAGGGAACTCATGGGGGAGTCAAGCTCTCCGGAAAAAATGACCGCCAGAGATGAGGAAGATTTTTTGAGAGAGTTTGAGGCGGAATTGCTCACGGATGATCTTCCGAATTTGGACGAGGATAGGTTGGGAAATTCGAACCAGAGGCCGAAACGCAGCGGAATGGAAGAGACGGACGCAGCTATAAGCGGCATGCTGGATCACATGGATTCGTTTTCCGACCAGCTGGTTCCGACCCGAGAAGACCCCCCGCAGGTGGATGAAAATGCGGATTTTGACGGCCTGATTCCGGGCGAGCCTATGTTTCCCGCAGAGGAGGAAGGTACGCCGGCTATAGCGAGTGAACCGTTTGACGCGGCTCCCGCAGCGGATGAGCCGCTTTCAGCGGGGGAACTGGACCTCTCCGGCATGGGAGGCGGCGACCTGATGGATCTTTTATCCGATCAGGAAGGCATGGAGGACTTGGGGGAGATGTTGTCTGCAGACAGCTCCAATGAACCCTATGGAGGAGTTGATTCGATTGGGGACTATGCGGACGCCGAGCTGCAGGCACAGATGCAGAGCTCGGATCCGAATGCGGAAGAGGAAGGGAAAAAGAAAAAAAAGCGGGGAAAAAAGAAAAAGGAGAACGCTGAGGGAGACGGAAACGGCAAAAGCGGTGGCTTTTTCTCAAAAATTTCCACAATGCTCTTTGGCGAGGATGATTCCTCAGGGGAAGTGTCGATATCAGCCATGTCGGCAGGAGCCGATGTAGATCAGCTTGCCGATGAGAACCTCCAAATATTAAAGGAATTGGAGGGGGAAGAGGCCGAGAACACAGGCAAGAAAAAGAAGGCGAAGAAGGAGAAAAAGCCGAAGGAGGCAAAGCCTGCAAAGGCGGCGAAGCCGAAAAAACCGCCAAAGCCGAAAAAGGAAAAGAAACCGAAGGAGAAGGATAATACTCCGCCGCTGCCCAAGGGGCCGGTGCGCGCAATTGTCCTCATGGGCGCTTCCCTGTTTGGACTGATTGTACTGGGCAGCAACCTGTTGGACTATCAGGCGAGCGTCAACGAGGCGAAGGAATTGTACTTAAGCGGTTCTTATGCAGATGCATACGAGGCATTGGCCGGTTTGGAAATCAAGGAGAAGGATCAGAAGTTTTACAGACAGCTCTCGGTTCTTGCGCCGACCTCCGCAGAGTACAATACATATTTGATTTTCTCGAACTCGGACCGCAAGGTGGAGGCGCTTGATGCGCTGGTCTGCGCTTACGGGAGGTATGAAATGAACCGCGAAAAGGCGAAGGAGTACGAGTGCCTTGGCGAGTACGAGGTGCTCGGCAGCAAGGTGATCCGGAGTCTCCTTGAAGACTACGATATGACAGGGAATGAGGCGTTGGCGATTTACAGCGCAAGGACCCGTAAGGAATATACCCTGCGCCTGAATGAAAAATGCAGAAGCCTTGGTTGGGAATAAATTATGATCGCAGTTATCGACTACAATGCAGGCAATTTGAAAAGCGTGGAAAAGGCGCTGAACTATATCGGGGAGAAGTGCGTTATTACGCGGGATTTCCGGGAGATTGAGGCGGCGGACAAGGTGATTCTGCCGGGCGTGGGAGCGTTTGGCGACGCGATGCGGGAGCTTCGGCGGTATGAACTGGACAAGGTAATCCGGGAAGTGAGCGCCGGCGGCAAACCGTTTCTGGGGATCTGTCTCGGACTGCAGCTGCTCTTTTCGGGCAGCGAGGAAAGTCCGCAGGAAGAAGGCCTCGGCATTTTAAAAGGACGGATTTTGCGCATCCCGGCAAAGGAGGGACTCAAGATTCCTCATATCGGGTGGAATTCGCTCGCGCTGCAGAATCAGGGACGCCTGTTTGCAGGAATCGGGGAAAACCCGTATGTGTATTTTGTACATTCCTATTACCTGAAGGCGGAGGATGAGGGAATTGTCACGGCGAGCACGGAGTATTCCGCGCACATTCATGCCTCCGTGGAGAGCGGCAATGTGTTCGCCTGCCAGTTCCACCCGGAGAAGAGCGGTGCGACGGGACTGGCGATACTTAGGAATTTCGCAAACCTATAGGAGGTTCAGCTGTGCATACAAAGAGAATTATTCCCTGTCTGGATGTGAATAACGGGCGCGTGGTGAAGGGCGTCAATTTTGTGAATCTCCGGGATGCCGGAGACCCGGTGGAAGTGGCGGCTGTCTATGATCAGGCGGGAGCGGACGAGGTGGTTTTTTTGGACATTACGGCCTCCAGCGACAGCCGTAAGACGGTGGTTGACATGGTGCGCGCCGTGGCAGAGACTGTGTTTATTCCCTTTACTGTGGGCGGCGGAATCCGCACAGTGGACGATTTCAAGGAGATTCTCCGGGAGGGCGCGGACAAGGTTGCCATTAATTCTGCGGCGATCAACACGCCGGAATTGATCGGGAATGCGGCGGACAAATTCGGAAGCCAGTGTGTGGTCGTAGCCATCGACGCGAGGCGCAGGGAGGACGGCAGCGGCTGGAATATTTTTAAGAACGGAGGCCGGATTGACACAGGGCTGGATGCGGTCGAGTGGGCGATGAAGGCGAACCGGCTCGGCGCGGGAGAAATCCTTTTGACCAGTATGGACTGTGACGGCACGAAAGCGGGGTATGACATGGAGCTCACGCGCCTGATTGCGGACAATGTCTCGATTCCGGTGATTGCCTCCGGGGGTGCGGGGACGATGGAGCACTTTTATGATGTGCTGACCGAGGGGCATGCCGACGCGGCGCTTGCCGCATCGCTGTTCCACTACAAGGAAATCGATCTTATGGAGCTCAAGGATTACCTTGCGGGACGGGGAGTGTCGGTGAGAAGATGAGCATGTTGACGAATGACTGGGCCAAGGTGCTTGCCCCGGAATACAAAAAAGATTATTACCGCAAGCTCTATGAGTTTGTGAAGGCGGAATACAGCCGGGCGGTGATCTACCCTCCGGCGGATGATATTTTTAACGCCATGCATTTCACACCGCTTGCAGAGGTCAAGGTGTTGATTCTCGGGCAGGATCCGTATCACAATGTGAATCAGGCGCACGGGCTGGCGTTTTCGGTGCCTCCGACCCAGAAGGACATCCCGCCGTCCCTGCAGAATATTTATCAGGAGCTGCACAATGATCTGGGGCTGCGGATTCCGAACAACGGCTATTTGAAAAAGTGGGTGGATCAGGGGGTGCTGCTCTTAAACACGGTGCTCACGGTGCGCGCCAATCAGGCAAATTCCCATCAGGGGCACGGCTGGGAGCAGTTCACGGACGCGGTCATTCAGGCGGTGAACGCGCAGGAGAGGCCGATTGTGTACCTGCTGTGGGGGCGGCCGGCGCAGAGCAAGATTCCGATGCTGACCAACCCGAACCATCTGATTCTGAAGGCCCCGCATCCGAGTCCACTGTCTGCGTACCGCGGCTTTTTCGGATGTCGGCATTTCAGCCAGGCAAACGCTTTTTTGGAGAGCCATGGGGTCACGCCGATTGACTGGCAGATTGAGGATATTTGAGCGCTGTAAGATAGTTGCAATTTACTTATTTCTGGTAAATTTATCTTGCAATTTGGAAGTGAGGGTGCTATACTGATTATAACTATAGAAGTCTGTGTCTTGATATGATCCAAGGAGGGATGATTATGAGTATCGGGATGAATAATTCAAACCTGTTTCAGGGTTTTTCGTCGAACAGCAGCGGGAACTCGAATTTCTTCTCAGATTATGCCAGCATTAAGAACGGCAGCTATGGCAGACTGATGAAGAGCTATTACGGGAAATCGAAGAGCTCAAGTACCTCTTCGTCCGGCAGCACGAGAAGCTCGTACAATATTTTAGATAAGCTTTTGGAGGAGAAGAAGAATCCGAAGGTTTCCAAGGAGGTGCAGGAGGCAAACGCCAACCTGACGTCCGGAATCTCGAATTTGAAGGGCTCTCTTTCGACCTTGCAGAATGAAAACACCTACAAGGACTCCGACAATGGTTCGAAAGCGGAGGAAAAGACGCTTGCTGCTGTCAAAGAGTATGTGAATAATTATAACAATCTTGTTACTGCGGCAAAGGGCTCCACACTGACGAGCAAGACCTCCTATGTGGCGAACATGATGAGCAGCACGGCTGCAAACGCGGATAAGCTTGCAGAGATTGGCGTCAAGGTCAATGCGAACGGGACGCTCACCCTGAACGAGGCAAAGCTGAAGGCAACGGATACCTCTAAAGTGCAGGAGCTGTTTTCGAAGGATAACTACATGAGCTATGGCTCTACGGTTGCCTCCCGCCTTCATTTTGCAGGTGCTTCCAGTACATCGTCTGCGAGCAGTACATCTTCCGCAGAAAGCACGGATACAAGCTCAAGCACCAAGGCTACCGATGCGGCAGGTCTCAAGGCTGACGCTCAGAAGCTTGCATCGGAGGATCTGTATGCCAAGGTGACGGATAAGGACGGAAACGAGAAATACGATGTCGACAAGATTTTTGCCGCGGCAAAGAGCTTTGTGAGCAATTACAACAAGATGTTCGACAGTGCGGCATCCAGCTCCAATTCCGGCGTAGTGGCCAATTTGTCTTATATCAGAGAGAAGACAGCGAAAAATGCGGATGCGCTTGAGGCATTTGGAATCAGCATTGACAATAAGGGCAGGCTGCAGATAAATGAGGATACATTCAAGAAAGCGGATATGTCCCAGGTGCAGAAGTTCTTTAAGGACTATGGATCTTCTATTGCGTCAAATGCTTCACTTGTGGATTACTATATGAGGACACAGGCAGGTGCCGCCAACAGTTATACGGCAGAAGCAACATATAATGTGCAGAACAATGCCAATTATGTTTCTTCCGTGTAATTGAGTGAATGGATTGATTTATAAAAAGTAAAAAATCAGGATGCGAATTCTCCGGCTCAATCTCCGGTTGATTCGCATCCTTTTTTACAATTAATCGTCTTCCCCTTCTTCTTCCTCGACCGTGGCGGTGTACACCTGACGCTTTCTCGCCATGATGTCGTTCTCTAAGTACTCGTCGTAAGTTGATACCTTGTCAATCATTGTGCCGTCCGGCAGGAACTCAATGATCCGGTTGGCAGTGGTCTGTACGACTTGATGGTCGCGGCAGGCGAATAAGATGACACCCGGGAATTTGATCATGCCGTTGTTTAGCGCGGTGATTGACTCCATGTCAAGGTGGTCAGTGGGCTCGTCAAAGATCAAAATGTTGCTTCCCATAATCATCATGCGGGAGAGCAGAACCCGGACCCTCTCTCCGCCGGAAAGTACCCGCATTTTCTTGACGCCGTCCTCGCCTGCGAAGAGCATGCGGCCGAGAAATCCCCGGACATAGGTGGCATCCTTAATCTCGGAATACTGGGTGAGCCAGTCGACAATCACATCGTTGGTGTCAAAAATCGCGGTGTTGTCTTTCGGAAAGTAGGACTGGCTGGTGGTCACGCCCCATTTGAAGCTGCCCTCGTCCGGTTCCAGCTCCCCTGCAAGAATTTTAAAGAGCGTGGTTTTTGCCAGCTCATTGCCGCCCACGAAGGCAATCTTGTCATCGTGTCCGACGATGAAGGAGATGTTGTCCAATACCTTGACGCCGTCGATGGTCTTGGAGATCCCCTCGACAGTCAGCACCTCGTTTCCAATCTCGCGGTTCGGGCGAAAATCGATGTAAGGATACTTGCGGCTGCTGGGTTTGATCTCGTCGAGCTGAATTTTTTCGAGGGCGCGCTTGCGGCTTGTCGCCTGCTTGGATTTACTGGCGTTCGCGGAGAAGCGGGAGATGAATTCCTGCAGTTCCTTGATTTTTTCCTCTTTTTTCTTATTTGCCTCCTTCATCTGGCGGACCAGAAGTTGGCTGGATTCGTACCAGAAATCGTAGTTGCCCGCGTAGAGCTGGATCTTGCCGTAGTCCATGTCCGCAATGCTGGTGCAGACTTTGTTTAGGAAATAGCGGTCGTGGGAGACCACGATCACAGTATTTTCAAAGTTGATCAAAAATTCCTCCAGCCACGCAATGGCGTCGAGATCCAGGTGGTTGGTGGGCTCGTCTAAGAGCAGAATGTCCGGATTGCCGAAAAGCGCCTGCGCGAGCAGAACCTTGACCTTCACCGATCCGGGCAGGTCCGCCATGATCTGGTAGTGGTCCTCGGAGGGGATCCCCAGTCCGTTTAAGAGGGTTGCGGCATCGGATTCCGCATTCCAGCCGTCCATATCGGCAAATTCCGCCTCCAGCTCACTGGCCCTTATGCCGTCCTCATCGGAAAAGTCTTCCTTCATGTAGATGGCATCCTTCTCTTTCATAATGTCATACAGGCGCTTGTTGCCCATGATGACAGTGTCGAGAACATTGTACTCATCGTATTTAAAGTGATCCTGCTGCAGAAAGGAGAGCCGCTGTCCGGGCGTGATGGCAATTTCGCCGCTGGTGGGCTCAAGCTGCCCGGAGAGAATCTTTAAGAAGGTGGACTTTCCGGCACCGTTGGCACCGATGAGCCCGTAGCAGTTTCCCTCGGTAAATTTGATGTTGACATCCTCAAACAAGGCCTTCTTGCCGAGACGCAGGGTAATATTGTTGGCACTGATCATGATAAAACCTCGATTGTTCAATATTTGCGCAGCTGTGGCGCACATTTCCATTATACATAATTAGAAAAATTTTTCAATCATGTTTTTCATCGGGCAGTGCGCACGACCCTGTAGTAATCATTGCGCAGCACATAGGCGCTGAATTTCCAGCGGCGTTCTACCTCCGCCTTGGCCCATGTCAGATAATTGTCCTTCTCCTCCTCTGTGAGATCCTTTAACCATGTTGTCTGGCGGGTTTTGCGGTTGTAGATGACGGTGTCGGTGACAAAGCTTTTGTCAAGGAAAGTTACAAATCCTTCCGTGTCGGAGAAGATATCCCGTCCGGCATACATGCGGGAATCGAAATCAAAACCGAACAGATTTAAGAGCGTCGGAAGGATGTCTACGGAGCAGCACGCCTTGTCTACCGTGACATTCTCCGTCATTCCGGCATTCCAGAGAATCAGGCTGTTGCGGTAGAGATCCATGCCGCCTGAGAGATCCTTTCCGGCGAGCTCCTCGTACTCCGCGTTGGTCATGATATAAGGATAGTGGTCGGCGGAAAGACAGATGACAGTGTTTTCCAGCTTGCCCGCCTGTTCCAGCTGGTCAATCAGATATTCCAGAGCCTTATCTAATTCGATATTGCAGGCGATGTAGGCTTTTGCGTTTTCGGACATGTCAAGGCCGGACACGGCTTCGCGGTTTTTGCTCGACATGGAGTTGCCGATAAACGTGTAAACGGCATGTCCGGAAACGGTCATGTAATAGGTGTGGAAACGGTCCTCGCCGATGTACTCCGGGAGGGTTCCCTGCATCATCTCAAGATCCGAGCCCGGCCACTGGGTCGGATGCTCCATAGGAAAGAGCTGGCTCTCCCAAGGGTCTGCAGGCAGATTGCCCAGACGGGATGCTTTGAAATCGTATCCGAGATTCGGATGCGTCTGATGGCGCACATAGTAGTCGAGGGAATTGTTGTGGTATGCGCGCGACTTTACGCCCTCCTCCGCAAAAAAGCGGGGAAGCGTGTAGGCCATGTCCTTCGAGGCGCTGGTGCGCATGCTGAACTGGCCGTCCGGGATCAGTCCGGTGCAGTTGAAGTATTCGCCGTCGCTTGTGCTTGTCTGCCAGAGCGGGACATAGTAGTTGTTGAACACAAAGGAGGAGTTGACCATTTTGTAGAGTGTGGGGGTCAGCTCTTTGTTGATCGCATATGGGGAAAAGCCCTCTGCGGTCAGGTAAATCAGATTGTAGTCGGCAAACATGCCGGTGTACTCGTTGCAGTTGGTCGGAATCTCACTTGCGATATACTCAGCCAGCCATTTCATCTCATTGTTTCCGGAAGAATTTTCCGCCAGTTTGTTCAGGTCCAGATCCCAGCCGTTGTGTGTGCGCTTTGGCTCCGTGATCTCGGTAGGCTGGGAGTCTTCGGGTTCCGTCGCTTCGGTATCGGATGTGTTCTGCGTATTGTGCGCGGACACGGGATCCCGAAAGATCGGGGGCATATCCTTCGCCTTGCCGAACAGGCCTGAAATTTCTCCCCAGACATCGCGCTGTATCATGGGAAGCAGCCCCATTTCCCTCGAGACGGACAGCGGGTCATAGTAGGAGAGGTATTTGTCCGCGTTTTCGCTGCCTTGAATGCTGCCAATGAGCATGTAGAACAGGCAGAAAGCGAGGGAAGCGCAGGTGATCAGAGATATCATCAGCTTTTGTTTCAAGGAATATTGGGAGGGCCTCCAGATGTCCAGCTTTCCCAAAACCAATACTGCAATCAGCGGCAGAGTCAGAAGGATTAAAAGAGGAAGAGAGTGTAAGGTTCCGTCCAGAGCGACACGCCAGAAATCGGTCAGGGCGTCTCCGCCGCCGATGAAAACGGCAGCAAGGCGGAGCGGCTGGCGGAAAATTTTATAGTAGACAATCTGCACGGCAAAGACGAGCCACTGGGGCAGCATCATGATAAGGAAAGCACGCTTTGCCCCCTTTTTGGAGAAGCACCCGCCGATGATGGTCTGCAGGGAGGAAACGGTAAAAAGCATTCCCAGCAGAAACAGGGGGTTCATCCTCTCAAGGCCGAAACAGCCAAAATGATACAGTAATTCCATATAGAGAAAAATGCCCGAATATATGAGAAAATTCAACATTTTTCGCATCGTCCTTTCATCAAAAATTTTACCCATCATACAACATTTGAGTGGACATTGCAAGATATGTCGCGGAATTTCCTAGATCTGTCAGATTTCGCAAAGCCGATGCGGCCATGCATTTTAAAAAGTACAAAAAACGATGATTGGAATGCTTGATTTTTCACCGAAAGCATCTTATATTATTATATTAGAGACGTTTTGGTTTGATGTATGTTGTACGTCTGAACAAAAAATAAATAGGAGGATGAAACATGAAACGTTCAATGAAAACCATGGATGGAAATCATGCTGCCGCACATGCTTCTTATGCATTTACCGATGTGGCTGCTATCTATCCGATCACTCCTTCATCTGTCATGGCTGAGGCTACAGATGAGTGGGCTACCGCGGGACGCAAGAATATTTTCGGGCAGACCGTTCAGGTTACTGAGATGCAGTCCGAGGCCGGCGCTGCCGGTACGGTTCACGGCTCTCTGACAGCGGGTGCCCTGACCACCACATACACGGCATCTCAGGGTCTTCTTCTGATGATCCCGAACCTGTACAAGGTTGCCGGCGAGAGACTTCCGGGCGTGTTCAATGTGTCTGCGCGCTGCGTAGCCAGCCATGCACTGAATATTTTCGGCGATCACTCCGATGTGTATGCCTGCCGTCAGACCGGTGTGGCAATGCTGTGCGATTCTTCCGTGCAGGAGGTTATGGATTTGACTCCGGTTGCACACTGCGCAGCAATCAAGGGCAGAGTGCCGTTTATCAATTTCTTTGACGGATTCCGTACCTCACACGAGATTCAGAAGATCGAGACCTGGGATTACGAGGATCTGAAGGATCTGGTGGACATGGATGCGGTGGATGCGTTCCGCAAGGGTGCGCTGAATCCGAATCATCCGGTGGAGCTGGGCTCTGCACAGAACCCGGATATCTTCTTCCAGTCCAGAGAGGCATGCAACACCACATACGACAACCTTCCGGGCATTGTTCAGGAGTACATGGACAAGGTGAACGCCAAGATCGGTACCGATTACAAGCTGTTCAACTACTATGGCGCTCCGGATGCAGACCGCATCATCATTGCTATGGGCTCTGTGTGTGAGACCATCGATGAGACCATCGATTTCCTGATGGCGCGCGGCGAGAAGGTCGGCGTGGTCAAGGTTCGTCTGTATCGCCCGTTTGTCAAGGATGCCCTCATTGCGGCAATTCCGGACACCGTCAAGCACATCGCTGTGTTAGACAGAACCAAGGAGCCGGGCTCCTTAGGCGAGCCGCTGTATCTGGATGTTGTGGCAGCCCTCAAGGGTTCTAAGTTTGATCAGGTTCCGATCACCAGCGGACGTTACGGCTTAGGTTCCAAGGACACCACTCCGGGACAGATCATTGCAGTGTTCAACAACACCGAGAAGCAGAGATTTACCATCGGTATCAATGACGATGTGACTCATCTGTCTCTGGATGTAAAGGAAAATCCGGTGACGACTCCGCAGGGAACTACAAACTGCAAGTTCTGGGGTCTGGGTGCCGACGGTACGGTAGGTGCCAACAAGAACTCCATCAAGATCATCGGTGACAACACTGACATGTATGCGCAGGCATACTTTGATTATGACTCCAAGAAGTCCGGCGGTGTGACCATTTCCCACCTGCGTTTCGGAAATACGCCGATTCGTTCTACCTACCTGATCTCTCAGGCGGATTTCGTGGCATGCCACTGTACTGCATATATTTATAAGTACAATATGGTGCAGGATCTTGTGCCGGGAGGAACCTTCCTGTTCAACACCCAGTGGACGGAGGATGAGCTGGATGAGAAGCTGCCGGGTCAGGTAAAGCGCTATATCGCTGAGAACAATATCAACTTCTACATCATCGACGGTGTGAAAATCGGCAAGGAGATCGGCCTTGGCAACCGTATCAACACGGTGCTTCAGTCCGCATTCTTCTCGCTGACCAAGCTGATTCCCGAGGCAGAGGTTATCAAGCTCATGAAGGATGCAGCCACCAAGTCCTACGCAAAGAAGGGCGATGATGTGGTGAAGATGAACCACGACGCAATCGACGCGGGCGCTACCGCTTACGTGAAGGTCAATGTTCCGGAGAGCTGGAAGAACTGTGCGGATTCTGACAATGGCAAGGAATACACAGGCGGAAGAGCGGAAGTAATTGACTTCGTCCGCGATATCCAGTCCAAGGTCAACGCGCAGATGGGTAACACGATTCCGGTATCCACAACCATGAAGTATGAGACCGGATGGACGCCCGTCGGTACCGCAGCGTACGAGAAGCGCGGTGTGGCGACAGATGTTCCGGTATGGGATGTAGAAAAATGTATCCAGTGTAACCAGTGCTCTTATGTATGTCCGCACGCATGTATCCGTCCGGTTGCCATGACAGATGCTGAGGCAGCTGCGGCTCCTGCCGGTATGGCGATGAAGGACATGAACCAGATGCCGGGTTACAAGTTTGCAATTGTAGTATCCGCTTATGACTGCACGGGCTGCGGTTCCTGCGCAAATGTGTGCCCGGAGACCAAGATGGGCCGCGCAATTTCCATGGCATCCTTTGAGGAGAATGAGAGCGAGCAGAAGTTCTTTGACTATGCAGTGACTCTTCCGGACAAGGAGGATGTCATCGATAAATTCAAGCTTAACTCTGTGAAGGGTTCTCAGTTCCGTCAGCCGCTCTTAGAGTTCTCCGGCGCCTGCGGCGGATGCGGCGAGACTCCGTATGCGAAGCTGATCACGCAGCTCTTTGGAGAGCGCATGTACATTGCAAATGCGACCGGATGCTCCTCAATCTGGGGCAACTCCTCACCGTCCACACCTTACACGGTGAACAAGGCGGGACAGGGCCCGGCATGGTCCAACTCCCTGTTCGAGGATGCGGCTGAGTTTGGTTACGGTATGCTGCTTGCACAGAGAGCCATCCGTGACCGCTTAAAGAGCGAGCTGGATGATCTGGCAGCAAAGACCGACAAGGCGGATGTCAAGGCGGCAATCAAGGAGTGGAATGACACCTTTGCCTCCGGCATCGAGAATGGTCCGGCGACCGAGAAGCTGGTGGCTGTGCTGGAGTCCTGCGGATGCGATGCCTCCAAAAATATCTTGAAGGAGAAGGATTACCTCGCAAAGAAGTCCCAGTGGATCTTTGGTGGTGACGGATGGGCATATGACATCGGCTTCGGCGGTGTGGATCATGTGCTGGCATCCGGAAAGGATATCAACATCATGGTATTTGATACCGAGGTATACTCCAACACCGGCGGACAGTCCTCCAAGGCTACTCCGGTTGGCGCGATTGCGCAGTTTGCAGCGGCCGGCAAGGAGACCAAGAAGAAGGATCTCGCGGGTATCGCCATGAGCTATGGCTATGTGTATGTGGCTCACATCTCCATGGGAGCTGACATGAACCAGTGCGTGAAGGCGATTGCTGAGGCGGAGGCTTATCCGGGACCGTCACTGATCATCGCTTATGCTCCGTGCATCAACCACGGCATCAAGAAGGGCATGAGCAAGGCTCAGACCGAGGAGAAGCTGGCTGTTGAGTCCGGCTACTGGTTCAACTTCCGCTATAATCCGGAGCTTGCTGTGGCAGGAAAGAATGCGTTTACTCTGGATTCCAAGGAGCCCACCGGAGATTATCAGGAGTTCTTAAAGGGTGAGAACCGCTATGCGTCTCTTGCCAAGTTCAATCCGGAAAGAGCAGCAGAGCTGTTCGAGGCTTCCGAGAAGAATGCAAAGGCGCGCTATGAGCACTTGAAGAAGCTTGTAACTCTGTATGCCGGCGAATAAAAGGCACTGACAGGGCAGATGAGAGGGACCGTCTGAGGGCGGTCCCTTTTTATTGTGCGTTTTGCGGCAAACAATTTTGGGAACAGAAACTAAATAAGAGAATTTGTTGCGGGGAAGGAAGAAATAGGATATAATGGGAAGGATTGGAGGATAAGGCTGTGCGAAGAATACGAACGAAAATTATTTTGGCAATTGCAATCTGCTCCGTGATCACGGCGATGATTGTCGGAGGAGTGAGCATTGTCAACACGAGGAAAAGTGAAGGGGCTATGGCTCTGGAGGAGCTGGGGTCTGTAGGCAGGCTGAAGTCGCAGGAAGTGAATGACATCATTCTGAGAGTGGAGCAGTCGGTGAATACCTTGAGCGATCTTGTCGCCAAGAGTCTGGATGAAGGAAAGTTCAAACAGAACAAGAATTATGCAGACGAATTCACAGCGGCGGTCGCAGATGTGACGGACAATTTCGCTATGCATACAGAGGGAGCCATCACCTGCTACATACGTTATAATCCTGATTTCTCAAATCCGACTTCAGGCATATTCCTGACCAGAGACTCGCTGGATGCGGAATTTGATTCCGTGACTCCGACGGATTTCTCAATGTACGATGAGGATGATGCCGCCCATGTGGGCTGGTATTATATTCCGGTCAAATACGGAGCGCCAATCTGGATGGATCCGTACATGAATGAGAATATCCAGGTGTACATGATCTCTTATGTGGTGCCGCTCTTTGCGGAGGATGGCACATCCATCGGAATTGTGGGTATGGACATTGACTTTGGACAGCTCACGGACCAGGTGGATGCCTTGAGTGCGTTTTCCAGCGGCTATGCATTTCTGACGGGGGCGGACGGCACGATTATTCACAACAAGAACATCGAGATGGGCCAGAATCTTTCCGCGCTGGATAAGTCCCTCTCCGGTATTGCGGGAGTGTTGTCCGATGAGAGCCGCGCAGGCAAGAATGTGAGCTACAGCTATCAGGGGAAAAAGAAGCAGCTGAGTTATTATAATCTGAGGAATGGGATGAAGCTGGTTTTGACCGCTCCGGAGGAGGAAATCTATGCCGATTCCCTGCACATGCAGCTGGTGATCGGCCTGACGGCTGTGTTTGCAGCGCTGTTAGCCGTGGCTGTAGGTGTTGCGGTGGGTATGAGCATTTCCAGACCGCTGCAGCAGCTGACTGAGATTATCAAGCAGACGGCGCAGCTCGATTTCGTGCCGACCAAGGGTGGCAGCAAGCTTCGCAAAATGAAGGACGAGGTCGGCGTGATCGCCAACGAGATACATATCATGAGGAACTCCTTGCGCGATATTGTCAGCAGTATCCATCAGACTGAGACAAACATCACGCAGAATGTCGATGATCTGAATGTGCTGATGCAGGAAAACAGCAACCGGTCCGAGGACAATTCCGCTGCGACGCAGGAGCTGGCGGCCAGCATGCAGCTCGCGTCGGCGAATGTCGCCGATATTGTGGAGGGGATTGCGGAGATCAAGAAGAATTCCGGCCTGATTTCACAGCTTGCAAAGGACGGAAGGCAGGATTCACAGGTCGTGTCCAAGCGCGCCACTGAAATGGAGGAAAAGAGCAAGGCCTCCAGCGCCAAGACCAACGGCATCTATGAGGTGATGAAGCAGAAATCAGATCAGGCGATTACACAGTCGAGGGCTGTGGACAGGATCAACGAGCTCACGGATGATATCAAGCAGATTTCCTCACAGACGAATCTGCTGGCACTCAATGCGAGCATCGAGGCGGCAAGAGCCGGAGAGGCTGGCAGAGGCTTCGCGGTGGTTGCCACGGAGATTGGGGATCTTGCGGGACAGACCCTGCAGACGGTTGAGAACATCAACTCCATCGTGGGAGAGGTCAACCAGGCGGTGGCCAATATGACGGAGTGCATTACCGGCATGATGTCATTTTTGGAGGAGACGGTTCTTCCCGACTACAAGGTGTTTATGGAGTCGGGCGGCAGATATCAGGAGGACGCAGAATCCTTTATCCGGGTGATGAATCAGGTCGGAGATGCCGTGGATATTATGGATTCCTATGTCAGCAACATCTCTGATGCGGTACAGGATATCAGCGGCAAGGTGAGTGAGTCCTCCGACGGAATTACCGTGATTGCGGAGAAGTCAACGGAGACTGCGCAGAACTCGCAGGAGGGTTACATGACGCTGCAGGAGAGCCGAGCATCTATCGATGCACTCAAGGAAATTGTAAAGCGGTTCCGGTTATCATAGCACACAACAGCAGGGGCAGCCAATGGCTGCCCCTTTTTATGTAGAAAACACCAATATCTTGAGATGTTTTGTAAAAAAATCGCTTATCTTGTATTTTTTTTCTTTTTACCCATTTACAAAAAATATGTGAAATGATACAATAATCATGTTAAAGTGTACGGATAATAAAATACCGGGAGAAACAGTATGGCGGGTTTGTTGCTGGAGCTGCGCAGACAGATACGGAATAATCGTCGCAAAAATGTGAACAATAGCGGACCGAAGGCATCTAAGACAGCAAATCAAAAAAATGCCCGTTCAAATGTCGATACCGTGGTCGTTGACCGGGAACCGGATCTGGAGGCAATTAAGTATATATACGAAAGGAATCTGAGTATCGTGAGCAAAGATGATATCTTATTAAAGCAAATTGATGAGTTTCGTGAGCGGGCACAGCAGCTGCAGGACATGCTCGATTCGAGGGAGTCTCAGGTGGAGGAGCTTCAGACTCTGGTGGACGAGCGTAAAGAAAAAGCGCTGGCGTTGGATCAGATCTTAAAGGAGCGCCAGGAGCAGGCCGATGGGGTTTCTCAGGAGGTGGAGCGCCATATTGACGCGCTGATTCAGAAGGTTGCGGTGCGGCTGGAACAGATCGAGTCCTCAATCAAGAATGATGTCGGGGCGCAGATGGATCGTCTGGAATCTTCACTGAAGAATGATGTCGGCGCTAAGATTGACCGTCTCGGAATGATGGCAAACAATAATGACGTCGTCGGAGCCCAGTTGGAGCAGTTTGAGGCGACAGTCAAGGCAGATTTGACAGAGAATCTGCGTGCTTCCAGACAACAGGCGATGGATCAGACCAGAGAGATGAAAGAGGCCCTCACACAGATTCAAAGCCAGCTGGATACTGCAAAGGGCGAGATTACCGACAAGGTGCACTCGGAGACTGTGAGCTGTTATCGCAATATTAAAGAGCTTTATAAGGGGATGGACGAGCGTCTGGAGCGGATTAACCAGCTAAACGATGTCGAGGAATCGGTGAAGGGATCCAAACAGTTCGGGCTGATTGCCATGATCCTTGCAATTGTGAATCTGGTGGGAATCGTCGGAGTATTACTTGCGAGTATGGGTATACTGAGTATATAGAGGATGTGAAAAAATGCAATTCCCGTTTCGGGTGTTGCATTTTTTCGTGTGACATATACCCACGGCAGGTGAAAAATCTGCCATGAGTATAACGTAAAGGGACTCCTGTCTGCATAAAGTATAAGATAGATGGGAAAGAGAGGAAGGAGATCGCACATGAAGTTTACGAAAATGCACGGCTGCGGAAATGATTATGTCTATGTGAATCTGTTTGAGGAGACCATTGCAGATCCGGAGCAGTTGTCCGTTGCGGTGAGTGACAGGCATTTCGGCATTGGTTCGGACGGGCTGATCACCATCGGACCATCGTCTGTGGCGGACTTTCGTATGAGAATGTACAATGCGGACGGTTCCGAGGCAGGGATGTGCGGCAACGGCATCCGCTGTGTGGCGAAGTATGTGTACGATCATCACATGACCGAAAAAACTGAGATCTCGGTGGAGACCGGCGCCGGTGTCAAGTACTTAAGCCTCGATATACAGGACGGAAGAGTGTCCGCCGTGCGTGTGGATATGGGGGAACCGATCCTTGCGCCGGAGCAGATTCCGGTGAAGGCACAGGGGGAGCGGGTGGTGAATGAACCGATTTCTGTGGCAGGGCGCCAGTGGCATATGACCTGCGTGTCCATGGGCAACCCCCACGCAGTGATTTTTGTGGAGAATGTGGCGGAGTTTGAGCTTGAGAAATACGGCCCCTTCTTTGAGCGGCATGAGCGCTTCCCTGAGCGGACGAACACCGAGTTTGTTCAGGTTCATTCCCGGACGGAGGTGTCCATGCGGGTGTGGGAGCGCGGCTCCGGGGAGACACTGGCCTGCGGAACCGGCACCTGTGCCACTGTGATGGCATGCATACTGAACGGGCTCACCGACAATCGGGTGCTGGTACATCTTCGCGGCGGGGATCTGACGATTAACTATGACCCGGACAGCAACCACATCTTTATGACCGGACCTGCAACAGAGGTGTTTGAGGGGAATTATTCTCTGGAATCAAATGAAATTAAATGAAGATTTAATACGATGCCAAGGCCGAATGGTCATTGCGGTTCATTCTGACACAAAGCCAAGGGGTGAACTCTTTGCCTATAATACAAAGATAATTTCTAAAATATAATCATGATGTAATAAATGGAGGCATAATGAAGCTGGAACAGATTGTAAGGGATTTTGA